>JBJHDB010000013.1:0-17613 GCA_050486325.1 Nitriliruptoraceae bacterium | reverse complement strand
ACTCCGAGGTGTTCGCGCAACGTCGCGTCGAGTGCGGACTGGATCTGGTCGGTCGGCTCGGCGCGGTGGGTCCATTCGTCGTCACCACCGTGGTCGCGCTGCCCGCCGAGCACGATGCGCCCGTCGGGCAGCTGCTGCCAGTAGTCGTAACCCCAGCGCGAGCACACCGGCCGTGAAAGCTCGATCTCCCAGGTCGGGCCGGTCGCGAGCATCTGGGCCCGGGCGGTGCGCACGACGCCGTCGAGCGCGGGGACGATGCGTTCCAGGCCACCGTCGACGGCGACCACCACCGAGCGGCATCGAACCTCGCCGGTGGAGGTGCTCACATCGCGTTCGCCCACGTGTTGGGCCTCGGTGTAGGCGAAAAGGCTCGCGCCGGCGGCCCGCGCGTCTTCGGCGCGCTGCCTGGTCCACTTCGCCGGGTGGAGCCGCCCGTCCCACGGGAACAGCAGACCGGTGCCCTCCGGTCCGTGGTACTCCTCGACGGGCAGACCGTCACGCCGCATGATCTCGAGCTGGCGCCGACAGTCAGCCGCTTCGACCTCATGATGGGCGACCCGCAGGCTCCCGGTCCACTCCACCCCGGCGTACGGGTCGTCCCGCAACGAGGCGAGTTCGGTCAGCGTGGCCTGGTAGAGCTCGATGGCGCGGGTCCGGCCGACGATCTCGATCAGGTCGTGATGGAACGGTGCCAGCCCGGCGGACAGCATGCCGGCGTTGCGCCCCGACGCTCCGCCACCGATCGGACCGGCATCCAGACCCACGACCTTCGCGCCGCGTCTGGCCAGATGTTCGGCCGCGCTCAGGCCGGTGGCGCCGAGCCCGATGACGCACACGTCCGCCTGAACGACGCCGTTCAGCTCCGCCTCCGGCGGCGGTGGCGCCACCAGATCGGCCCATAACGGCGGGGGCGTGCGTCGCGTGGCCATCCGTTCGGCGGTCCCGAGGGTGCGGATGGCCATCGTGTCGGCGCCCACAGGAGGGGCCGAACCACGCCGTCGCAGACGTGCCATCAGTTCCTCGTGGGCTCCTCGGCGGTGGGATCCGCTCCCGGCGACCGTAGCGGCCGCCGATAGGATCGTGTGTCCGACGGTGGCGCGTGGGTGGCGCGCGTGGCAGAGGCGGGCACGTGGCACACGACTTGATCGATTCGACCGAGATGTACCTGCGCACCGTCCTCGAGCTCGAGGAAGAGGGCATCCCGGCGCTCCGCGCACGCCTTTCCGAGCGATTGGGCCTGTCGGCACCGTCGATCTCGGAAGGAGTCGCCCGCCTCGAAGAGCAGGGGCTGCTCCGGTTGGCTGACGACCGGACCGTGCAGCTGACCGACGAGGGCCGCAACAAGGCCACCCACGTCATGCGCAAGCACCGTCTGGCCGAACGGCTGCTCGCCGACGTCATCGGACTCGACCCCGAGTTCATCCACGAGGAGGCGTGCCGGTGGGAGCACGTGATCTCCGACCGGGTCGAGGACAAGCTCGCCGAACTGCTGGGAAACCCGACCACCAGCCCGTATGGCAACCCGATCCCGGGTGCGCCGGCGCGCGACGCCAGCGACGTCGTCGCCCTCGCCGACGCCGATGACGGCCAGGTCCGTCTGCACAGCCTCTCCGAGTCGCTGCAGCGTGACCAGGAGGTCGTCCACCTGCTCTACGAGCACGGGATGGTCGCCGGTGAGGTGGTCGAGGTCGGCCGTGGCGAAGAAGGGTTCGTCCTGCGCCGGGAGGACCGTGACGTCGAGCTGTCCCCGCACGTCGCACGGTTGGTCTACGTCACGCGTGCCTGACGCGGCAGGTTCGGCGATCCCGGCCGACACAGCCGCCGGTGCACCGCTGGTCGCCGCACTCCTCGCATGGGGCCGGGACCACCTGCGTGACCTTCCTTGGCGACGCACCCGCGATCCGTGGCTCGTGCTCGTCAGTGAGGCGATGCTCCAGCAGACCCAGGTCGACCGGGTGCTGCCACGGTTCGTCGCGTTCGTCGACCGCTTTGCCACGCCGGCGCAGTGTGCGGCGGCGCCCGTCGGCGAACTCGTGCGCGCCTGGGACGGGCTGGGCTACAACCGTCGAGCCGCACTGTTGCATGCCACCGCGGTCCAGATCACCGAACGCCACGACGGGCAGGTTCCTGACACCCTCGAGGCGCTGCTCGCGTTGCCGGGAGTCGGCCCCTACACGGCACGTGCGGTGCTGGCGTTCGCGTTCGAGGCCGACCACGGGGTGGTGGACACCAACGCCGCACGGTTCCTGGCACGTGCGGTCGCCGGACGTCGCCTGGCGTCGGCCGAAGCCCAGGCGATCGCTGATGGTCTCGTGCCGTCCGGGCAGTCCTGGCAGTGGAATCAGTCGGTCCTCGACCTCGGCGCGACCATCTGCACCAAGCGACAGCCGTCGTGCGGGACCTGCCCACTGGCGACGTGGTGCGCATGGACACGTGCTGGGAGACCCGAACCCGACCCGGCCCACGGGAGTGCCGGCGTCAGCACGCCCCAGACACGGTTCGAAGGTTCCGACCGGCAGGGCCGCGGGAGACTGGTCGCGGCCCTGCGCCGAGGCCCGGTCGCCCGCGTGGACCTCGCCCGTGTTGCGGGATGGCCCGGTGACCCGCAACGGGCCGAGCGGGTCGCCGAAGGGCTCGTCGCCGACGGGCTGGCGGTCTACACCGCCGGCGACCTGGCGCTACCCGGCTCGTGACGGGATCGCACGTCCGTGACCGGCGTCGTGAACGGGAGATGTGACGGTCGGCCCCGGTCGTCCCGCCGGTGTCCCGGCCCTGCGGCGGTGCAGCGAGCATCCTGTCCGGCAGTGGTGGTGGCACCCACGTCATAGGCATGGCCGCCGGTTGGCGCTCTGGGCCGCGTTCGCGCACTGTCGGGTCACGATGTGACGAGGAGGATCCACGATGAACACGACCACGCAGACCGGGGCATTGGACGCCCCGGAACACGACGGTGCAGGCGGCACGAATCGGCCACCAGGAACCGTGATGGCCAGTCTCGGCGCGATCAGCACGTCGGTGGCGGTCATGATCGCCGTAGCAGCCGATCCCGGAGCGCTCGTGCATGTGATCCCGCCCCTGGCACTGGGACTGGTCACCGGTGTGCTCGCATGGTTCTTCGGCACCTGGTCGACCGTGCTGGCCGGTGTCTGGGGCGTCGCCGCACTGGCGCAGCTGCCGGCGACGCCGATCCCGCTCGGGCTGCCCCGCCCGGACAGCTTCTTCGACTTCGTGCCGGGGTGGCTGTTCGTGATCGGCGCGGTGACCGCGGTGGTGGGGGGCGTCGTCGGCATCGTCCGGCGTCGTCGGACCGGCGCGGTGGGACTCGAGCGCCGGTGGCTTGCGGCCGCCAGCCTCGTCGTCGTCGCGCTCGCGGCGCTGTCGGCGATCGTGAGCATGACGACGGGATCGACGCTGTCTGCCAACGAGCGTGCAGGTGCGGTCGAGGTGCGGATGGTCGACTCCGCGTACGAACCCAGGGAGCTGGTGCTGGACGCCGGTGAGGTCTCGTTCGCCGTGCGCAACGACGGGAACGTCCTGCACACCTTCACGGTGGACGAGCTCGGAATCGACCAGACCGTCGCGCCTGGCGACGAAGTCCTGATCACCACCAGCGTCACGGCAGGCGATGAACTCGCCATCTATTGCCGACCACACGCCGCACCGACCGAGCAGGGCTGGGCCGGCATGGCGGCCAAGATGGTCGTGCGCTGACCCAGCGCCGGCCGGGCCCGTCCGGCTCTCGGCCGGCGCCACCCACGACGGCCGTGTCACCCGGTCCGCCTACGCTGCGGCGTGTCGCAAACGGTGCGGCTGGTCACGGCATCGGGTGGAGGTGGGTGGTTGTCCGACTCGGCGCCCTCCGCAACGGAGTCGGGCACACGACGACACCTCGACGCGCTCGCCCTGCGTGACTGGCAGGCCGACGCGCTCGCTACGTGGAGCCGAACCGGACGGGGAGTCGTCGAGGCGGTCACCGGCACCGGCAAGACCCGGCTGGCGATGGCCGCGCTGCGCATGATCGTCGACCGCGGCGGTCGTGCCCTGGTGCTGGTTCCGACCATCGACCTCCAGGAACAGTGGGAACGCGAGCTGCGCACCTACCTCGGTGATCGCCGCGTCGGGCGGCTCGGTGGTGGGCACGATGCCGACCTGTTCGACGTCGAAGTCCTCGTGGCCACACCGCATTCGGCGGCATCGGTTCCGCTGGATCTCCCGACGGGGGTGCCCGGGCTGCTCGTGGCTGACGAGGCGCACCGTTATGGGGCGCCGACGTGGGCGTCGGCGTTGGCCGAGACGTTCATGTTCCGCCTGGCGCTGACTGCGACCTACGAACGCGGCGATGACGGCCTCGTCGACGTCCTCGACCCCTATTTCGGCGGGGTCATCTACCGGTACGGCTTCGATCGGGCCGTCGCTGACGGCACGGTCGCACCGTTCGACGTCGCCCTCGTCGGCGTGGCGCTGTCGGATGCGGAGCGTGAGGCCTATGACACCCACGATGCCAGGTGCCGCCGACTGCACCGTCAGTTGACCGGGCCGTTTGGCATGCCGCGAGAACCTGATCGACTGTTCGCCGCGGTCACCGCGATCGTGTCCCGGGCGAACGTCGACGGCGCTGACGGTCCGCAGACGGTGGCATGCCGGGAGTATCTGTCGCAGGTGCGGCTGCGTCGGACGGTCGCCGCTCTCGCCGAGGCCAAGGTCGCGTTGTGTCGCCAGCTGGCACCGGGCCTGGACGGCCGTCGGAGCATCGTCTTCACCGACAGCGTCGAGCAGGCCGAGGCGGCCGCACGCATGCTGGCCGGTGCCGGTCTCGCTGCGGAGACGGTCCACGGGGAGCTGAGCCGCGACCGGCGCAGAATCCGGCTCGCGCAGTTCCGAAAGGGCGCCCTGGACGTCGTCGTCGCACCGCGCGTACTCGACGAAGGTGTCGACGTCCCCGATGCCGACGTCGCCGTCGTGCTCGCCGCGTTCCGCACCCGGCGCCAGATGGTGCAGCGGCTCGGGCGCGTTCTGCGGCTGAAGGCATCGGGTCACGGGGCGCGGATGGTGGTGGTTTACGCCGCCGGGACCGCCGAAGATCCTCAGCATGGAGGCCATCGGGCCTTCCTCGATGAGATCGCCGGCGTCGCCCGGAGCCGGGTCGACCACGACGTCGCCCATGCGCCGGAGCAGTTGGCGGCCTGGATCGCGTCCACAAGCTGATCTGGTCGGTCCGGCCTCTTCGGTCCACGACTACGACCGGTGTAGCATCGCCCGCGGAAACGCACGGTCACCGGACGACGTCGCTCGGTCGGGCTGGCATCGACCTTCCCGGCCGGCCCGGCCGCATCGTTGCCGGTGGCGCTGCGGGGAAGGGCGCCCAGTGGTGGAGTTCGGTCGCGACGCGGATCGCCGTCGGATCCTCGCGCTGCTTGCTCCCGGAACGGAACTTCGCGAAGGCGTCGAGCGGATCATCCGCGCCCGTCGGGGCACGTTGATGGTGATCGGCCAGGCGTCGGAGATCACGCCGCTGCTGTCGGGTGGATTTCTCATCGACACCCCCGCGACGGCGCAGCGCATCGCCGAGCTGGCAAAGATGGACGGGGCACTGGTACTGGACAGTGCGGCCACCCGGGTGCTTCGGGCGAACGTCCAGCTGGTCCCCGACTCGTCGATCGACACCTTCGAGACGGGTACCCGGCATCGCTCCGCCGAACGCACCGCGCGGCAGACGGGGCAGCCGATCATCGCGGTGTCCGAGTCGATGGGTGTGGTCACCGTCTACCACGGCGACCGCAAGCACACGCTCGAGGAGGTGTCGGCCGTACTGGTTCGTGCGAACCAGGCGCTGTCCACGCTCGAGCGGTATCGGGTTCGTCTCGACGAGGTGTCGGCGGTCCTGTCGGCCCGCGAGGTCGAGGACACCGTCACCGTTCGAGACGTCGTACTGACCCTGCAGCGTGCGGAGATGATGCGCCGCATCGCCCAGGAGGTCGAGGACCACGTCGTCGAACTGGGAAGCGAAGGTCGCCTCATCCAGCTGCAGCTCGACGAGCTCGTGGCTTCCGTCGCCGACGAGCGCGAACTCGTCGTGCGGGACTACCTGGCCGACCGGCGGCGCAAGCTCGCACGCGTGCTCGACGACGTCGCCGGACTTTCGACCGACGGACTGCTCGACACCGGCCAAGTCGCCCGGTTGCTCGCGTTCGACGAGGACGAACTGGAACAGCCCGTCACTCCGCGTGGGTTCCGGTTGCTGTCGCGCATCCCGCGTCTGCCGGCCTCGGTCGTCGAACGGCTGGTCGAGGCGTTCTCCAGCCTGCCGCGTGTGATGGAGGCCACGATCGCCGAACTCGACGAGGTCGAAGGCATCGGGGAATCGCGTGCGCGCAGCATCCAGGACGGACTGCGGCGCCTGGCGGAAGCGAGCCTGCTGGACCGCTACGTCTGACGAGGCGCAGCCGAAATCGCACCAGGATGCGGTTGAGGGGCCTCGGAGGCGTGTGATACTTTCGAGGACGCGTTCAGGCATGTCTGCGGCACGTTCCTGGCGGTTCGTACGCCGGACACCGTGGCGATGCGACGCGAGCCTCCAACGAGCGCAACGGAGCGCTGCGCGGGGCACCCCTTGGCGAGGAGCACCGGTCCATGGCCTATCACGTCGGCGACACCGTCATCTACCCGCACCACGGGGCCGCAGTCATCGAACGCAAGGAGGAACGCGAACTCAAAGGTGAGGCCTGCGAGTATCTCGTGCTCCGCCTGACCTACGGCGACCTGACGCTGATGGTTCCCGCCGATTCGTGCGAGGAGGTCGGGATTCGCCGCGTGGTCTCCAAAAAGGAGGTCGAACAGGTCCTCGACGTCCTCCGGCAGCCAGAAGGCAAGGCGGCGGGAAACTGGTCCCGCCGGTTCAAGGCCAACTACGAGAAGCTGCGCTCCGGGGACATTTACCAGGTTGCGGAGGTCGTACGGAACCTCGCGACCCGAGAGAAGGACAAGGGCCTGTCCGCCGGTGAGAAGCGGATGCTGACCAAGGCCAAGCAGATTCTGCTGTCCGAACTTGCCGTGGCGATCAAGAAGGACGAGGAGCAGGCCGAGCAGCTCGTCGAGCGAACCCTCGAGGAGGCGCAGGCCTGAGCTCCCCGGGCGTCGGCGACGGAGCCCGCCCACGAGCATCTCGCGGACGGTCACGAAGTCGTGGTGGCGACGCCGTCGCGGAACTCCTCCGCCTGATCGTCGTCCTGGCCCTGACCGGTGCCGGGTTCACGATCGGGGATTGGGTCGACGAGCTGCTCCAGCTCGGCTCGCCTGACGAGACCCGCCTGATCACCTCCGTAGTGGGCGCGCTCGTCGGCTACCTGGCCGGTGGTGCGCTCGGGCGGGCCACGGTCCGGCAGGTCGACTCGGCCGCTGCGCGCCTCGAACAGGTGCCCTCAGCCACGCTCATCTCCAGTGCCGTGGGTGCCGGGCTCGGCGCATTCGTCGGGATCACGCTGCTGCTTCCCACCCTCCTGCTGCCGTTCCAGCGGGTCACCGTCCCGGTCACCCTGGTCGTCGTGCTGGTGCTTGCCTACGCGGGCGGGCGACTCGGTGCGGCCCGTGGACCGGACCTCGGCCGTTACGTCGGGGTGCGCGGACGGCTCGAAGTGAGCACGCCGTCCCGCGGTGGCGGCGTCAAGCTCGTCGACGCATCGGCGTTGATCGACGGCCGGATCGTCGAGGTCGCTCGGTCGGGGTTCCTCGACGGGACGATGGTGGTGCCGCAGTTCGTGATCGACGAGGTCCAGCAACTCGCCGACGCGGGAGCCCCGCACCGTCGGCAGCTCGGTCAGCGCGGCCTGCGCACCATGCAGGTGCTCAAGGACGAAGGTGTCGTCGCGCTCGAGATCACCGATGACGACCTGCCGGAGATCGTCGAGGTTGACGCCAAGCTGACCGCGATCGCTCGGGCACGCCGCGCCGCGTTGATCACCTCGGACGCCAACCTCGGCGCCATCGCCGAGGTCGCGGGCGTGCGGGTGCTCAACCCGCACGTTCTGGCCGATGCGGTGCGGCCCCCGGTGCTGCCCGGTGACCGCGTCGAGGTGCAGGTCGTCAAGGAGGGGCGCGAGGCCGGACAGGGCGTGGCCTACCTCGAAGACGGCACCATGGTCGTCGTCGAGGCTGCGGCCGAACTCCGCGGCCGTCGTGTCGTGACCGAGATCACCTCGATCGTCCAGCAGCGTCAGGGCCGGATGTTGTTCGGTGCGCTGGTCGACCCGGACCAGGCGCAGCCGTCGATGGCGGTTCGTGACACCGCGTTGCGCAAGCGCATCCGCCCGGCCTCCACGGACGAGACGTGATGCATGGCGTGGTGGTCGTCGCCGGTGGTTCCGGCACGCGCCTGGGGTCCGACCTGGCCAAGGCGCTTGTCCGTCTGGGCGATCGCACGCTCGTCGAACATGCGGTCGCGCTGCTCGCCGATGCCGGCTTGCCGCCACCGGTGGTGGTCCACCCTGCCGGCATGCGTGAGGAGTTCGCCGCCACGCTCGCGCGTCACGACGTAGCTGCGCTCGTCCCGGGCGGGGTCACGCGGGCAGCCAGTGTCCGTGCGGGCGTCGCCGCGTTGGGTGCGGACGCTCACCTGGTCGTGGTCCACGATGCGGCTCGGCCGCTGGTTCCTGCGAGCGTGGTCGCCTCCACCGTGGAGGCGGTTGCCGGCGACGTTCTGGCCGCCGCCCCGGGCATCGCCGTCGCCGACACCGTCAAGCGGGTCGACGGCAACCGGATCCTGGGCACGGTCGACCGGACAGGCCTCGTGACGATCCAGACACCGCAGGTGTTCCGCCGCGAGGTCATCGAACACGTGCTCGCCGAAGAGGTCGATGCCACCGACGAGCTCGCCCTGGTCGAGCGCGCCGTCCTCGCCGGTCAGCTCGACGGTGAGGTCGTCGTCGTCGACGGTTCGGTGTGGGGGATGAAAGTCACCACCAGGCAGGACCTCGACATCGCGAACGCGCTGCTGGGTGCCCGATGACCGCGGAAGGTCGTGGCCTGCGTGTCGGAAACGGGTTCGACGTGCATCCGTTCGGCGACGACGAGTCACGTCCACTGCGCATCGCCGGCGTCGAAATCCCCGACGCGCCGGGTCTGGCCGGGCACTCCGACGCCGACGTGGCGGCACACGCGGTCGCCGATGCGCTGCTCGGTGCCGCGGGACTCGGTGACCTCGGCGCGCGATTCGGCGTCGACGCCCCCGAAACCGCCGGAGCGGATTCGCTCGATCTCCTAACCGTGGTCGTCGACGACGTCGCCGCGGCCGGATGGACCGTGGTCAATGTCGACGTGACCGTTGTCGCGCAACGCCCCCGACTGTCCGAGCATCGCGCCAGAATGCGGGAAAGGCTCGCGCAGGTGCTGGGGTGCTCGGTCGAGGCGGTGTCGGTCAAGTTCACGACCACCGACCGACTGGGCGCGATCGGCCGCGCCGAGGGGGTCGCGGCCTGGGCGACGTGTCTGCTCGCCGACATCCGCCGGTAGGCTCACGGCTCGCTCGAAGCGCTACCGGGTGCACTGTGATGGTGGCACGGTGCGTGCAACTCTCCCCGTACGGATGGCCGTCGATGTCTCTGGTCCTGTACGACACGCTGCGCCGCGAAGAGGTCGCGTTCGTCCCCCGCGACGAGGGACGGGTGGCGATGTATGTGTGCGGGCCCACGGTCCAGGCGGACGCGCATGTCGGCCACGGGCGGCTCATGGTCGTGTCCGACCTGCTGCGCCGCTACCTGGCCTACCGCGGATACCTGGTGACGTTCGTGCAGAACGTGACCGATATCGACGACAAGATCATCCTGCGGGCACGCCGCGAAAAGGTCGACCCGGCGGTGATCGCCACCCGGTACACGCATGCATGGAACCGTGCTGTCGATGCGTTGGGCGTGCTCGCCCCGGACGTCCAGCCGTTCGCGACCGGACATCTGCTCGAGATGCAGGCACTGATCCAGCGGCTTATCGATCAGGACCGGGCGTACGCGGTCGAAGGGGACGTGTTCTTCCGGGTGCGCAGCTTCGACGGCTACGGGAAGCTGTCCCGCCGACGGGTCGACGAGCTCGAACAGGGCGCCGACGTCGTCGATGCCGACCGCAAGGAGGACCCGCTCGACTTCGCCATGTGGAAGGCAGCCAAGGAAGGCGAACCGGCCTGGCCGTCACCGTGGGGGGAGGGCCGTCCTGGCTGGCACATCGAGTGCTCGGCGATGGCGGCGGCCCATCTGGGGGCCGGGTTCGACATCCACTGCGGCGGGCTGGACCTGGTGTTCCCCCACCACGAGAACGAGATCGCCCAGTTCGAAGCTGCCCATGGAGAAACCTTCGCCCGGAACTGGGTCCACAACGGCATGGTGCAGATGGGCGACGAGAAGATGTCGAAGTCCGTCGGAAACATCGTCGGGCTCGTCGACGCCGTCGAGACCTGGGGAACGGGCCCGATGCGGCTGTGGTACCTGTCGGCCCAGCACCGCACCCCGTTGACTTTCGAGACCGACCGGCTGGTCGACGCAGTGCAGACCTTCGATCGGTTCGTCACGTTCGTTCGCTCGGCGCGCCGGGCGGTCGTCGACACCACACCGGATGCCGCCGCGGCCGACCCCTACCGAGCGGCGTTCGTACGTGCAATGGACGACGACCTCAACGCTCCCGCGGCGATCGCCGCGCTGCACGACCTGGTCGGCGCCGGCAACGACCTGATCGGACCGGCCGAGTCGGGTGACGAGGCGGTGCGTGGCCAGGTCGCCGCGCTCGCCCAGCTGCTCGTCGAGGTGGGGGATGCCGTCCTCGGCCTCGGGATCGAGCAGACGCTGGCCGACGAACAGCGGTTGGCGGCGAGGATCGGGCCGCTCGTCGACACGCTTCTGGAGCAACGCACCGAGGCACGGGCCGCCAAGGATTTCGCGCGTGCTGACGCCATCCGTGACCAGCTGATCGCGGCCGGAATCGTCGTCGAGGACCGTGCCGACGGGTCCCGCTGGTACGCCAGCACGCGCCCCGACCCGGGCAGCCCAGTGGCGGGCCGGGGGTGACTGCGCCTGCCGGGCGCATCGTCGTCGGGCTTCACCCGGTGCGGGAACTGCTCCGCGCCGGACGGTCGGTCAGGCGGATTCACCTCGACGCCGCACGGAGCGCCACCCCGGTGGTGGCCGAGATCGTGGAGCTCGCCCGAGCTGCCGGGGTCGACGTGTTCGAGGCCGACCGGGCCACCCTTGACCGGCTGGCACCCGGCATGGTCCACCAGGGCATCGTCGCCGATGCGCCCGCGCCGGCGCAGCTCGACCTGGACGGACTGCGTTCCCTAGTGGGCAAGGCTGCGGGACCGATGCTGCTGATGGCGGTCGACGGGGTCACCGACCCTCACAACCTTGGGTCGATCGCGCGCAGTGCCGAAGCCATCGGTGCGTCCGCGCTGATCCTGCCGGCCCGCAGGAACGCACCCATCACCCCCACGGTGGAGAAGGTCGCCGCAGGTGCGCTGGCCCATCTGCGGGTCGTCGCCGTACCCAATCTCGTTCGTGCGCTCGGCGTACTCGGTGACGACGGAGTGTGGTCGCTCGGTCTCGACGCGGACGGCGAATCGACCGTGGAGGAGCACCCGCTGGCTGGCGAGTCATGCGTCCTGGTGGTCGGCGGCGAAGGTGGCGGCCTGTCGCGCCTGGTCCGTCAACGCTGCGATGCGCTGGTGCGGTTGCAGATGGAGGGCCGGGTGGCATCGTTCAACGCGTCGGTGGCCGCAGCCCTGGCGATGTACCTCGTCCGGAACCGACAACGCGCGTGAGCGCGCCGTCACGCGGCGCCGGATGTAGCGTTCGTGGCGGGGCGGACCCGGTGGAGGTGTGGTGAGCGGGAGTGGCCGTCGGGACACAGGCCAGACTCCGGTGGGTCCCGACGCCGGCGCGGACGGGATGCCGGCGTTGTTGTGCCGTCTCCGGGAGGCCGTCGCCGCCACCGACGACCTCGACACCGCGTTGTCCGACGCACTGGCCGTCATCTCCCCGGACCTCGCTGAACGTGGCGCGATCGTGCTCGGTGCGGATGCGTCCGGACGCCTGGAGGTCCTTGCGTCCACGGGCCGCCTCGGTGCAGGGATCGAAGATCGGTCCGGACCGGTCAGCGGCGGCCTTCCCACGATCGTCTTGGATGCCCCGATCGTCGCGTCGATCCAGCTCGCCGAGGACCCCTCGCCGACCGAGCGCCTCCTCGTGACCGCATTGGGCACCGTGCTCGATGCCGAGCTCGGCCGGATTCGGGTCGAGTCTGACCTGCAGGAACGTGTGAAGGAGCTCACGAGTCTGCGTGACGTGCAGCTCGCCATCGAACGGTCGAACTCGACCGACGAGCTGTTCCGGCGCAGTGCGGAGGCGCTGGTTCGTGCCATGCAGTTCCCGCACGCCGCTCGGGTCGAGCTGTACATCGATGACGCGATCACCACGGCAGGTGTCGATGGTGCGCTGCGCACCACGCAGGTTGCTGATGTCTCCGTGGGCGACTTCGTTCGCGGCGAGCTCGTGGTTGGCTACGTCGAACCGCTGCCGTTCCTCGAACCCGAGGAACGCAACCTCGTCCACGCGGTCGCGGCCACGCTCGGGATGTTCCTCGGCCTGCACGCCGCGCGGGAGCAGGCACGTGACAGCGAAGCGCGACTGCGCCAGGTGCTCGACGGCCTGCCTTCGGCGGTGCTGGCCGTCAACCATGACCTCGAGGTGGAGCTCCTCTCGGCGGCGTCAAACTTTCCCGCACCCCGTCCGATCGGCCCACAGGGGGTCCTCACCCGCTGGGAGGACGAAGCGCGTGACGTCCTGGTGGAGCTCGTGATGCGCGGGCTCGAAGGCGAAGTGTGCCAGCGTGAGGTCGGATGGCGCCACGGATGGTGGGACGTGCGGGTCGAGCCGCAGCCCACCGCCGAAGGCACGATCGACCACGTGCTCGTCATGGTCCTGGACATGACCGACGAGCACGAGCGTCGAAAGGCCGAAGCGCGTCTGGCCTCCCTCGTCGAGTCGTCCGGCCTGGCGATCGTCGGGCTCGACCGCGACGGGACCGTCGCCAGCTGGAACCGGGGGGCGACGATGTTGTTCGGCTGGCGGGCCCAGGACATGGTCGGGACCATGGCGGAGAAGATCTACGTCGAGGATCCCGAAAGTGGCCCGTTGCACGACCGGATCGCTGCGTTCACCGCAGGTGCGCTCACTGAAGGCTACTTCGAGACGCTGCGCCGGCACCGTGACGGCCATGTGATCGACGTCGGCGTTCATCTCGCGTACGTGCGTGATCGGGAGGGGGCGCCGGCGGGAGCGTCGGTCATCTACCTAGACCTGTCCCAGCGCAACGCCGCCATGCAGGCATTGGAGGCCTCGGAACGCCAGTTTCGCGTGATCGCGGAGACGATCGACGACGTGGTCTACCGCCTGTCGCTGGCCAACCCTGGCGAGCTGGAGTACATCAGCCCGGCCGCGAAGTCCGTGTTCGGATTCGCCCCCGAGGTCCTGCAGGGAAACGCCGAGATGCTCGTCCGTCGCTGCCATCCGGACCAGCGACCGTGGATGTTCGAGGCGTTGCGAGACCCGAGGAGTGCGGTCGGAACGTTCCGTTGGCAGTGGCGCCATGCCGACGGCAGATGGGTGTGGTTGGAGGACAACCGCCGCCTGATCGAACAGGACGGCGTTCCGGTTGCCCTCGTCGGCATGATCCGTGACGTGACCGACGTGCAAATGGAGGCGCAGCGCACCAGGAGCCAGCTCGAGCAGCAACGGCGGATCTCCGACGAGCTCCGCCGCGTCGACCAGATGAAGACGACGTTCCTTTCGGCGGTTTCCCACGAGCTGCGGACGCCGTTGACGAGCATCGTCGGGTTCGCCGAGACGTCGTTGCGTCTGGTTGGTGATCGCAGCGACGACAAGCTGCTGCGGCCGTATCTGGAACGCCTGTCGTCCAACGCGCAGCGGTTGGTGCGGTTGGTCGACGACCTGCTCGACGTGGACCGGCTGACGCGCGGCGACGTCGAACCGGTGCGGGTGCGCACCGACATCGCCGAGCTCGTTCGCAACGTCGTGGGGCAGGATCACGGTGGGACCGATGCGATCACCCTCGATCTCGTGCGTGCCGAGGCGATCGTCGACGTGGCCATGATGGAGCGCGTGGTCGACAATCTTCTGCGCAACATCGAGCGCCACACGCCGACGGGTACGCGTACCGAGGTGCGGCTGCGACCGGCCGACAACCGGGTGATCCTGGTCATCGAAGACGACGGACCGGGCATTCCACAGGAGGACTGGCATCGCATCTTCGAGCCGTTCGCCCAAGGGGTGCAGGCCGCCGCCGCGCCCTCACCGGGAACCGGTATCGGCCTGTCGCTGGTTCGGCAGTTCGTCGAGGTCAACGGTGGCACGGTCACACTCGACGATTCGCCACTAGGTGGTGCACGGTTCACGATCACCCTGGCCCGCGTGGGCTGAACCCTGGCACGGTTGCGACGCGCCAAATGGGGTCCGGCAGAACGAAGCTCAGGTTGGGTCGCTGTCGAACACCGCCAGCTGATTCTTGCCGCGCTCCTTCGCTTGGTACATGGCCAGGTCGGCGTTGCGCAGCGCTTCGTCGGTGGTCGCCACGTCGGTGAGCATCGCTACGCCGATGCTGGCGCTGGTGGTCACCGTGACATCATCGAACTCGACCGGTTCGGTCAGCATGGCCAGCACCCGCGCCGCAACCCCGGCCGCCGCGTCGACGTCGTCGACGTTCTCGAGAAGCACCGCGAACTCGTCGCCACCGATGCGGCTCGCGGTGTCCTCCGGTCGCAGGCATGCGCGCAGCCGCGCCGCAACCGCGCGCAGCAGTTCGTCGCCGACCGTATGTCCGAACTCGTCGTTGACGTCCTTGAAGTCGTCGAGGTCGACGAACAGCACGGCGGCCTGTGGCCCGGCGCGACGCTCGAGCCGTTGACCGACCCGGTCCCGGAACAGGCGCAGGTTGGCCAGTTCGGTCAGGGGATCACGAAACGCAAGGAGCTCGAGCTCCTGCTCGAGCTCCTTCTCGCGGGTGATGTCGAGCAGGACCCCGCGAACCACGAGCTCCCCGTCGGGTTCGCCCACGATCGAGAATTCGTCGCGCACCCAGACGACCTGCCCGTCGAGCCGCCGCACGCGGTACGTCAGCGAGACGGTGTCACCGGCGGCGGCCTGCTCGTCGACGTCGCGTAGGTAGACGCTTTCGACCTCGATCCGGTCCTCGTCGAGGATCGCCGCCCGGTACGTCGGTCTCAGATCGCGGAGCTCGCCCCCCGATTCGGCGGAGAACAGCTCAGCGAAACGTGGGCTTACGTACCGCCAGGGACCTTCGAGGTTCAGCGGCGCGACGTATACCACTGCAGGGACCTGCTCGACGAGCTGGCGGAAGTTCGCCTGCGCTGAACGCAGCTCGGCCTGGAGTCGGCGGGTCTCGGTGATGTCTTCGAGCATCCCGACCGCGTGTTCCGGATTGCCGTGTTCGTCGCGAAGCAACGAGGCGATGAGGCGGCCCCAGACGATTTGTCCGTCGCGGTGGATGAACCGCTTTTCGAGTTCGAACTGTTCGACCTCGCCCCGTACCAGTTTGGCGAACGCTTCTTCATTGGCGGCGATGTCGTCGGGGTGGGTGATCTCGTTGAAATGTACGGAGGCGAACTCCTCCTGCGAGTAGCCGAGCATGCGTCGCAAGGTGTCGTTGGTCAGCACGGTGTGGCCATCGAGATCGACGATGCCGATACCGATCGGGGCGACCTCGACGATGCCGCGGAGACGTTCGTAGTCAGCGACGGTGCGCTGGATGCGCTGGGCAGCGTCGTTGTCTGGCGCGGTCCCCTCGGTGGTGGCCAAGCCCGCGCTCCCGATGTCAACGTGGTGGTTCCCGATCGCCTGGACCGATCGGGTGTCGTCGATCGGTCCTCGCCGCGAGTGGGGTGGGCCATGCTGCCTGCCACCGTGAGTGACTGCAACTGTTGCCACGATCGGCGAACATGGGGACCGTTCAGCGTACGGTGCCTGGGCCGCGGCAAGGGCCGGATGTGCGTCGGCGCCGGTGGGAATGGACCGAGGAGGCCGGCATGAGCAGTCCTGCACGCTATGGGTTTCGTCAGGTCGACGTGTTCGGCGCCGAGGGACTCGAGGGAAATCCGCTTGCCGTCGTGCACGACGCGGACGACCTGGACACCGAACAGATGCAGCGGTTCGCACGCTGGACCGATCTGTCGGAAACGACGTTCCTGCTCGCGCCAACGATTCCCGAGGCGGACTACCGGGTACGGATCTTCACCCCGTCGCGTGAGCTGCCGTTCGCGGGCCATCCGACGCTCGGAACGGCACACGCCTGGCTCGAAGCCGGCGGCGAGGTCCGCGACGGAGCGACGATCGTCCAGGAGTGCGGCGCCGGTCCGGTGCCCATTCGCACGCTCGACGGCCACCTGGCATTCGTCGCGCCGCCGTTGGTGCGCGACGGGCCCCTGACCTCGGTCGAGCGAGCCGCGGTCATCGACGCACTGGATCTCGATGACGAGGACGTCGTCGATGCCGCGTGGGTTGACAACGGCCCCGGCTGGGCAGCGGTGCTGCTGCGTGACGCCGATGCCGTTCGGGCGGTGGCCGCTCCAGGCAGCGTGCCGCAGTCCTGGTCACAGGCCATGCCTGATGCACTCGACCTCGGGGTCGTCGGGCCGTGTGGTCCAACCGAACCGGGAACGATCGAGGTCCGTGCCTTCTTCAGCGACGCCGCCGGCGTGGTCCGGGAGGACCCGGTGACGGGAAGCCTTCAGGCGTCGGTAGCACAGTGGCTGGTCGTCTCCGGTCGGCTCCGCACGCCGTACATCGCAACGCAGGGTGGCGCGGTCGGCGCTGACGGCCGGGTGCATGTCGACCAGGACGCCGAGGGCCGATTCTGGATCGGTGGCCACGTCACCACGGTCGTCGAGGGAACCGTCACGCTCTGAGGAACCTTTGTCGGACCGGCTGCACGCGGCGCCGGGGGTGTTCGGCCGAGTAGAGGCTTTCGGCCAGGCGCGGGAGATGCTCCATGCGGCTACTTTTGGTCCGTAAGGTCGGTCTGCGGGTCCCGGATCAGATGCACGAGTGGTCGGGGCCGCCTGGCACCGGAGCCGCCCGTGCGTGCCCTGGCCCGTCTGTTGATCTTCGCGCTCGTGGCAGGCGCTGTTGTCGTCGCGCCCCCTGCTCGCGCCGAAGCGATCGTTGTTCCGGACACGCTCTATCACGAGCGACCCGTCAGTACCACGCCGGTGGTCCCGGGTTTCCCCATCGATCGTGTGGGCATCGTGCTCGGTGTGCCCGAGGGCGAAGACACCCGGCATCTCGCCGGTGACGAGCCCGTGGTCGACGCCCACAGCGTCGACGATCATCACGATGCGCACGACGGTCACGAGGACCACGATGCGCACGACGGTCACGAGGACCACGATGCGCACGACGGTCACGAGGACCACGATGCGCACGACGGTCACGACCTCGATGGCATCGACGGATTGCGTGTTCGGTTTCGGCACGACGGCGTGTGGGGGCCTTGGCAGGCGGTGACCGAGGATGGCGCCCAGGCGATCGGCTCGTGGTCGAGCGAGTTGAT
>JBJHDB010000012.1:17200-17764 GCA_050486325.1 Nitriliruptoraceae bacterium | reverse complement strand
GCACTCCTTGCGTCACGCCGTAGTCGTGTCGAACAGGCGGCCGAAGTCGGCGACAAGCGTGCCCGAGCCGTACTGGTCGCACTACGGCGTTTGCCGGTGACGTTCTCCGGCACTCAGCTCGGTGTGACAATGAGCTCACTGGGACTGGGCGCGGTAGCCGAACCAGCCGTCGCCGCGCTGCTGGCGCGATGGCTGGCGCCCATCGGGCTGCCTGATGCGGTTGTGCCTGTCGTTGCCGTGTCGCTGGCATTGACGGTGGTGGCGTTCCTGCACCTGGTCGTGGGCGACATGGCCCCGAAGAACCTCGCCCTGGCGCATCCGGAACGGGTTGCGTTCCGCCTCGCCCGGCCATTCGGATGGTTCGTCGCCGTGTTCCGTCCGCTGATCGCCGCGTTGAACGTGACCTCCCGCGGCGTGCTGCGACTGGTGCGTGTCGAACCGGTGGACGAGCACAAGCTTGTGCATACCCCCCAGGAACTCGCGCTCGTCCTGGCCGAATCGCGTGAGCACGGGGCGATCAGCGCACACGAGGCATCCGTGATGTCAGGCGTGCTGCGCCTGGAG
>JBJHDB010000012.1:0-17190 GCA_050486325.1 Nitriliruptoraceae bacterium | reverse complement strand
AGACCATTGACGCACAGGCGGCGATGACCCCGCGAACCGACCTGGTCGCGATCGCCGACAACGCCGACAACACCGAGCTGCTCGAGCTCGCAGCAGCTACCGGCCACACCCGGTTCCCGGTGTTCCACGGTGAGATCGACAACGTCGTGGGCATCGTGCATGTCAAGGATGCGCTCGTTCTCGCTGACGACGCCCGGGACGCAATCGTCGGTGACCTGATGCGCCCGATCACCGCCGTGCCCGAGACTCGCGACTTGGAAGGTCTGCTGCGCGACATGCGCTCCGCTGGACATCATGCGGTGCTCGTCGTCGACGAGCACGGCGCGACGGCTGGGCTCGTCACGCTCGAAGACGTCGTCGAGGAGCTCGTCGGTGAGATCGACGACGAGTTCGACGCGACGCAGCATCCCCGGCGCGGCTCGTCACGACAATGGCAGGTCCCGGGAACGCTCCGGTGCGACGAGTTGGAACGCCTGACCGGCCTGGTGCTTCCCCTGGGAGAGTCCTCGACGGTTTCCGGCTGGATGGTCGAACACCTGGGCCGGCTCCTGGAGGTCGGCGACGAGGTGTCAACCGGCGACGGGTGGACCTTGACGGTCCGTGCACTCGAAGGCCGGCGTGCTGGCCTCGTCGACGTGCGTGCGCCGACGCGAGGGCGTCAGTGATCGTGATGGTCGCGCTTGGGATCGAACGCGGCGAACACGTCGCCGCTGGTCGCGGGCAGCGTGTCGACGGCATGCTGCAACGGATGCAGGAACGGCATTGCCGTCGGATCGAGCGGTTCTGCGGCGACGAACTCGTCGAGCTCGCCCGCGTCGGTGAACGCCGCCGCAGTAATGCTCGGTTGGTGCTGCCGGGCGCCGAACACGACCACGACGACGTCCTGACCGGAGGACTCGGCCTCGGCGAGGAAACCCCAGCACGGGATCTGGTCGGTGATCAACCGGTCCGATGCGAGTTGTGCGAACACGGCATGCCGTTCCTCGTCCTCGACGGGAAGGCCGGGAAGGCCCATCAACTGGGTGCGGTCTGGCCCGGGAAGGACGACGGTTGGAACGACCGGTCGGCCCCGGTCACGGAGCAGCTCGATCGCCGCCTGTTGACACACGAACCGCAGCTCGTCGAACTGCACGCATGACCGCCTGGTCGAGGATGGTCCGCCTTGCTCTGGGCACGAACTCGTAACGGGCACCGGTTCGGACGGTACCGGCCGGCCGCACGGTGCCGCTCGGTCACGGCCGGCCACCCGACTCACTAGCGTTCCGGCTCGGCCGACGTCGGATAGAACCCGTGGGGAAGGTGGTGCAGGTGGACGCACACGATGACGGTCGCCGGATGGCCGTCGCGGCGGGTATCGCCACTGCGGTGCTGTGGGGAACGACGGGAACCGTGCAGGAACTCGGGGCGTCCGGCGTGGCGCCGGCGGTGGTGGCCGCGACACGCAACGCGCTCGGCGGCGTCGGTCTCATCATCCTGGTCCTGGCGACCGGAAGGTGGGTTCGCGTGCGCCGGGTGCTGTCCACCTCGGTGCTTGCGACCCTGATCGCCAGTTTCGCCATGGGAGCTTTCGCGGTCGGCTACCTGACGGCAGTTCGGTACGCCGGTGTCGGGATCGGAACACTTGCCACGATCGGTGGCGCGCCGGTTTGGGCGGGTCTGCTCGGGTGGGTCTATGGCAGGCGCCCTGCGCGCCTGTGGTGGGTCGCGACCGCTACGACGGTCGCGGGTGCGACGGTGCTGCTGCTGCCGGGCACCGAAGTGGGCACCGGCGTCGGTTCGGCCAGCTTCGGGGTGTTGGCCGGCCTTGTCGCCGGTCTGGCGTACGCGACCTTCGCCACGGCGTCGAAACGGCTGTTCGAAGCCGGAGCCGACCCGATCACGACCATGGCCGTCACGTTCGCAGGGTCGGGACTGTTGCTCGCCCCGGTGATGCTGACCGGTGACACCGCCGGGCTGGCTGCCGCGTCGGGTGTTGCCGCGATCCTGTGGCTGGGGCTCGTCACGATCGTCGGCGGTTACGTCCTGTTCGCCCACGCGCTCGATGCGCTCGACGCGCCGACAGTCGCGACGCTGACACTCGCCGAGCCGTTGACCGCAGCGGTGTTGGGTGTCATGGTGCTCGCGGAACGACCCACACTCACCGGTGTATTCGGCGCGCTGCTGATCGCTGTCGGCCTGACGCTGACGGGCGCACGCCCCGCCTCGGCGGCTTCCTCGACCCATGCAGCGTCGCATGGCCGGGCTGGCCACCGGACAGCCGGCCGCTAGGTTTCGCGGGGCCCAGTCCACCGACCTGGGAAGGACGGTATGCAACCCCAAGACCTGGCGGATGTCGGCGCGCGTATCGAGGCCGGCGAGACCGTCTCCGGCCGCGACCTGCCTGACATCGGTGGCCGATTCGGTGACGAGTCGCTCGGCCTGGTGATCGACACCATTGCGGCCGAGAGGATCGAGGCACACCTGGAGCCTGACGAGCGTCACCACCAGCCGTTCGGGATCGTCCATGGCGGGGTATGGGCGAGCGTGGTCGAATCCGTCGCGTCGATCGCTGCCACTGTTCGTGCTGCAGCGGCCGGCCGTCTGGCTGTCGGAGTGGCCAATCAGACCGACTTCTTGCGACCACACCGCACGGGCCGGGTGGAGGCGGTCGGTGAGCCGATTCATCTGGGTCGCACCCAGCAGCTCTGGCAGGTGACGATCACCCGGCAGGATGGCCGCAAGATCGCCCGTGGCCAGGTCCGGCTGCAAGTGGTCGAGCCCACCCAGCTGGGTGGGTGATCACCGCGGCAGGTTGATACGCCATCCGGTCGGGTCGGGCAACCGCACCACCGTCGAAAGGTCGTGGGCGCCGGTCGGCCGTGAGCTAGGCGTCCTCGCCGGTGGTCGGCTCTCGGGTGCGTTCGCCGAGCCCGCCCACGGAGACCCCTGCCCGTAGGCCTGCCCGTTCGCGGTCCGGAAGCTGTGGTTTGCGGTGCCGCGTGAGCGCTTGCCCCCATCGGCGTCGGGAACGCTCGGCGACGTAACGCGCAAGGAAGCGCTCTTCGGCGCGGTCGTCGCCGATCAGGACCAGGTGCGCGTCATCGGGCAGAGGTTCGTCGAGGTCCAGGTCGGTGACGCACGTGCCATTGCGCAGGATCGCGATGACGTTCGCGCCGGTCTCGTCGGGGATGGCCGTGTCGATCAGCCGTCGTCCGGCAAGCCGCGACGGCATCGGCACGCGGAACACGACGAGACCTTCGGCGAGCAGGAGGGTGGAGTCCTCGAACATGGCGTTCCAGGCTTCGGCGGCACCGGTCGACGCGTAGGACATTACGAAGTCCGCACCCGCGCGGTGCATCGTCGACAGATTGGTGTCGATCGCCACCCGTCCGAGGATCTCCACGTCCGGCCGCAGCTTGCGGCAGTACAGCGTCAGGAAGATGTTCGTGTCGTCGTCGTGCGTGGTGATGACGACTGCCGGCGCCCGATCGATGCCCGCGGTCTCCAGCACCCGTCGATCTGCCGCGTCGCCGTGCACGTAGCGCGCCGAGTTGCGGATGCGGTCGGCATCCCGCTCGACAATGCGCACCTCCAAACCGGCATCCACGAGCGTCCGTGCGGTTGCTCGACCTACCCGACCTCCGCCGATGATCACCACCGGCTCCATCGTGGATTCGCCTTCTTGTGCCTCGCCGGGCGCATAGGCCTCGTCGTACGCCGCGAGCTGCTCGCGGCGCCCTGCCAGCAGCAGGATCGAGCGGTCACCGATGCGCTGGTCCGGCCCGGCGGGTTGCAGCTGCCCCCGATCCCAGATCCCCACGACCGATACCCCGAACCGGCGTCGAAGGTCGAGTTCGGCCAGCGTGTGCCCGACCAGGGGCGTAGAGGCAGCCGACGCTTCGGCGATCACCAGATCGGCGAACGTTGAGATTTCACTGCACCGTGCGGTCGGCGCCAGGATGGAACGCGCGAACGTGCGCCCGAGTATCTCGCCCAGACGGATCACATGGTCGGCTCCCGCCAGTTCGAGCACGTCGACGCTGTCCGGTGAGTTCGCGGTGGACACGATGAGCACGCGTTCGCTGACCTCACGGATCGTGAAGGCAATGTTGGCGTTGGCCTGGTCGGATCGTGCGGTGAAGACCATCGCGGCCTGGTCGACGCGCGCTGCACGGTAGGTCTCCGGGTCGTCATGCCGCCCGACCATGACCCGGTAGCCGGCCTCGTGCAGCTCGACGGCGTGCTCCACGTCGGAAACGATGATCGCGTATGGCATCCCGGCGGTGATTGCGCGCCGGATGAGCGCTTCCTCGACGGCCAGCCGGCCGGTGAGCAGCAGGTGCCCCCGAAGGTCGTGGGGCAGCGACCTTGGCGCCTGGGCTTCGCGGGCGGCCGCCCGCCATGGCAGATAGACGAGCTGGATGAAGGTGAACGGCAACAGCACGAGGATCAGCACCGCGCCGGTGATCAGCACCAGCACGGAGTACAGCCGTCCAATGTCGGTCGTGAACACGATGTCGCCGAATCCGAGCGTCGACATCGTCACTACCGTCCAGTACACGCCGGACCACCACGAATGGTCCTGGCCCTCGCGAGCCATGAGGACGACGAACCCCGCGGTGAAGATCGTGACGGTGGCGACCAGCACGACCACAAGGCGAATCAGCGCACGCGCACCGCTTCCCTGGTTGGGGAGTGCCAGTGCCGACAGCAACGCAGCCAGGATCTTCACGGTGGTCAGTTGCCGTCGAACCGGGGCGCTCGACGCTCACGTGCTGCGGCGATGCCTTCGGCGAAGTCGTCGGAGGCGTAGCTGATCGCCTGAGTGGACGCCTCCCGGACCAGTGCTTCGTCGAGCCGCTCCCCATCGGCGGCAGCCAGTGTCTGTTTGAGCTGGCGTACGACCAGGGGCGAGGCTTGCGCGATCTGGTCGGCGAGCGCCACTGCGGTCGACAGGACTTCGTCGGCGGCCACGGCGTCGAGCGCGAGTCCGAACGCCGCAGCTTCGATTCCGTCGAACAGTCGGCCGGTGAACAGCAGCTCTGCAGCGCGCATCGGCCCGACGATGCGCGGCAGAAACCAAGTCGCACCCATGCCCGGATGGAGTCCCAGCCGGCTGAAGTTCAGCCCGAGCTTGGCGTCCTCGGCGGCGATGCGAAGGTCGCACGCGAGCGCGACGCAGAGGCCGGCGCCTACAGCTGCGCCGTTGATGGCCGCGATCGTGGGGACAGGGAGGTCGCGCACGGCCAGGAAGCGCCGGTAGAACGCGTGCATCGTGTCCGTCGCATCGAACGACTCGTCACGCGCGCGTCGAGCGAGACCGTCGAGCATATCGAGATCACCTCCGGCGGAGAACGCCGGGGGTGCACCGGTCAGGACGACCGCGCGTACCTCGGGGTCGTCACGGATCGGACCGATCACTTCTGCGAGTTCATCACCAAGGGCAGCGGTCATGGCGTTTCGGCGTTCCGGATCGTCGAAGGTGATCACGATGACACCATTGTCCGCTCGTTCGGATCGGATCTTCACGACGTCCTCGCAGTCGGCGGCTCGCGGGTGCGGGCTCGTTGCCGGGCAGGTGGACCGGCAAGCCGCGACGGTACTTGTCTCATCCGGGCCACGTGAGGACGGCGTCGAGCCGTACGGTCGCCATTCGACACCTGCCCGGTGCGCTCGGTAGCCTTGCGGTGCAGAGCAACGGCGCTCCCGCGATCGCGATCGATCGTGGGGCGCCGTTTTCGCGTTCCGGCCCGGTGATGCGACCAAACGAGCTCGCCACCGACCGCGCCGGGGCGTCGTGCGCCGGTGTGGTGATCACGAGGAGACGTAGATGTCCGAATTCGAGCCGACCGATCCTCGTCGGGAACGTGACGCATGCGGGATCGGTTTCGTCGCCAACGTGGATGGCGAACCACGTCACGACATCGTGCGGATGGCCCTCGACGGCTTGGCGCGGGTCAAGCATCGTGGCGCGTTGGCGGCAGACGCGAAGTCGGGCGACGGCGCCGGCGTGCTAACTCAGCTGCCGCGGCGCTTGCTGGCGGCCTGGGCCGACGAGGTCGGCGGCGAGCGAGCAGGTGCGGATCCATCCGCGCTTGGACTGGCGTTTCTGTTCCTTCAACCGGCCGACCACGACGGTGGCCACGAACTCGGACGCGCGCGTGCTGCGTTCGAGGCGGCTTGCGAGGTCGAAGGCGTCGGGCTGGTGGGTTGGCGTGAGGTTCCCACCGACCCGGATGCGATCGGTGCGATCGCGCTGCGCGGTCAGCCGGCGCTGGTTCAGGCGATCATCCGCCGCCCGGGCGGCCTGGACGATACCGCGGCCGAGCGTGTCGCCTATCGGCTGCGCCGTCGTGCGCGGCGCCAGTGCACCGAGGAAGGAGTCCGCTGGTACGCCGTCAGCTGCTCGTTCCTCACGGTGACCTACAAGGCCATGGCTGCCGCCGACCAGCTGGCGGCGTTCTATCCCGACCTGCGCGACGACCGCTGGGAGAGCGCACTGGCGGTGTTCCACTCACGGTTCTCGACCAACACCACACCGAGCTGGGAGCGTGCCCAGCCGTTCCGGATGCTGTGCCACAACGGTGAGATCAACACCATCGCCGGCAACGTCAACCTCATGCGTGCGCGTGAAGGCCAGCTGACCACGGGTGGCCTGTCGATCGACGGCGACGACTGGGTCGATCCGACACTGATCACGCCGATCATCGAGGAGGACCAGTCCGACTCGGCGATGCTCGACAGCGCCCTGGAGCTGCTCGTTCGGGGAGGGCGTGACCTGCGCCATGCGCAGGCCATGCTCACGCCTCCTGTCTGGGAGGGAGCACGCGACGTCGAGCCCGAGATCCGCGACTTCTACCGTTACCACGGCGCCCTCGTCGAGCCGTGGGACGGCCCGGCCGGGCTGATCTTCACCGACGGGATCCGCGTGGGCGCCGCGCTCGACCGCAACGGTCTGCGGCCGTTGCGCTACCAGGTCTGCGACGACGGCACGGTCGTTGCCGCCTCGGAGGTCGGGGCCGTGCAGCTGTCACTGCCGGGCGACGAGTCGCAGCGTGGTGGCATCCGACGGGAACGGCTGGGCCCGGGCCAGATGCTGTGCGTCGACCCGACCGAGGGCGGGCTGCAGGAGGACCGTGAGATCAAGCTTCGTCTGGCACGTCGCGCCCCGTACGGCGCTTGGGTCGACGAGCATCTACGGGCGGTCGGTGCCGGGGCGCCGCTTCAAGGCGTGCCCGACGACCTGTTGCGGCGCCAGCACGCGTTCGGGTTCACCCGCGAGGAGGTCATTTCGATCCTTCGTCCGATGGCGACCGACGGCAAAGAGGCGACGTCGTCCATGGGTGACGACACGCCGTTGGAGCCGCTCAGCCACGTTCAGCGCCCCGTCGCCCACTTCCTCAAGCAACGCTTCGCCCAGGTCACCAACCCACCGATCGACCACTACCGCGAGCACGAGGTCATGAGCTTGAGGACGCTGCTCGGGCCACGCCAGCCGATCCTGACCGAGCGCCCCGAGGCTGTGCGGCTGGTCGAGCTGGGATCGTTCTTCCTCTATCCGGATGGGTTGCGGCGCATCGTGCTGGACCCGGCGATCCCGTTCGCCGTACAGGCGATCGACGCGACGTTCCCGGTCGCCGATGGACCGGCTGGCCTGGAGCGGGCGCTTCGCCGGCTCGGTGACGAGGCCCTGGAGCACGTGCAGGCCGGTGCGGGAGTTGTCGTGGTGTCCGACGTGGGTATCGATGTCGACCGGTGCCGGGTGCCGATCGTGCTGGCGGTCGGTGCGGTTCACCAGCGGCTGGTGGCCGCTGGTCTTCGGACGGCGACTGCGATCGTCGCCGAGACAGACGAGGTGCGCGAGACCCACGACACGGCCGTGCTGCTCGGCTACGGCGCCGACGCGATCGTGCCGCGACTGGTGCTGCAGACGATCGCCGAGTTGGCCGACGCGGACCGCATCGGCGGGGACAACCCGACCGCGAGCGTCGCGCAGGAGCGCTATCGCAACGCCATCGAAGACGGCGTGCTCAAGATCATGTCGAAGATGGGCATCTCGGTGCTGGACTCCTACCGGGGCGCCCAGATCTTCGAAGCGGTCGGGCTCGGACCCGACGTCGTGGAGCTGTGTCTGACCGGCACCGTCTCGGCGATGGGCGGGCTGACGTTCACCGACCTGGCCGAAAAGGTGCTGGCACAGCACACAGTGGCCTTTCCCTCGTTGGCGGTGACCGACGGCGGCGATGACGACGAAGGCCTGCCCGTTCTGCCGAGCCCGGGCGTCATCAAGTGGAAGCATCACGGCGAGTACCACGATATGAGCAAGCCCGTCGTCGACGCGTTGCATGACATCGTCGGGCTGGGGCGCTCGGACACCGACCCGTTCCTGTTCGACGGCGCCGGTGAGCTCGATGTCGACGCGACGACGGCTGCGTTGGTGCGGCAGGCAGCCATGGAGGGCCGGGCCGACCTGTACGAGGTGTTCTCTGCCCGTGTCCGCGCGCGCAATACCGCCTTCCCGCGTGACTTCCTGCGGGTGCGTGCCGACGACGGCGAGATCGCACTCGACGAGGTCGAGCCGGTCGCTGCGATCACCCGGCGGTTCTCGACCGGTGCGATGTCGCACGGCGCGCTGTCCGCCGAGGCGCACGAGACGCTCGCCGCCGCACTCAACATGATCGGTGGCAAGGCCAACTCCGGTGAAGGGGGGGAGGACCCGGCGCGTTTCGCCACACGTGGCACGACGCTCGATCTCGACTGCCGCATCAAGCAGGTGGCATCCGGCCGCTTCGGGGTCACCCCGCAGTATCTCGCAAACGCCGCAGTGCTCCAGATCAAGATGGCCCAGGGCTCCAAGCCCGGCGAAGGTGGCCAGATCCCCGGACACAAGGTCACTGACGAGATCGCTCGGCTGCGTCACACCACCCCCGGCGTGACCTTGATCAGCCCGCCACCGCACCACGACATCTACTCGATCGAGGATCTCGCCCAGCTCATCTTCGACCTGAAGCAGGTCAACCCGGCAGCCGAGGTCGACGTGAAGCTCGTCGCCGAGGCAGGCATCGGCACCATCGCCGCCGGGGTCGTCAAGGCTCTGGCGGACTCGATCCACATCTCTGGCAACGACGGTGGCACAGGGGCATCACCGTTGTCCTCCATCCAGCACGCCGGGCTGCCTTGGGAGCTCGGGCTCGCTGAGGTGCAACGCGAGCTGCGCGAGAGCGAGCTGCGGGGAAGGGTGCGACTGCGGGTGGACGGCGGATTCAAGACCGGCCACGACGTGTTCATGGCGGCACTGCTCGGTGCCGACGAGTTTGCGTTCGGTACCGCTGCGCTGTTCGCCGAGGGCTGCATCATGGCGCGCGCGTGCCACCGGGATACCTGCCCCGTTGGAATCGCGACCCAGCGGCGCGACCTCCGGGACAAGTTCGCAGGAACACCGGAGTCGGTCGCGGTGTACCTCACCATGGTCGCCGAAGAGGTTCGTGGCCTGCTGGCCCGCAACGGCCTGCGCTCGCTCGACGAGGCGATCGGTCGGGTCGACCTGCTCGAACCACGCGACGACCTCAGTGGACATGCCGCAAGGATCGATGTCGGCGGCCTGATCGAGGTGCCCGACCGCGGTGAGCGTCGATTCGTCGAACGGGTCGCGATGCAGGATCCGCGGAGCTCACTCGGTGACCGCGTGTTCGAGGACGGACTGGAGACCGTCTTCCTCGGGGGCATCGTCGAATACACCTACCCGATCAGCAACGCCGATCGCACCGTCGGTGCGCGGCTCGGCGGCGCGATCGGCCTCGAGTTCGGCGACGAGCGACCTCCGGGCACTGCTCGCATGCGGTTCACCGGCGCGGCAGGACAGTCGTTCGGGGCGTTCAACGCTCACGGCGTGGAGCTCGTGCTCGACGGTGAGGCCAACGACTACGTCGGCAAGGGCATGGCGGGTGGTCGGGTGGTGGTGCGCGCACCGGCCGACGATGCGGGAGATCCGGTCCTCGTCGGCAACACCGTGCTGTACGGCGCCACTGGCGGCGAGCTGTTCGTCGCAGGACGTGCAGGCGAACGTTTCGCCGTGCGCAACTCAGGGGCGACCGCCGTCGTGGAGGGCACCGGCGATCATGCGTGCGAGTACATGACGGGCGGCACCGTGGTGGTGCTCGGCTCGGTCGGACACAACGTCGGTGCAGGGATGAGCGGTGGTGAGTGCTACACGTTCGATCCTCGAGGTGATGTGCTCGCACGCGTCAATCGCCAGCTCGTGGAGGCACGCCGGCCGGACGGATTCCAGCTGGATCGGGTGCGACAGCTCGTCGAGCAGCATGCGACCCTGACCGGTTCTTCCCGTTCGGCCCAGGTGCTGGCCGACTGGGAGGTGGCTGCCGATGGGTTCTGGCGCATCGCCCCGAAGACCGAACTCGAACGGGTCGCGTCGGCACACGGAGCCCAGGCACGTACCGACTGATCGGACGTCGTGCCGCCTGATCGGTCGGGTTGCGGCGCTACCCTCCGGGAGCCGCCGCGGCTGCGGTCGGTCGAACCCGAGGATGGTCGTGGGCCAACGCTCGTCACGGTCGGGCATTCGGTGCTGGAGCCGTGTGATCGTCCTGGGTGTCACGGCGGCTGCATTGATGGTGGCACCGCTGGCGGTCGGTGCGCAGACCCTCGGCGACATCCGGGGTCAGCTCGACGAGGTGCGCGCACGCCGTGCCGCCCTCGAGGACCGGATGTCCGACACCCAGCAACGGTTGGAAGACTTGCATGCCCGCCGGGCCGCGCTGGAAGCCGAGCGCGACGCGCTGTTGCGCGAGGTCGAACGTTACGACCGGGACATGGCCGAACTTCAGGGCCTGATCGAGCATCGCGTTCGTGAACAGTTCAAGCACGGCGCGGCGATGGACCCGGTCGCGGTGTTCCTCGCCAGCGAAGACCCGTTCGGTGCGCTGTCACGCGCCGAGACCATCCAGTGGCTGGTCGCGGGTGACCGCACCCGGGTCGATTCGATCGCCGCCGCACGGACGCAGTCGCAGGCGGCCCGGGCACTGCTCGATGATCGAACCCGGCAGCTCGACGAGGCGACCGTGGAGTTCGATGCGCTCGAGGCGTCGTTGCAGGAGGACCTGGCGCAGTTGCAGTCGCTCGAGGGAAGCCTCAGTGCACGTGAACGTGACGAGCTCGCACGGCTCGAACGTGAGCGCCGTCAGCGTGCAGAGGCTGAGGCGGCACGTCGTGCCGAACAAGAGCAGGCACCGCCCGCCAGCGAACCGGAACCGCCACGATCGGGTGGGGCGATGGCCTGCCCGATCGATCGGCCCCACTCGTTCATCGACAGCTGGGGTCATCCCCGCTCGGGAGGGCGTCGCCATCGTGGCACCGACTTGATGGCGCCGCACGGCATCCCGATCCGGGCGATCACCGACGGGGTGTGGGAGCACCGGCGCACCGGCGCGAGCGCCGGCATCTGGGGCGTGCTGCGCGGCGACAACGGTGATGCCTACTGGTACATGCACCTGGCCAGCCACACCGCGGGCAACGGGGCGCGTGTCAGCGCCGGGCAACAGATCGGGACGAACGGCTCGACGGGCAACGCGACGACGCCGCATCTTCACTTCGAGCACCATCCCGGTGGCGGTGGTGCGATCAACCCGTATCCATTGCTGCGACGGGTGTGCTGAGGTTTCGGCCGACCCCGGCGGACACGGTACGGTCGAAGTGTCGACACATGACAGGAGACCGACGCATGAGCGAACGGATGGTCCGGCGATGACGGAGACGATCGCGGAGCGACGCACGGTGCAGCTGTCGAGCGCCGTGGTGCGTTTCGCCGGAGACTCCGGCGACGGCATGCAGCTGGCTGGAGACCGGTTCACCGACCAGTCCGCGGTGGCAGGCAACGACCTCGCGACCCTGCCGGACTTCCCGGCCGAGATCCGTGCGCCCGCCGGAACGCTCGCCGGTGTCAGCTCGTTCCAGCTGCACTTCTCGGACCGCGACATCCACACGCCGGGCGACGCCCCGGACGTTCTGGTCGCGATGAATCCCGCCGCGCTCAAGAAGCATCTGTCAGCGTTGAAGTCCGGCGGCACCCTGATCCTCAACACGGACGCGTTCACCGACCGGAACATGCAGAAGGCCGGGTACGACACCGACCCTCGTGAGGACGGGGTCCTGACCGATTACCAGGTTCACGAGGTACCGATCACCGACCTGACGCTGCGTGCGCTCGAGTCACAGGTGGAGGCGGGGGAGCTCAACAAGAAGGAAGCCGAGCGTTGCAAGAACATGCTGGCGCTCGGACTCGTCTCATGGATGTACTCGCGCCCGATCGCCGAGACCGAGGCCTGGCTCGAAGCCAAGTTCGCCAAGCGTCCCGAGATCGCCCAGGCGAACGTGACCGCGCTGCGGGCCGGATTCAACTACGGCGAGACGACCGAGGCGTTCACGTTCAGCTACGAAATTCGCCCGGCCTCGCTCGCCCCCGGCCGTTACCGCAACATCAACGGCAACCAGGCGCTGGCCTACGGCCTGGTCGCCGCCAGTGTCCGCAGCGGACTGCCCCTGTTCTACGGCTCGTATCCGATCACGCCCGCTTCGGACATCCTGCACGAACTGGCCCAGCTCAAGCACTTCGGTGTGGCGACGTTCCAGGCCGAGGACGAGATCGCCGCGATCGGATCGGTCGTGGGTGCGGCCTTCGGGGGTGCGCTTGCGGTGACCGCCTCGTCGGGTCCGGGAATCGCCCTGAAGGCCGAGGCGATGGGCTTGGCGATGATGACCGAGCTGCCCCTGATCGTCGTGGACGTCCAGCGTGGTGGCCCCTCGACCGGTCTGCCGACGAAGACCGAGCAGTCGGACCTGCTCCAGGTCATGTACGGGCGCAACGGCGAAGCGCCTGTTCCGGTGATCGCGGCGAGCTCGCCGGCGGACTGCTTCCACGCCGCGATCGAAGCGGCACGCATCGCGTTGACCTACCGCACACCGGTTGTGCTGCTTTCCGACGGGTACCTCGGCAACTCCGCAGAGCCGTGGCTGCTGCCCGAACCCGACGAGCTGCCCGACCTGGCCGCGACGTTCTCGTTCGCCACCGAACCCAACGCCGGTGACGTGTTCCTGCCGTATCTGCGTGACCCAGAAACCCTGGCCCGTCCGTGGGCCGTGCCGGGCACACCCGGACTCGAACACCGCATCGGCGGGATCGAGAAGGAAGAGGGCAGCGGCCACATCAGTTACGAACCCGAGAACCATCATCGCATGACCGAACTGCGCCACGAGCGGATGCAACGCATCGCCGACCAGCTGCCACCACTGGAGGTCGAAGATCCCTCGGGCACGGCCAAGGTGCTGGTCGTCGGATGGGGATCGACCGCTGGTCCGATCCTGGCCGCGTGTGATCGGCTGCGTGACCAGGGGCGTGAGGTCGCACGGGTGCACCTGCACCACCTTGCGCCGTTGCCCAACGAGATCGACGATCTGCTCGCCGCCTATGACACGGTGATCTGCCCGGAGAACAACATGGGCCAGCTCGCCGGCCTGCTGCGCGCCCGCACCCTCGTGGACGTCAAGCCGGTCAACCGCGTCACCGGCCAGCCGTTCTCGTCCGAGGAACTCGCGAACGCCATCGCACAGCTCGCCTGGGGAGACGCCGCGTGACGACGAACAACACAAAGCTCACCAAGAAGGACTTCACCTCGGACCGCGAGGTGCGCTGGTGTCCAGGGTGCGGTGATTACGCCATCCTCGCGGCGGTGCAGACCATGCTGCCCGATCTCGGGGCACGTCCCGAATCGACGGTGTTCGTGTCCGGCATCGGGTGTTCGTCGCGTTTCCCGTACTACATGGACACCTACGGCTTCCACTCGATTCATGGCCGGGCGCCGGCGTTGGCTACCGGTCTGGCCATCACCCGGCCGGATCTCGACGTGTGGGTCGTCACCGGCGACGGCGACGGTTTGTCGATCGGGGGAAACCACCTTCTGCACGCGTTGCGACGCAACGTCAACATGACGATTCTGCTGTTCAACAACGAGGTCTACGGGCTCACCAAGGGCCAGTACTCACCGACGTCACCGCTCGGGGTCGTCAAGAAGTCCACGCCGATGGGTTCGATCGACCACCCGCTGAATCCGGTCAGCGTCGCGCTCGGCGCCGAAGCAACCTTCGTCGCACGCAGCATCGATACCGATCGTGCACACCTGACCGAGGTGCTTACCGCCGCCTACCAGCATCGAGGTGCGGCGTTCGTCGAGATCTACCAGAACTGCAACGTGTTCAACGACGGTGCCTTCGCCGCGCTCAAGGCACCCGACCAGCGGGACCACAACCAGATCCGGCTGGTCGAAGGTGAACCGATCGTGTTCGGGCCCGACAACGAGCACGCGGTGGTGGCCCGACCGGACGGTTCGATGAAGATCGTGCCGACCGCCGACGCCGGCGAGCGGATCGTCATCCACGACCCCCATCGTGACGAGCCCACGACGGCGTTCGCCCTGGCTCGCCTGGCCCACAACCCGGTCGGCCCGACACCGATCGGCATCCTGCGGCAGGTCGACCGGCCGGTCTACGACGATCTGCTCCGCAACCAGATCGATGAGGCTCGGACCAAGCAGGGTGAGGGTGACCTCGCCGATCTGCTCGCAGCTGGCAACGTCTGGGACGTCGCCTGACCGTGTGGTGGCCGGCCTCACGCTGACAACCGACGCCCAGCGCCGGCTCGCTGACGATCTGCTGGCGTGGGGTCGGGGACGTCCCGAAGTCGGCCCCGGGGTCGCCTCCGTTCTCGCCGACCGGATCGAGCGTGCACTCGTCGACGAGGCGGAACGGATCCGTGAGTACGCGGCAGCACAGCCTCGGGGACGGATCCTCGTCACCAAGACACGTCTTGACCGGCTCGCCTGCGACGGTTGGGCGATCGACCCCGAACCGTTCAGATACTCGTGGGCGAGCATGCGGGGCATCCTTGCCCACGCGGTGGTCGAACGCGACTGGCGGGATCGGCGCCGGGCCCCGGTCGCGATCGTGGTGGACGAAGTCTGGCGGGAACGGGCATCGCGACGAGCCGGTGATCCTTCGTCGGATTCGGCATGGATGAACGCGCTCGATCCCGATGACGCCCAGGCGATGCGGGACGAGCTGATCACGCTGGCCTCCGGTTTTCGCGAGGTTTGGCCGGAGCTGCCGGCGGACCTCGTCGAAAGCCGGCTCGAGTCGGCTTACTCCCATCGGTTGTTCGACGGTCGCGTGGAGCTGTTCGGTCGGCCCGACATCGTCCTTGACGGACGGCGCCACGACGGACGGGCACGTAGCCTCGTCATCGACTTGAAGACCGGTCGGCCGCGCCCGGAACACGACCGCCACGAACTGCGGTTCTATGCGTTGCTCGTCGCGCTAGCCACCGGTAGGCCCCCGTTCCGTTGGGCGACCTTCTACGTCACCGAAGGCCGCTACGAGATCGAGGATCTCGACGAGCAGCTCTTGGAGGCGGCGGCCCGTCGGGTCGTCGACGGGGTCCGGCAGCAGCTGCGGATCGATGCGGCAGCCGTGACCGGTGACGAGTCACGCCTGACGATCCGTGGAGGAGCGTGGTGCGACTGGTGCATGCGCCGGGACGATTGCGACGAGGCCGCTCGCGCCCGTGCCGCGCACGAGGAGATGTCGCAGGGCGATGGCATCATCGACCCATGATGACCGACTCACCGAACCGCCAGCAGCCCGCGACGTGGCGGGCACGCCGGTTCCGCACACCCGTGCGGGGCCACCCGTTTGCCGTGGCGCCGAGACCAGCTGGCTTGCTCGCGTGGGACCACGGTTTTCAGCTGCGCCGTGAGCCGGACAATCCCGCCGATCGGTTGGCCATCGCGGTATGGGTGGATGTTCCATCGCCGTGGCGGGTCGGCTATCTCGACCGCAGTGTCGCCGCGTGGCTGGCGCCGGTCCTCGACGCCGGGAGTGAGGTGGCCGCTCGGTTCGAGGGGTGGACCCGGGAGCCGTCCGGGCGGTGGGAGCGTCCGGTGGTCGTCATCGAGATGGGCGTGCCGTCCGACGTCGCTGCGGAGGCCGGGCCGGAACGGAGGTATCGCCAACACGGTGACGAAATGTTGTGGGGCAGGCCGCCGGGGTCCCGACGGCGACCCGTCAGTACGGGGAAGTGACCTCCGTCAGCTCGGCCGTGGGCGCGTACCGCGCTCGACGATGCGGTGCTGGGGCAGGTAGACGGTGTCGATGTTCTGCGTCACGGTTCGCCCGTCGAGCCGGTCGATCTCTCGCACGACCCGCACACTGAAGCCCGGAGAGCCCGCGGACTGGATCACGCGTTCCTGGTCCTGATAGAGGTCGCTCGTCTGGCGGACCTGTGTGCTGGGTGAGCGCAGGTTCGATCGTGACCCGTGGATCGCCCGTACCTCGGAGGCGATCGGCTGGCCGTACAGCGAGACCGTGACCGACGTCGCGGTGTGGGAGGTCTTGACGAGGATCGCGCCATCGGTGTCGTTGGTGAACTTCACGTCGAGCTCGGGATAGTTCAGCGTGGCTTCCCGGCCCATCGGGTAGCGGGAGATGTACCAGCTGTGCGCTTTCCACTGGTCGAGCTGGACGCCGGCGAAGAATGCGGCGTTGAACGTCGTGGTGCCGAACTGGGAGGTTCCACCGCCACACGTGTCGACGAGTTCGCCACGCACGATCGTGCCGGCAGGCAGATAGCCACCTTCGCAGGTCCGCCGGCCCGAGATGCCGTTGATCGAGAACTGTTGCCCGGGAAGAAGGATCGTTCCATCGATCGTGTCGGCGAGTCGCTGGATGTTGTGCACGCGTGCCTGGCCGGCCTGGTAGTAGGTCGTGAACGTGCCCAGCAGGTGCGTCGGTCGCTGCTCCTGCAGCATATCGGTGGGCAGGTCGGGCTGGACGATCTCCAATCGCATCTGCGCCCGGCGGGTACCGGCGCGCACAAGTTCGGTCAGCTGTGCTGCGGTGGTTCGGGGGTCCAGTCGGGTTCCCGCCTGACCAGGACGCAACCCGATGTCGACCTCGACCGGTCGAAACGCCGTGGTGCTCTGATCGTCGAATGTCTCCGGTGGTTCGCGGCCGATGTCGTATCCGGCGTCGACGGGTTCGGTGGCGAACGAGGCGATCGTGTCCGCATCGACAACGACGATGACGCTGCCGGGGGTGACGACCAGATCGACGTCGTGGCGGTCGCCGCGGGCCGTTCGTTCGACCGAG
>JBJHDB010000011.1:0-18891 GCA_050486325.1 Nitriliruptoraceae bacterium | reverse complement strand
TGATCGTTCTCACGCCGAGCGTGAGCACCACCCCACCCCGAACAAGTGTCTTCACACGCGTGGCTCCCATCGAGGCCGTGACGTGCCGAGCCACGTCACGATCTCCTGGCCGACCCGTGGTCGGCCATGTCGTGCACCCACCATCAGCTCTGCCGCCGCGTCCACCGCGGCCCCACCCATTCCTACAGTCTCACTGAACACGACGCACCGTACTACAGCGAGACTAAACACGTCCATAGTGAACATGTCCAGCGCTCGTGCGCACCTGGACACCCCCGCGGCCGGCCCGGAGGCCGGTTCACAGCGCCTCGTCGCTGGGTGCGCCGCAACCGAACGAAGACTGGTGCATCCACGTGGCATACGGGACCAGCCTGCTTGGCGATGAGCGACGCGAACTGCCGGTGTTCACTGTTTGTCAACAGTCGACACGATGGTTGCGCTGCTAGGATCGGCGACAGTGACAATCACCGCGACCACCACGCGAGCACGTGCTCCGCACGGGATCGAGCCAGTGATGACGACGCAGAGACCGACGGTTTCCCACGGTGCCTGGGTGGAGGTTCAGCGCACGCTCCTCGGGGCCGGCAACCGTGCAGCCGGGGTTCCCGACGACACGGCGGCGACACCGCTGGTGATGCGGGTCCGGGGACACCTGACTGAGGACCAGGCCCATCTGGGAGACACGGTCACGGTGCGCACGCTCGCGGGTCGCGACGTCTCTGGCGAGCTGATCGACACGGCACCTCGACACGTGCACGACTTCGGCGACACCGACCCGGCCGTGCTGGCGAGCGGTCTGCACCTGCGCAAGCTGGCGCACGATCCGAAGGGGTCGGCATGAAACGCCCACTGGACGCCTACACCGATCCGCAGCTGCGCGAACGGGTCGTGCGCGCGGCAACCGGCATCGACTATGCGCCGCTCGAACAGGGTGGTGGGGCTTTCGACTACGACGCCCTGCTGGCCAGCCCGGGACTCACCCACGACGAGGTCGCCGCTATCCAGGCCGCGACAAAAGTTGGCAACACGCCGCTGTTCCCGCTGCCGGGAATCACCGAGCTCGTGCGATCCATCGCACCCCCGGGCCACGGCGCGCACATCGCGCTCAAGGACGAGGCCGCCAACGCCAGCGGCTCCTTCAAGGCCAGGCGGGCCTCCCTGTCGGTCGCGGAGGCGAAGCGGCGCGGCTATGCGGGGGTCGCCGCAGCGACCTCGGGCAACTACGGCGCGGCGGTCGCCTCACAAGCCGCGATGGCCGGGCTCGCCTGCATCGTCATCCAGGAAGCGTTCGACTCGCGCTTCGTCGGCCAGCCCGAAATACTCGAGAAGACCCGGGCCTGTGAGGCCTACGGTGCAGAGGTCGTCCAGCTCACCGTCGGGCCGGAGCTGTTTCTCGCCCTGCTTGCGGTGCTCGAGGAGACCGAGTTCTTCAGCGCGTCGCTGTACACCCCGTACTCCATCCTGGGCATCGAGACACTCGGCCGCGAGATCGCGCAGCAGACGCGCGCGACCTATGGCCGCGACCCCGATGCGGTCCTGATCAGCCACGCCGGCGGAGGCAACCTCACCGGCACCGCCCGCGGCCTGGCGTCCGCTGGTGCCGAGGACGCCTCGGTGGTCGCCGTGTCGGTGAACCTCCGTGGCCTTCACATGGCCTCCGACACGGACTTCAACCGCAAGAGCTTCACCACCAGCCACACCGGGTTCTCCCGGCCGTTTCTCGCCCGGCCGGACCGGGTCGACGTCCCGCGCAACGCCGCACGCCCACTGCGCTACCTCGACCGGTTCGTCACGGTCGAGCAGGGCGAGGTCTTCTATGCGACCGAGATGCTGGCGGTGCTCGAAGGGCTCGAGCGTGGCCCGGCGGGCAACACCGCACTCGCCGCCGCGATCCCGATCGCCGCCGAGCTTCCCTCCGACCATGTCGTGGTCGTCCAGGAGAGTGAGTACACCGGCGCCGGAAAGAGCCACCACGCACAGCTGACGTTCGCCCGGAATCAGGGCATCGAGGTGCGAGTAGGCGACCCGCGCGACAACGAGCCCGGACGTTCCGTCGTCCTGCCCGAACACCCACGCCAGCTCGCCGTCACCGACGTCGACCTGGACAAGGCACGGCGCGACGTGGTGCGATCGACGGTCGCCGGACTCGACGGGGCGTCGGCCGACATAGCATTCCTCGCCGACGAGACGCGGCTCGCACCTGACGAGGTCGAGCGGATCGTCGCCGATGCCCAGGCCGGGAGCGACGCATGAACGACGACACGGGCCACGGTCACGAGCCACGTGTCGGCGACGCCTACCACCGTCAGCTTCGGGCGGCGTTCGAACGCATCGAATCGGACGCCAACGCGGAGCCGATGACGAGCCCGTTCGCCGGCGCCTCGCCGGGCGTCGTGGCCTCGGTCACCGACCACGTCACCGGGATCGGTGACCAGATCGTCGCCCTCGCCCACGACCTGCACGCCGAACCCGAGCTCGGCTACGCCGAGCACCGGTCGGCGGACAAGGTCGCCGCGCTGCTCGGCAACCTCGGCCATGACGCGACCGTCGGGGTGGCGGGGCTTGCCACTGCGGTGCGTGCCGTCCACGGAACGGGGTCTCCCCGCGTCGGGGTCATCGCCGAGTACGACGCACTTCCGGGCATCGGACATGCCTGCGGGCACAACCTGATCGCCGCCTGCGCGGTGGGCGCGTTCGCGGCAGCCAGCGAACAGATCGGTGACGGCAGCGTCGTCCTGCTCGGAACCCCGGCCGAGGAAGGTGGCGGCGGCAAGGAACTGATGGCGCGCGAAGGGGTGTTCGACGACCTCGACATGGTCGTGATGGTCCACCCGTCCGGGTGGGACGTCGCCGCGCACCCCTGGCTCGGTGTACGCCAGGTCAAAGTCCACTACCGGGGAGCGGCGGCCCACGCGGCGGTCAGCCCGTTCCTCGGCCTGAACGCCCTCGACGCGGTGGTGACGGCCTACAACGGGATCGCGCAGCTGCGACAGCACCTGCTGCCAACCGATCGGGTGCACGGGATCATCACGGATGGTGGCCAACGGCCCAACATCGTTCCCGAGCAGGCGAGCGCGTGGTTCTACCTGCGGTCGGCTGAGCTCGAGACACTCGACGAGCTGACGCGCCGAGCGGCCGCGGTCTTCCGTGGCGCCGCCGAACAGACCGGGACACACCTGACCCTCGAGTGGGACCCGACACCCACCTACCTGCCCGTGCGAAACAACCTCGCACTCGCGGCGCGTTACAGCGTCCACCAGGCTGCCCGGGGAAGGCGGGTGCTGCCCGCCGGAGTGGTCCCGGAGCACTTCACCGGTTCGACCGACCTCGGCAACGTCAGTCAGCGCATCCCGGCGATCCACCCGATGATCGCCTCAGCGCCCGCGGACGTGATGATCCACACCCCGGAGTTCGCCCGCTGGGCGGTCAGCGACCTCGCTGACCGGGCCGTGGTCGACGGGGCGATCGCACTGGCCATGACGATGCTCGACTACGCCCACGACCCCGAACTCCGGGCGGCGGTGGACGCGGAGTTCCTCGCATCCGGCGGCCGGTTCACCACCGACGACCTGGTCACGCCCGAAGGCTGACCGCGCGACTCCAGCTCACCAGCCCTGCAGCTCGGCGATCTCGTCGTCGCCGATCCGCCCGGCGGTCGCGTCGGCCAGTGACGCGTCGAGAATCTCGACGAACCGGTCGGCGCCGGCCTCGTCGAGGATCAACGGGGGGACCACCCGGATCACCGATCCCTGCAGGAACGTCACGAACACGCCCCGGCGGAACGCGCCGAGGACGGTCTTGGCGGCGATCGATCGTGCGCGCGAACGGCTGTCGTGATCGTCGACGAGGTCGACGCCGAGCAGCAGACCCGATCCCCGCACGTCCCCGATGATCTCGTGATCACCGGCGAGGTGGTCGAACGCCGCGCGAAGGTGCCCGCCGAGCGCCCTCGCGTGATCCGGCAGGCCGTCGGACGCCAGCAGGTCGAGCGTGGCGACCGCCGCGGCACATGCCACCGGGTTGCCGCCCATCGAGAACACGTGCCCTGGGGCCTGCCAGTGGTCCATCAGCTCGCTGCGGGCCACGATCGCCGACACCGGCATGCCGGACCCCAGTGCCTTGCCGAGCACGACGATGTCGGGTTCGAGCCCGACGACCTCGGAACCGAAGACCCGGCCGGTCCGGCCGATGCCGGTCTGGACCTCGTCGGCGATCACCAGGATGCCATATGCGTGGCAGACGGCCTGGAGGCGGGCGAAGTAGTCATCGGGAGGAACCACCACCCCGGCATCACCCTGGATGGGTTCGACGATGAGGGCGGCGACCTCGCCCGGGTCGACCGTGGTCGACAACATCGTGTCGAGCTCGTCGAGGCACGCGCCGACGACCGCGTCGCCGCGCACCCCGTGCACACCCCGGTAGGGATCAGGGAAGGTCAGGTGGTGCACGTCCGGCAGCACCGGACCGAATCCGGTGCGCATCGCCATGCTCGCCGACGACACCGAAAGTGCACCGTAGGTGTTGCCGTGATACGCCCCACGGAAGGTCAGGATGCCGGGCCGGCCGGTCGCCGCGCGCGCGAGCTTGATCGCGCCGTCGGCGGCGTCGGAGCCCGACAGGCCGAGCGCGACCCGCTTGTCCCAGTCGCCGGGAGTCAGCGCGGCCAGGCGCTCGGAAAGCTCGACCATCGGTTCGTGGACGACGTAGGCGGTGTTGGCGTGCATCAACGCGTCGAGCTGCGCATCGACGGCGGCACGCACGACCGGATGTCCGTAGCCGGTGTTCATGATGCACGCCATCGCGTGCATGTCGAGGTAGCGAACCCCGTCCGCATCGGCCAGCTCGTAGCCGTTACCGGACGCGACCACCAGCGGCGGGAAGGCGATCCGGGTCGAAGGTGACACGACCTTCAGGGACCGTGCGAACACCGCCGCCGACTGCGATGCCGCTGCCCCGCCCTGCTCGAATGCCTGCCCGGTCATGTGCGCGCTCCTGGCCGGATGGCCCGTCCGCGCACGTATCGCGTCAGATCGACCCCATCCGATCGTGGAAACCAGCCTCGGCCGTCATCGGCTGTGACAGCTCGGCCTCGGTGAGCGTCCCCACCGCATCCAGCGGTGAACGGATGTGCCGACTGGTGAGCTCCGCGGCCCGTTCGGCGTCGCCCTCCTCGGCAGCACGCAGGATGGCGGCGTGCTCCTCGAGGAGTTCGGTGATGTTGGGCCGGAATCGCAGGGACCGCCGACGGAACCGTCCCATCGTGTCGGTCACCTGGGCATGAATCGCCCGAAGCTTGGCGTTGTCGGACCGCTGCACGAAGTACCCGTGGAACTCGAGGTTGGCGTCGAAGAACGCCTCCATGTCGGCTGCCGAGGTCGCCTTGTCCATGGCGTCGACCAGCTGCCGCAGGTGCGAGTGGTCGTCCTCGTCGAGTCGTGGCACCGCGATGCGAACCGCAGCGACCTCGAGTGCTTCGCGCACCTGATAAGCGTCGAGGAAGTCCTTCTTGTTGAGTGTGGTCACGACCGCACCACGGCGTGGACGCACGGTCACGAGCCCTTCGGCGGCCAGGCGGTTGAGCGCCTCGCGAACCGGCCCGCGACTGACCTCGTAGCGTGCAGCGAGCGCAACCTCGTTGAGCTCGTGGCCGGGTGGAAGTTCGTCCTCCATGATCGCACGCCGCAGGCCCTCGTAGACCTGCGCTGCCAGGGTCCGTCGTTCCAGCTGCACGTGCGACCGATCTCCTCGTCGTCCCGGGGCGTTCACGCCGTCGGGTACCGGGCGGGTCCGGGTGGTGATGGACCGTGCGGAATCGGGACGTGCACGACGACGTCGCGGCCCGACGGTTGACGCGTGCACCTGCCGTCCCCGGTCGGACACCGGCCAGACAGGCCAGGGCCAACGCTAGCACCTCGATCGCCACCGGACCGGGAATCGGTTCCATCGAGTAGGGGTCGCTCATGGCGCCACCACCGGGGTTTCCGAACGAGGTGAGGGCCCTGGGGTGACGACGGATACAACCCCGGCCACGATGAAAGCCACTACGGCGAAGATCCAGCCGATCCGGTATCCGACCGCGTCGACGATCAGGCCGAACACCAGCGGGCTCAGCGACATTCCTGCGAGGAACGCCATGTGCACGATCCCGGTCGCCCGACCGGTGGCGCCACCCTCGTCGGAGGCGTGCACGACCGTGAGGTGCACCAGGGTGCTCCAGACCGCAGCGGTCATGCCGATGCCGACCGCTCCCGTCCAGATCAGCCACGGTCCACCCGGGTCGGCGGCCATCAGACCGAGGGTCGACAGGGCCGAGCCGCCTGCCAGCACGACCAACGCCCGATGGGTCGCCACCGCCCGGTCGGCGGCGATCCCCCAGGCGACCCGTGCACCGATCGCGATCGTGTTCGCCAACGCGAAGGCGAGTCCCCCCTGCGCCAGGGTCATGCCGACACGTTCGATCGCGTAAAGGGTGATGTAGAGCTGGAACGGTGCCTGACCCAAGGCCATCAAGAATGCGTACGCGACCAGGCCCCACACACCGGGAGGCAGCGGTGCCCGTGCGCCACGCGGGGTCCGCGGCGTTCTGGGCCCGCGTGACCCGGGCACCAGTGCAACCGCGAGCAGGACGCCGGACAGCACCAGAACGGTCGACCCGAGCAGCGAGTTGCGCCAGCCGATTCCAGCTGCGACCGGCGGCAGCACCGCACCGGCGATGAGGTGGCTGACCTTGACACCGGACTGTTTGAGCCCCATCAGCAGCCCTCGGAACCGCCATGCCCCGTGCCTGGACAGCAGGCGGTTTGTCACCGGGGTGTTCGCAGCCTCGACGATCCCTGCCAGACCCACGGCGGCCAGGGCGATCGCGTACGTGCCGGCCAACGACATGCCGACGATCGCCGCGCCGCTGATGGCGAACAGAAGCAACAGCGACACACGTTCGTCCATGGTGTCGATCCGACCTCCCACCAAGGGAGCCAGCACCGCCGCGAGCAGATACACGCTGGTTCCCAACGCACCGAACTGCGCGGTCGTCAGGCCGAGGTCGGCGATGATGAGCGGCGCGAGCACACCGATCGACGCCGTCAGGAAGGTCGGAACGCCCATGCCGAACACCAGCAGTGCGGCGAAGCCGATCGGACGTCGCTCCCCCACCACCACGTCGGGGTCGACCTGACGCTTCACGCGGGCGACCAGGTGAGGCCGTGAGCGGCCGCGACCGCCTCACTGGTGACCTGGCCGTTCATGACGTTGATCCCGGCACGCAGACCGGGGTCGTCGGCACCGAACCCCTCGACACCGGTGGAGGCCAGCGTGATCACCTTGGGCAGCGTCGAGTTTGAAAGCGCGAGCGTCGAGGTTCGCGGTGCCGCCCCGGGGATGTTGGTCACGCAGTAGTGCCGCACGCCGTCGACGTCGTAGGTCGGGTCCGAGTGTGTCGTCGGCCGGCTGGTCTCGGCGCAGCCACCCTGGTCGATCGAGATGTCGACGAACACCGCGCCATCGGGCATGCTCCGCCAGTGGGCGCTTCTCAGGACCACGGGCGCGCGCCTACCGGGGACGAGCACTGCCCCGATGACGACGTCGGAGTCGGCGACTGCTTCGCCGATGACCTGGTCGTTCGACACGAGGGTTTCGACCCGACCGGCCAAGCGCACCTCGGCGGCGTCCAGCACGTCGGGCTGGAGGTCCAGCAGATAGACGTGCGCTCCCATCGCGGAGGCAACGGCGGCCGCCTGGGTGCCGGCCGTGCCGGCGCCGATCACGGTCACGCGGGCCGGTCGTACACCGGCGATGCCTCCCATCAGAATGCCTCGCCCGTCCGGGGCGATCAGCTGGCTCGCTGCGACCTGTGCGGCCATCCTGCCGGCGATCTTGCTCATCGGGGCGAGCAGCGGCAGTGACCCGTCGCGGCCGGTGATGGTCTCGTAGGCGATCGCGGTGCACCCGCTGTCGACGAGCGCCTGGGTGAGCTCCTTGGAGGCCGCCAGGTGGAGGTAGGTGAACACGGTCAGATCAGCACGGAGGTGGCCATACTCGGCGGCCGTGGGCTCCTTGACCTTGACGACGAGTTCGCTCGACGACCACACGGCGGCGGCATCGGCGGCGATCTTGGCGCCCGCAGCCGCGTATTCGGCATCGGTGAAGCTGCTCCCACTACCGGCACCCGCTTCGACGATGACGTCGTGGCCGCGAACGGTCAGCTCGTTGACCGCCGCGGGCGGCAGCGCGACCCGGCGTTCGTGGTCCTTGACCTCACGCGGCACACCGATGCGCATCAGCAATCTCCTTCGTCTGCTCGCCCGGCGGGAGATGAACTCACCGCCGGCAGATGAATACGGCCTCGACGTCGTCGCTCAGCGACCGTGCATGTCCCGCGCACGGACGAAGGCACGGCGGAACACGGTCGCGGCCAGGTGCCGCTTGTACTCCGCGCTGCCATCGGCGTCGTCATAGACCTCCACGGCTTCGGCGACCGCCGCCCCGGCCGCGTCCAGGTCGGCACCGGTGGGCTCTGCCAGCAGCGCCTCCGCGGCGGCAACCCTGACGGGCATGCCCGTCACCGCGCCAACGACCACCCGGGCGCCAGCCGCGTCGTCCAAGGCGACGGCGACGCCGACGTTGGGCCGCTCGTGGAACCGGATGCTGTCGTAGGCCAGCGCTCGCCCGGCCGCTTCCGAGGGCACCCTGACCTCGAGCAGGAGTTCGTCCGGGGCAAGCACCGTTTGGAACGGCCCGACGATGAACTCCTCCAGGGCGACTTCTCGTGCACCGTCGCCACCGTGCACCGCGCACCGCGCGTCGAGCGCGATCAGCATCGGCGCAACGTCCGAGTGTGGCTCGGCGAAGCACAGGTTGCCACCGACCGTTCCCGTCGCGCGCACCCGCGGATTGGCCAGCGAGCCGACAACCCGCGCCACCTCGGGCACACGGGCGATGACGTCCGGGGAGCTCGCCAGCTGCCGGTGGGTCACCGCAGCACCGATGGTGATGTCACCGTCGACGTCCAGGCGGGTCAGCTCGGGGACACGCTTGACGTCGACCAACCGCGTGTAGCGCAGCGCACCGAGCTTCATCGCCTGCAACAGCTCGGTCCCCCCGGCGTACAGTGCGCTGTCGGCGGGCGCGGCACCAAGCAGCGCCACGGCCTCGTCAGCAGACGAGGCGTGGACCAGCTCGAACGGGGGCAGCTTGCGCATCGGTACTCCTGGACGGGGTCACACCGTCATGGATCGACGGTGTCAGGCCTCGGGCGTGCGCTGGATGGTGAGCACCTGCGCATCATCGACATCCGCAGCACCGCTGACCGGCTCGGCGACCAGGTGCCGGTCGTACCAGGCCAGGAACTCGGCCATCAGCCGGTCGTAGTTGACCGTGTAGGCCTCGTAGTGGTTCACCCCGACCTGCCTCAGCAGCCGCTTCGGACCCTTGGCCGCCTCGTAAAGGCGCCACGCGTGATCCTCGGGGGTGACCACGTCGTTCTCGATGCACACCAGCAGCAGACCGGCGGGCGCGACCTGGTCGACGACGTCCACCGGACGGAACCGCATCAGGTGCTCCGCGCTGGCCAGATGGAAGTCCTTGCCCCGGGTGGGCATGCCCTTCTTCTTGCGTTCGGGCGTGGCGATCATGAGCTCTTCGGTGGGGTCGACGCGCTCGCCTTCCTTGCCCAGGACGCGGTTGCGTCGGTCCTCGTCGACCCGCTGGAGGAACTCGACCCACTCGTACTCACGGCGCTGCTGTCGGAACCAGGTCGGGCCGTCGGCGACGATCGTCTGCGCGCATATCGCTTTGACCTTCGGCTCGTTCGCCGCGACGTAGATCGCGTTGCCGCCGCCGATGCCACCGAAGGCGAACAGACCGAGCCGTTCGCTGTCGAGGTCGTCGCGGGTACCCGCGTAGGCGATCGCGGCGTGAATGTCGATCTGCTGCTCGAGCGGCTTGAGCCAGCCAGGTTCGCCCTCGCTCTCACCGAATCCCCGGTAGTCGAACTGCAACACGGCGTAACCGCCGTCGACGAGTCCTTCGTGGAAAGCGACGCTCAACGGATGACCGACGGTCTCGAGCCATCCGGGCCCGTGGACGATGATCGGCCAAGGGCCGCCGCTGTCGTCTGGTGTCTTGAGGATGCCGGTTAGACGGCAGCCTTCGCTGGTGAACTGCACCTGTTCGGTGTGCATCTGTGTGCCTTCCTCGTGTCCCGTGCCCTCAGCGGTCGCCTTCGCGCAGCTTCGGCAGTACCTCTTCGCCGATGATCCGGAGCATTTCCTCGTAGTCGTCGAACCGGGGACGGAAGTCGAACACGTACAGCTCGGCGCCCTCCGCCTGCTCGGCACGCACCTCTTCTATGAGCCGCTCGGGCGGGCCGATCGCCGCGACACCGGCGAGGTCCTCGGGACCTTCCATCGGCGGGGAGACCTTGCTCGGGTTCATCTTGTTGGTCGACGAGATCAGGTGCTCGAGGTCGAGGTACTTCAGGCCCTCCTCGAAGGTCTCGGCGGGCACGACGTAGGGGATCGTCCCGGCACGCGGAAGCGGCTTGCCGGCCTTGTCGGCGAGCATTCGCATCCGCTCCATGCGTTCGCGGTAGACCGCACGGGGCATCCGTCCTGGCATCCATGCGTCGCAGTACTCCACGGCGCGGCGCACTGCTGCCGGGCTGTTGCCCCCATACCAGACCGGGATGTCCCCCGACGCCGGCATCGGCGAGAGCTGGACGTCAGAGAACTGGTAGTGCTGGCCCTCGTGACTGATCGACTCCCCCGTCCACAGCTTGCGGAGGATCTCGACCTGCTCCTCGATCAGTTCACGCCGATCCCACTCGCCGATACCGACCGAGTCGAACTCGTGCTGATAGGTGCCGATGCCCATGCCCGCCTCGATGCGGCCGGGACCGGCGATGAACTCCAGCGACCCGAACAGCAGCGCGGTGTGGATCGGATGGCGGTGCGGGATGAGCACACCGGTTCCCAGCTTGAGTCGTTCGGTGCGCGCGGCGACAGCCGCGAGCACGACGAACGGGTCCACATGGGTCTTGTCCTGGTCCTCGTGGGAGTGCGGCTGGTACACGACGTGGTCGCGGACCCAGACCGAGTCGAACCCGTAGTTCTCGATGTCGACACAGCTCTCGACGAGCCGTTCACGGCTCGCCCGGCTGCCGAACTGCGGCAGCAGCACGCCGTATTCGAAGTTCCGTCCGTCAGTCATGTTTGCATCCTCCTGGCCAACCGCATCCCGCTGGGGTCCACGGTGCCTGCTGGTGGTCGAAGTCGGACTCAGGCGCCCTGGCCGCTGTTCTTGATCGCCCAGTACGCGAACACCCGCGCAAGGTCGACGACGTCATCGACCTTGGCGAAGTCGGTGTCCCCGTGCGCGAACCGCATGTCGAACGCGCCGAACATGATCGTGGGGATATCGGCGATGCTGTTGAGGAATCCCGCATCGATCGTGTAGTCCACGTAGCCGCGCTCGGGTTCGGCGCCCAGTGCAGCTTCGTATGCCTCGGCCACGGTGCGGACGATCTCGGCGTCCGGGTCGTGCTTGGTCGGCAGCTGCAACGCACCACGCTCGAAGGTCACCCGCCACGGGGACATGTCACCGACGGCGTCTTTGATCTCCTCGATCGCCTCGTTGACGTCCTGACCGGGCGGCAGGCGCCGGTCCAGCATGATCCGCATGAGGTTCTGCAGGGTGTGCCCGCCGCTGCCCACGCCTTCGTGGTAGCCGGGCGAGAACGGGTAGCTGGCCAGGCCGATGACCGACAGACGACCCTGGCCCATGTCGGGGTCGTTCACACCCTTGGGCGGGAAGGGCATCACCGATTCCAACCGGCGGAGAACCTCGAGCCCACCGGTGATGGCGTTGGTGCCCTCTTCGAGCTCGCCACCACTATGGACCGACTTGCCCCACACGTTGACGCGCAGGTCGAGCCGTCCCATGTTGCCCAGCAGGATCTTCTTGTGGCCCGGCATGATGCACAGGTCGGGCTTGAGCTCGTCGTTGTGCACCAGGTGATAGACCGGGTCCATGCTCGACGAGTGCCCGCCGGACGACACGACGTAGATGATCTGTCCGTCGATCTCGACCCCGGATTCGTGGATCATGCGGGCGCACTCGAGCATCCCGGCATTGCTCGGGTGGTACTCGGAACCCCCGCGACCCCACACGATCTCGCCGTCGACGCCGTACGGGGCGCCGTCCAGTACCTCGCCGGACCAGGGGTTGCGCATCGTGCCTTCGGTCCACGCCATCGCATAGCCCAGCAGCATGATGGACCGGCCGTTGCGCCCCGAACCCTGGGTGGCGACGAGGTTGCCGTAATCGTCGATGTAGGTCTCGCAGCCGGCCTCCTCGTAGGCCGGGCGGTACATCGTCCGGATCGCCTCGAGGATCTGCGGTTCACGGTCGTACAGCTCGGTTTGCGGGCACGGAGTCCGGGCGATCTGGATGAGCTGTTCCTTGGCCCGATCGGCGTTCTGGTGGCGGTCGATCAGCGCAAGGATCTCGTCGCGTTGCATGTCTGCTCCTACTGGTCAGTGGCTGAATTCGGTCTGGTGGCGCGCCTGCCGGTGGTGCGTTCGGCGGTCGGTGGTGGATCAGGGTGGGCCGGGATCGTCCTGCGCGAAGTGGTCGCGCAGACGCTCGGCGAAGCCGTCGACGATCCCTTCGGCCTTCTGGGTGATCTGGCCGGCGCCGAGGGCGGCGGCACGACCGGACACGCTGTAGCTGCCCTCGAGCACGATGCCGCTGGCGTCGGCCCCGCGATCCTGCACGACCACGTCACCGTCGAAGCTGATGCGTGCGCCGAGCTGCCGGTCGCTTCCCGATCCTTCGAGCCGGACACGGTCGCCGCCGAAGTCCACCTTGATGTCGAGGTCTGCCCGCATCGTGAACGGGCCCATGCGGTCACTGAGCACCCCGCGGTAGCGCGCGAACTCCTCCACCTGTTCGACGTCCGAGATGATCGGAACCCAGCTGACGACGCGTTCTACGTCCCGCAACGCGTCGAGCACGGTGGCCGCCGTTGCGGCGACCTCGAATTCTCGTCGTATGTCCCCGTTCATGAGGCCGACTCCTCCGTGGACGTGGCGCCGGCGGATGCCGCGTCGTTGAGTGCGCGCCACACCCGCTCGGGCGTCAGCGGCAGCGCTCGTATGCGCACACCGGTGGCGTCGGCCACGGCGTTGGCGATCGCCGGACCGATCGCGGCGATTGGACCCTCGCCTGCGCCCTTGGCGCCGAAGGGACCCACACCGTCGCGTCGTTCGGCGACCAGCAGCGTCGGGTCCATCGGCACATCGGCGACCCGTGGCACCCGGTACAGGGCGAGCGAGCCGTTGGCGAGGTATCCCCCGGTGAAGTCGAGTTCCTCGAACAACGCCGCGCCGGCACCCTGCACCGCGCCCCCCAGATCCTGTCCTTCGGCCATCGCCGGGTTGATGGCGAGACCGACATCGGCGAGGATCGCAAGGTCCTTCCAGGTGATCACACCGGTCTCCCGGTCGACCTCGACGCGTACGCCGACACAACTGGACTCCCAGAACACCGGAAGGACCGCGAGGTCGCCCTTCTGACGGACATGTCCGTGTCCGGTCACGTCACACTCGGGCACCCCGAAGTACGCCGAGATGACCGCACCGAAGCTCCATTCGGTATCCCCCACCCGGAAACCGCCCGGCTCGTCGACGATGGCCTCTTCGGTGACTGCGGCGACCTCGGTGAGCAGACCGCGGATCCGGCTGCGCACGTCCCGGCAGGCCTCGAGCAACGCGCGACCCTGAAGCGTGGTGCTGCGGCTGGCGCCGGTCGACCGGTCGAAAGGCGTGCCGCTGGTCGAATGCGACGCAATCCGGATGCGCTCGGGGGGCACGCCCAATCCCTCGGCGGCGATCTGGGTCATGACGGTCCGTGAGCCCTGGCCCATCTCGGTGCTGCCGGAGAACACGGTGACCGAGTCGTCGGCGTGCACCCGCACCTGCGAGAGACTCACCGGTTTGGCGCCGCCGGTGAGCAGCATGCCGGCCAGTCCGCGTCCTTCGTCGGGCGCGCGTTCGGCCTCCCAGTCCATCGCGGATGCCAGCGCACGCAGATTGGCCTTGACGTCGCCGTCCAACGGCCGTGCACCGGGAAGGAACTCGTCGCCTGGTTCGGCGGTGTTGCGCAGACGCATCTCGAGCGGGTCGAGGCCGAGTTCCTGCGCGATCTCGTCGAGCTGCGACTCGGAGGCGAACGTTGCCTGCGTCGCGGTATACCCGCGGAATGAACTCGACGGCGCGGTGTTGGTGTAGATCAGGTACGAGTCGACACGGACGTTGGGGATCGGCATCGCGCCGATGACCCGTTCCGCGGCCTGGTGGGCGCCCAGCGGCCCGTTTTCGGCGTAGGCGCCGCCATCGAACAGCAGCTCGACGATGCGGCCGATGATGTGCCCGTCGCGGTCGACCGCCGTGCGGAAACGCATCGAGGCGCCCTGGATGCGGGTGGTCAGGATCGCCTCTTCCACGCTCAATGCCAGGCGCACCGGGCGTCCGACCAGCCACGAGCACGCCGTCGTGAGCGGTTCGATCTTCGTGTACGACTTGGAGCCGTATCCACCACCGACGTAGGGGACGCGCAGGTCGACCTGGTTGATGGCCACCCCGAACATCGCCGCGACGTCGTGACGCACCATGTAGGGGTGCTGGGCCGACGAATGGATGATGATCCCCGACGGCGTGTAGTCAGCGATCGTGACGTAGGGCTCCATCGCGTAGGCGTAGGCGAGCGGGAAGCGGTACTCGTGCTCGAACACCCGGTCGGCAGCTGCGAACGCCGCGTCGACGTCACCCCACGTGAGCTGGTTGTGGTGGCAGATGTTCTTGTACTCGCCGGGAGCGCCCATCGACTCGTAGTCGAGTCCGGTGAATGCACCCCGCTCGTAGCGCTGCTCGTGCACGATGGCCGCATCGGCGGCGATTGCGGCCTCGACACGGTCGACGACGGGCAGCTCCTCGTAGTCGACCCGGACGAGTGCCGCTGCCTCGGCGGCGATGCGTTCGTCGCGGGCGATGACGGCAGCGACGGGTTCGCCGGCGAACCGCACCTTGTCGAGCGCCAACGGCGGGTGGTCCCGGACGATGTGGCCGTAACGGTGCTGCGGCAGAGCCAGCAGGTCACGACCGGTGAGGACACCCTCGACGCCAGGCATCGCCTCGGCCGCCGACACGTCGATCTCGGCGATCACCCCGTGGGGCACGTCGCTGCGCACGACCTTGGCGTGCAGCATGTTGGGCACGCTCAGGTCTGAGGCGAACAGGGCGGTACCGGTGACCTTGTCCACGCCGTCGACGCGTGGCATCGAGCGGTGGACCCAACGCAGTTCGTCCACCGGGATCTCGGTTCCGGGCGCGCCCGGCGACGTCGCGGGCGCCTGTACGGGCGCGGTCGTGCCAGGCGCCGTCATGGCGTGCCTCCGGTCAGCTGGCGCTGCGCGGTGAGCACGGCGTTGACGATCGGCACGTAGCCGGTGCAGCGGCAGATCGTCCCGTCGAGATGGGCGACGATGTCGTCGCGTTGCGCGTCGGGTTTCTCCCGCAGCAGCGCCAAGGCGGACATGATCATGCCGGGGGTGCAGAATCCGCACTGGAACGCGAACTCGTCGATGAACGCCTGCTGCAACGGGTGCAGAGTCCCGTCGTCGCGTCGAAGACCCTCGATGGTGGTCACCGTACGCCCGTCGAGCTCGGCGGCCAGGGTCGTGCAGGCGCTGACAGGGAGGTCATCGACCAAGACGGTGCAAGCACCGCAGATCTGCTCGTCGCACGACACTTTCGTGCCGGTCAACCCGAGCCGCTCCCGCACCACCTCGGCGACCGTGTCGAAGTCGTTGACGTCGAGTTCCACAGAACGGCCGTTGCAGTCGAACCGTACGGATCGTGCGGTCTCGTCGGGGCTGGCCTCGGACACCGGTCGCCTTCCGTTCACACACCTACCCGCCCGGACGACGCCCGGCGGGCGGTGTTCGCATCTGCGTGTGCTCCCGTCAGGGAACGCTAGGCCCCACCATCGCCGGTGTCAACTGTTGACATTAGACGGCAGTCGGCGGGCATATGGATCACACCGACCATGGCTCGCGTCAGGTGAACATGCCGCTCTGGAACCGGAACTGGAGGAAATCGACGAACAGGTACCAGATGGCTGCGGTCGCCAGTCCGGACATCAGCACGCCCCGTATGACGTCGCGTCGGACCGTGGTCGTCGCGTCGCCCTTGAGGCGCCGGTAGCCGATCGAGAAGGCCAACAGCCAGATCGCCACCGCCGGGAGCGCACCGATCAGCCAGACCAGCACCAGCAGGCCGAGCAGCCAGGCGAACGCATAGAGGTCGGCCAACCCGGTGCCACGGTCGAACGTGTCGGACCAGCGGCGCTTCAGCAGCACGGCGGTGCGTCCGACGGCGAGCAGGAACAGCGGCGGCAGGAAGATCGACGGGAACAGGCGCTGCGCGCCGGACAGGCCGACCATCTGCCACAACAGCACACCGCTGAAGATGGTGATGAACACGGCACCGGCGAGGTCGAGGCGGGGGTCGACCTCGCCGCGATCCGGTCCTGCGGCCATCACCGGCGCGGTCGCGTCGGCATCACCCTCACCGGCCCGGGTCACCAGTGCTGACGGCCCGGCCAGGGCACCAACTCGCGAAGGTGCGTCGGCTTCGGTTCGTGCGGCCAGCTTGCGGCGGGCGAGCTTGTAGAGGCTCGGGCCGACCGCGCCGATGAACGCGAGGATGAACACGCTCAGCGTGATCGGCCGCAACAGGAACGCGTACGAGCCGCGCGACGACTGCAACGACACGTGGAAGTTCTGCTCCATGATGGGCACCAGCACCAGCCCGATGATGAATGCCGGCCGCGAGTAGTCAGCACGCATCATGAGGTAGCCGATGACCCCGAAGATCACGGTCACCAGCGCGCCGAACGGGGCCCGGACGGCCGCATAGCCGCCGAGCAGCCCGAGCACGATGACGACGGGACCGAGGATGCTGGAGGGGACCATCGTGATGCGCACCAGCGCGTTGGCGGCGACGAGGCCGACCGCGCTCGTCGTGATGTTGGCGAAGATGAGGGCGAAGACGATCACGAACACGAGCGACAGGTCCGAGGTGAACATCGGCGGCCCGGGCCGGATGCCGTGCACCAGGAATCCGGTCGCCAGGATCGCGGTCGTCACCCCGCCGGGCAGCCCCAGTGCCAGCAGGGGCATGAACTGACCGCCGTCCTTGGAGTCGACGGCCGCCTCGGGCGCGATGACTCCTTCGATGCGTCCGGTGCCGAAGGTCTCGGGGTTCTTCGAGGTTCGGACTGCGGCGAAGTAGGCGATCCAGCACGCGACGCTGCCGCCGATGCCGGGCACGATTCCCAGGCCCGTACCGATCGCGCTCGACTGCAGCAGCAGCCGCGGACGGCGGAGCACCTCCATCATGCCCTGCCGGACCCCGCCCTTCATGATCACACCGGTCTGGCTGACCGAGCCCTCCTTGCGCATGAGCTTGATGATCTCGGGGACCGCGAACAGGCCGATCAACGCGGCCACCAGCGGGATCCCGTCATACAGGCGCAGAACACCGAAGGTGAACCGGGTGCCACCGAGCGCCATGTTGAACCCGATGAGGCCCGCAGCGATGCCGAGCAACCCTCCCATGAGACCTCGCACCGCAGCCCCGGTGGACACCACGCCGATGAGCAGAACTCCCGACAACGCGATCGCGAAGATCTCCGGCGGGCTCAACAGCAGGATCAGGTTGCGCATCGCCGGGATGAGGCTGACGAGGACCAGCGCGCCGAATATCGCTCCGAGCGCGGACGCCGTTGCCGACGCACCGATCGCCAGACCGGCCTTGCCCTGGGTCGCGAGTTGGTAGCCGTCGAGCGTGGTTGCCGCGTTCGTCTCGTCACCGGGGACTGACAGCAGGATGGCCGTCATCGAGCCAGCGAAGCCGCCTGCCCCGATGATGCACACCAGGAACATCAGTGCGTCTTCGCGTCCCATGGTGAACGTCAGCGGCAAGAGCAGCGCCATCGCCGTCGGCGAGCCGAGGCCCGGCAGGATCGCCACGACCGTGCCGATCAGCGTCCCGGTGAGCAGAAGGAGCACGCCCTGCCAGGTGAACAGTGCGTTCAACGCATCGAGCATCGCCTCGGCCATCGGGGCTCCCACCTCGTCGATGTGTGCGGTGCGCCCGGTCCCCGGGAGCGCCGCATGGCGTCAGGTCCGTCGTACTGAACACGTCGGGACCCGTGAGGACAAGCCCGCTACTGACGCGGACCGGTCGCACACGGGCCAGGTCGGGACGGACTCCCCGATGGGAGCCGTCCCGACCCAGTCACCGCGACTTGCTATGCGGTGGCCCGACCTACTAGAGCAGGCCGGCCTCGACGAGGACGTCGTTGAAGCGCTCGAGCAGTTCGAGCTTGCTCACGACGGCCTCGCTTGCGGCGTCAGCGCCAGAGGGCTGCACGAAGCGGCCCGCGTCTTCGGCCTCCTGCTGGAACTCCGCACTCTCCATCACCTGGAGCAGCGCGGTGGTCAGCGCCTGCGCCTTGGCGTCGGACATCGCCGGTGCTCCGAGGAACACGCGCGGCACGGTCTGCGAGATGCAGATCTCGTCCGCACCGTCGACGCCGGCCTCGCTGAGCGTGGGAACGCCAGGCGTGGTCGGGTCCGGCTCGCATGCGGTGCTCACCAGGAACTCGATGTCGTCGGGGTTGTCCTCGACGAATGGGCGGATGCCGCCACCGGTGGTGTAGACCGCTTCGACGTCACCGCGCAGCAGCATCGCGACCGCGTCGGAGGTGCCGTCGGTGGAGACGTAGTCGAAGTCGAGAGGGTTACCGAGGTCAGCCATGATGCCGGCCATG
>JBJHDB010000010.1:16258-20397 GCA_050486325.1 Nitriliruptoraceae bacterium | reverse complement strand
TCCGGCCGACGCGAGCGTGGCGGAATCGGCAGACGCGCTGGGTTTAGGTCCCAGTGGGGTTCACACCCTGTGGGGGTTCGAGTCCCCCCGCTCGCACCTCGCGTTGTGATTCCAACAACAGTTCGCAGTCGCCGATGGATCTGTGATCGAGCGTGCGGAACTCGCCAAAACGGTGGTCGCGGTCAACCGGCTCAGCCTGCTACCAACGGACCCGCGCCGCGTCCAGAAGCACTCACATGACGGCAAGGCCGACCCCGACATCCTGACGCCTCGAGCGCCACATCGCCCGCGAGGTCTACAAATCCTGACGAGCACGTCCCCGCCACCACCCTCGCCTGCGCTCAACACGTATTGGAGCCTCTCCGATCGCCGCCAATCGCCGAGCCTGGAGTCCGAACTTGCTCAACCCGTGGATCTGGCGAAAGCTCTGACCAACACGCATCGCCGGGAAGGTGCTCGCGCTCTCCGTGGGTTCGGAACCCAAGAAACATTAGTGTGATACACTAATGTCATGGAGATCCGGACCAGCGCCCGCCGCCATGGGATCGCTACCCGGACATCCACCACGCGATCGACAACGCCGTGGCAGCCGGCCCTGTTGAGACGAACGTCGATCAGATCGTCGGCGTCCTGCACATCGGACCCGACCGCACCGGCCGCATGTTGGAGGTCATCACGGTCGATGACGTCGATGACGGCGAAGTCGTCATCCATGCGATGAAGCTGCGCAAAGCCTACGAGCGCTACCTCCCGAGGGAGGACCGATCATGAGCGAAGGCAAGAAGCGACGCACCAGCGTCAAGGTCACCGACGAGTTAGCAGAACGGCTCGCCGACGACGCCGAAGCGGGGTATGAACCCCGCAATATCGACGTGCGTCCGACCGGTCGTGGCCGCCCGCGCCTGGCGAAGGGCGAAGGACCATCACCCACCGTCAACGCCCGGCTGGATGACGACCTCGCAGATCTGCTCGAGCAGCGCGCCGATCGTGACGGCGTCCACAAATCCGACATCGTTCGTGAAGCGCTGAGGGCCTACCTCGTCTAGACGCTGCGCCCGCCAGCTTCCAGCCTGAAACCTCCCGCGCGACCGAACGCGTTCTCGCCGCCAGCCCGTCCCACAGAACGTGATAATTCGTGCTGTGGCACGATGGGCCTGACAGCGCATGCCGTGCTCGGCGCTTCGGACGCTGATCAGAGGCTGTTGACCGCTTCAACCAGACCGTGATCGCTTCCAGCGGCGATGGCCTCGCAGTAGCGATAGCAGACATCAAGGACTTCGAACGCGTCGTCGACCATGATGACGTCGTAGCGTCGAGGGATGACCGGATCGGCACGTCGCTCCACATAAGAGACTTCGCGCGGCCCATTCGGGCGCTCTCGCATGGCGTGCGCCCGGGCGTCCGGGTTGGCGGCGTACCAAAGATCGAGAACATCGACACACCGATGCGTCGCACTCCCATCGAAGAAGTGCGGCGGGTCCTCACTCCACCACTCGGTGATCGCCGCATTCCACCGCTCGAACTCGGGACCATTGCGGTCCATCCCGATGATTGTGGGCAAACCAGCGTCTCGGATCGCCCGGTCGATCGCATCAGCCTGCCCGGCCTTGGCCGACCTACCCCACATCGATCCCGGAGGGAGAGCCGCGCTGATCGCCATCAACTCAAAGCCCTGCACATGAAGTCGGGACATCAATCCACGGACGGCAGAGGGCGCTCCGGCCACGAGCGACGAGGAGACGACCAGGGCATCGCCGCGCGCGAGCACGGCGCAGGCAAAGCGGGGTCTGGCCCCGTCGCGCTCGACATGATCGTCGCCGACGAGTTCGAGCGCTAAGGTGCCGCGCCAACCGGCTTGGCGGAGCAGATCCAAGGCGGCCGGGGTCACCTCCTGCAGCAGCGCAACCTCGGCACGAGTGTCCTCGAGAAGCTGGAGCTGCTCATCGCGGATCGTGTGCCGCCCATCGATGTTCCAGCGCACAACCCTCAATTCCACGTTCACCTCACTCTATTGGTCACAGTCTGTCGCGGACATGCGACAGCCACGATTGGCAGCGGATCTGGCCAGGGGCCGCGTCCGAAACAATCCGCGGCCTTCGAGGGGTATGGGGTCCCAGAACTATTCCATCGCCAGATCCGCAGCGATGCCTGCAATCGCTTGGGCAAGGCGGTCGTCGGTCGTCACAAGGCGCGCGTGTATTGCTTCTGCGGTCGCGACGTAGAGTGCATCGCGAATCGCAATGTTGTCGCGCAAGGCCCAGGCCGCGCGTAGCAGGGCGATGGAGATCGGCTCTCTACGCATCGTGAGCTGACCGAGGCGCTCGACCAGTTCGGTGACCTCGTCGGCAACGAGTCGGCCGTCACGGTGCAGCCTTACCAGCGCTGACAGCACTTCAGCATCGAGGTGTGCAACACTCACCAGCACGGCGTTGGTGTCGTCGACAAGCACCTCGCGCACACGCTGGCCACGATCGCTTCGCACCAGCAAGTCGACGACTGCTGACGCGTCAACGACGTAGATCACAACATCTCGTCGCGCGCGGCGCGAACCGCATCAGCGCCAGATACGTCAGGATGGCGGGGCAGATCCTCGAGTCGAATCAACCACTCCTCCAGGGGGAGCAGCGTCCAGGGAAGTGGTGTATGGGGCGGGGTGCTCGCATGAGAGTGACCATCGGTGGTGAATCCTGGTCACGAGAGCAGAGTGCTCAGCCATTCGTGTAGCGCTCGTACTACACGGGCGGTGCGGTGGCGACAGGACCAGGACGATCAGCCAGCGTGAACTTCGCAATGACCGCGGGGAGATCATGCGTGCGCTTGACCCCGGGGAGGTGTTCCTGGTGACCCGCAACGGTTTCCCAGTCGGCGAGTGGCGCCCAGCCCTACGGCGTTTCGTGACGCGTGACCTGCTCAGCGAGGCGTTCGCCAGCGCACCTCGGATCGACAGCCAACAGTTCCGTGACGAACTCGACGCGGTCGTCGATCAGACTGTCGAGCCACAGGTGTGACCGACACAGCATCGACACACGCCGCTCAAGGATCGATCGACACGTCCTTGGTCATCGCGCTTGGGAATGTGCCGTCGAATGCGCTGCCACTCGAGCCAACGATCGCGGTGCTCACTCTCCTGCGAGCAACCCCGCCCCGTACACGACTTCCCTGGACACTAACTTGACAACTGCCAAGTTGGCCGCCGGACCTCATGCGACTGACGGCGCCGACGAACGGGCACGACGACAGGACAGGCTCCAGCGCCTCGAGTCGTTGCTGGAGCCGCTGCCTTCCGACACTGCTGCCGTACGCGCCTATGCCGCCACCCGCAGCAAGGAGCGAAAGTCTCGCGACGCCCGCGTGTTAGATCTGCTGATCGCAGCAACCGCGCTGACATGACGGCCTTCTAACGTTCATCCACAACCTGAAAGACTTCGACCATCTCGCGGCCTTGGACTTCAAGGCCCACAAGGTGTGGACATTCGGTACCGCGCCAACGCTGCGGCTTCAACTCGCACTGACCGCACTGTTGAACGGCGCCAGCCCCCGGTTCCATCGAATGTGTGAGATTCCTGGGCGCAAGTTCTCCACGTCCGCCGCTGAATTGGCCCTTGCATGCGGCGGAGTGCTGACACGCCGACACGTTCGTCATTGCGCCCCACTGAGGCCCTCAGTAGGGTCCACTCATGGAACCACTGGGGACGTTGGAAACACTCCGCCAGGAGCTGTCGGGGCGTGCACTCGGTAACGGTCATGACGCCGGTCCCCGAGATGCGGCATTTCGCGTCCTCTTCCACGCGATCGTGTCGCTTGAGATCGAGCCCGGGGCGATCGTGTCAGAGCAGTATCTGATGGAGCGCGCCGACTGTCCCCGGAGCACCCTGCGACCTGTAGTGATCCGTCTTGAGGAGCTCGGGTTGCTGCGTGCCCTGCCCCGCAAGGGTCTGGTCGTCGCTCCGCTCGAAGGGATGGACGCCGCAGACATCTACGAGGCACGTGAAGCCATCGAGCGCAAAGTCGTCCGTCTCGCTGCCCAGCGGGCACGGAAGCAGCAGATCGAGCTCCTCGACGGACTCGTCGCCACCTCGGATATGAACGAAGGCTTCTCCGGTGTGAACTGGGCGCTTATCGTCGGCAGCGTCCCCCGG
>JBJHDB010000010.1:6209-16248 GCA_050486325.1 Nitriliruptoraceae bacterium | reverse complement strand
CGATGAGGAGGAGTGGTCCTGGCGGACCTTCGTTGAACGTGACCAGGAGCTCCACCTCGCCATCGCGTCTATGGCGGGTAACCGCTACCTGTACGACGCTCTGACACGACTGCTTCCGCTTGCCACCCGGCTCTGGCACTGGGTGTACGGCAATCTGGGCACTGACGAGCACATCCGGTTTCACCATCGCGACATCGTGGAGGCGCTTCGCGCTGGCGATCCCGACGCCGCCGAGGCCGCCGTGGCGCATCACATCGAGCGGGCACGGGAGCGCTTGGCCGTCGTGTTCCTCGCGCGATGGCAAGGCGGGGTGCGATGACCAGACGTGTGGTGGTTCACGCCGGGGTAGACACCGAGCCCACCGATGCGACCCTCGATGCGCTGCGCCGCGCCGCGAGCCGCGGACTGGCAGCGCTCGAGCAAAGTTCGAGTGCCACCGTGGCTGCGGCAGAAGCGGTGACTGTCCTCGAGGACGAGCCGAGCCTGAACGCCGGTGTCGGGTCCGTGATGAACGAGGATGGCGACGTCGAGGCTGACGCTGCCGTCGTGGACGGCACGACCCAACGGTTCGCCGCTGTCGCCGCGATCAGCGGTTTCCGCAATCCGGTCCGCGCTGCCAACGCACTGCTGGAGCAGAGCGATGGCCCGGTCATCCTCACAGGGGACGGGGCACGCCGGCATGCACTCCGCGCCGGTCTGGAAGAGGCAGATCTGCGGACGCCAGAGCAGCGACGGATCTGGGAACAGGTGACACGTCACGGCCTGGATGCGGGGCGCTCCCTCTATACCGGACGGCCAGTCAGCCTCACCGAAACGGTCGGCGCCATCGTCGTTGACGGAACGGCCATCGCCGCTGCGGCGAGCACGGGGGGACTCCTGATGAAACGCGTCGGCCGCGTAGGGGACTGCGCCGTCTTCGGCTCCGGCATCTACGCCGACGGATCGACAGCGGTGCTCTGCTCCGGTAACGGCGAGGCCACCATCGAACTGCACCTCGCTCTCCGGACGGCGCTACGACTCTCACAGCCGGATGGCGACGCCGTGACCTGGGCCGTCGACTACGCCGCGGAACGCAAAGCCCTGCGAGGTGGTGTGGTGGCGTACGACGCTCGGCGCGACCGCGTCACCGCCGCACACAACGCCACGTCGTTCCCCATCCTGAGTGCAACGCCGGACGAGGGGACGATCGTGGACGCCACCGTGGTCGAGCGACAGTCGGCGTGAGCACATTGGCGCGGCACTCGATCCGATGGCTCAGGGGCGACTCCATGGCCGATACCGGCGTCTGGCTGGGCCTCCCGTTCGCACTGGTCGCACTCGCGGTCGTCGAACCCAACTTTGTCCTTGTCAGCAATCTGCACGATGTCCTGTACGGCACACTGATTCTGGGGACCATCACGATGATCGGGCAGGTGCATCACGGTCGGGCACATGCTCGCCCTGACGACCACAGGCATCGGCCGGGAGTTCGCGTCGCTAACGGCAGTCGTCATCGAGGGGACAAGCCTGTTCGGTGGCCGCGAGAGGCTGCCGGACGCGCTTGGCGGGGCCGCACTGCTCGGCACGAACGGCAGCATCTTCGACGTGGTCGGTATCGACCTCTGTTACCGCCAAGTGATCAAGGATTTCGTGATCCTGATCGCCGGTGCTCTCAACGTCCGCAAGGGCTGATCGCAGTACAACGGAAGGAACGCACATGGCTATGGCCGAGAACAAGGGTGGCCCAATGGGCCCGGAGGAGTTCGAGCAGTTCCTCACCCAGACAGCGATCTTCGCGAAGATCGCGACGACCTTCGAGTCGGGACAACCGGTGTTGAGCCCTGTCTGGTACGAGTGGAATGGCGAGGCGTTCCTCATCGTGTCCAAGGAGCGCACCAGCCTTGTCCAGAACCTCAAGCGGGACGCACGTTGCGGTCTGCTCGTCGACAACCCCGAGCTGCCGTACAAGCGTGTCAGCGTCCAAGGCGAGGCGGAGTTCCTGCCGGGCGACTTCGACTGGCAGACGCCAGCCCGCCGGATGGTGCTCCGCTACCTCGGACAGGAGGGCATGGACTACGCCGAGGCCACCTTCGAGTTTCCGCGCGTGCCGTTCCTGGTCCGACCCCACAAGATGGCGACATGGAACGGCGGCGGCTTCGACCGCACGTTCTCGAAGACAACCTCCTGGAACGAGGTTGAGTGACGTGGAGCTCGGTCGGCTCAACCACACGCGAGCGTCGTCACGGGCGGAGGCTCCGGCATCGGGAGGCCATCACCGCGTGGTACGTGCCCGAGGGCGCATCAGTACACGTGGGCGCGCGATGAGGGGCGTTCGGACGACGTCTGTGACGCGGGCGCAGAGTTCCTGGTCGGCGACGTCCGAGTTGGACAACTCCTCGTCGGGCAGGACCAGCACCACGCCACCATGCACCGTGTGTTCCGAACCCACGTTTGCGCCGTCGATCGAACCGCGGCTCGACGGTGTGGGCGATCCGAATGGGCATCTGGCTGCGTGGGGCGCCCACCCGAGCCTCAGACGGCAGGGAGGCCCCGACGAGAATTGCCATAGGAGTCATATTCCTCGCGAGCGACGAGGCAGGCTTCGTCACCACTGCGGCATTGATGGTCGACGGCTGATACACCGCCCGATAACCGGAGGATCCTGATGGACGCCGCAGCGACGCTCGAACAGCTTGTGCAGATCGACTCAGTGAACGCCACGCTGGGCGGTCGCGGGGAGCAGGAGGTGGGCGACGCCGTCTCCGACCTGTTGTCCGGTCTGGGGGCGGACGTCGTACGAGGCGCGGTCGAGGGCCAGCCGGCCACCAACGTCATCGGACGCTTCCCCGGCCCAAGCGACGCTCCGGTGATCGTTCTCGAAGCGCACCTCGACACAGTGCCACATGCCCAGCCCGCGCAGGCCGTCGAACGGTCGAACGGGCGCCTGGCGGGGAGGGGCGCCTGCGACACCAAGGGATCTCTCGTCGCGATGCTCGGCGCATTGGAACGCCTCGCCGACGCAGGCGATGTCGAAGCCACCATCGTCTTCGCCGGTGCGGTCGATGAAGAAGCCACGATGCTCGGTGCTGCAGCGCTCGTGGACCAGATCGGGCCGATGGATGCCGTCGTCATCGGCGAACCTACGTCACTGGTGCCGGTTCGTGCTCACAACGGCTTCGCCCGAATCCGGATCGAAGCGCGGGGTCGAGCCGCCCACACGTCGAAGGCGTATCTCGGGATCAATGCCCTCACTGCCGCTGCCCGTGTCGCCATCGCCCTAGAGGAACGGCTCCTGCCTCGGCTGGAGCGCAAGGTTCATCCACTCATCGGACCTGCCTTGGTTACACCGACCGTGATGCGGACCGGACATGCCCCGAACATCGTGCCGGAAGTGGCCGAACTCGTCATCGATCGGCGGATCGCACCGTCGGAGGAACTCGACGAGGTGCTCGCGGAACTCGACGAGCTACTCGACGAACTTCGACAGGAAGGCCATGACGTCCACCGCGATGACCCGTTCGTCATCCTCCCAGGGATCGACACACCCGCAGATCATCCCCTGGTTGTAGCTGCGCTCGAGGCGGCCAATTCGACCATGGGCGGGGACCTGACCGCGACCGGCGCTCCGTACAGCACCGATGCGTGTCGGATGAGCCGCGGACATGACGTCCCGTGCGTCGTCCTGGGCCCAGGCTCGATCGACCAGGCTCACACCACGGACGAGTGGGTAGACCTCGACGAGGTCGAGCGCTGCATCGACGTCTATGCGGAAACCGTGCGCCGCACCGTCTCCCGCTTCGCAGCAGGATAGGACCACCATGAGCTCACGGATCATCGACTTCCACACACACGTCGACGAGGCCGAGGCCTACGACTGGATCGACCCCCCGGAGAAGCTCGTCCCGTTGCTCGACGAAGCCGGTATCGACCTCGCCGTGTGCATGACCTACCTGGACTATCCCGGCCCCAACCCCGACATCCTCGCATACCTCGCCGAGGCCTGCGGCCGGTTTCCCGACCGGCTGCTGCCCTTCGTTCGCCTGAACCCGAACGGCGGCCCAGCGGCGATGGAGGCGCTCGACGAGACGGTGACGGAGATGGGATACCGCGGGCTGAAGCTGCACCCCACGACCACACTGGCGCACCCGGCCTCCGAACCAACCGTGAAGTTGTTGCGGCGTTGCGCTGAGCTGGGGGTACCAGTGCTGTTCCATTGCGGGGACGATCCGTACACGACGCCACAGTCCATCGCCCTCGCGGCCGAGGCGTCCCCTGAAACCGCGATCGTGATGGGGCACATGGGCGGCTATTTCCACGTCGATGATGCGATCAACGCGGCGGAACGCCAGGAGAACCTGTACCTCGAGACCTCTGCCATGCCGTACCCGGACAAGATCCGTGAGGCGGTACACCGTATCGGGGCGCACCGCGTCGTCTTCGGGTCGGACGGGCCTGGATGCAACCCGGCGCTCGAGGTGGAGAAGGTTCGGCTGGCAGGCCTCGGAGTGGAGGACGAGGCGCAGGTGCTCGGGGGTACCGCCGCCGTGCTGCTCCGGGAGGACCGGTCATGATCGACTCGCTCGTGCTGCTCGGTGAGAACCGCTTCGGTCGCTCCCTGGCCGTCGATGACGCGCTGAGCGTGGCCGACGATGCCGGTGTCGACCACCTCATCGCTACGCCGGCTCGACCGACGGGCTACCACCTTGGGCCGGCGAACGACGAGCTCGCCGCTTCGGTTACCGACCACGGGGATCAGGTGACGACACTCGTCCGGGTGGATCCGTTGGAAGGTCAGGGAGCTGTTGCCGAGGCTGAGCGTGGCATCGACGAGCTCGGAGCCGCCGGAGTGTTCGTACACCCCGCGGAGGAGTGGTTCCCGATCTCCCGGGCAGCTGCCGTCGCCGAGGTCGCCACAGACCGGGGCGTACCGTTGGTCGTAGCCACCGGCTACTTCGGCGTCTCGGAACCGCTGCAGGTCGCGGAACTCGCCATGCAGTTCCCGACTCTGCCGGTCGTGATGACCACCGGCGGCCAGATCAACATTTCGGGGCTATCCATGATCGACGCCTGGACGGCGTTAACCCGCATCGACAATCTCCACGTCATGACGAATGGCGAGTACCGGCAGGACTTCATCGAGCGTCTCGGCAACGAGTTCGACCATCGCCGCGTGCTGTGGGGATCGTTCGCCCCGACGTTCGACCAGCGTTTCGAACACCGACGGATCCGGTCGGCCCGCCTTCCCGATGATGTACGTCAGTTCATCGAACACCGCAATGCAGCACGACTGTTCGGCATCAGTGACGGTGACAACACGGGTTCTGGGACGTAGTGCCGGTCCATCCTGCGCCAGCGAGAAAGTGGAACGCGTCTCCGTCAGCCAACGCCCTGGACGCTACGAGCGGCCGCTCATGTCAACCCGAGTACGCAAGGCCACGGTCGCGTGCGGGCAAGTTGGCGGCGAGAGGTTGATCGGTCGCGGGAATTTGCGGGAAGGTGATGGTCCCTCGCCCTTGGCCAGCCGCAGGCATCTCCGGCCGGTGCGGTCGGGTCCGATGGACAGCACGCCAGCGATCTGATCGACGTTCGTTTCGACGGGTTCAATAGCTTCTGGGGCCGTCCAACCCTCCACGGTGAGACCACGTCGCTGCGCATTGATCTCGGCCATGATGGCGTTGGCAAGAACGTCGATCACCTCATCGCGCGTCAGGCCCAGACAGGATGAGGCGTGTTACCGACGTGCGCGAGCCATATCTCGCCAAACCTCACTGCTCACCCCAGGCCTCGGCCTGCCCCATTCCTCGTCGTCGAGTTCTGGGTCAGCGCGATAGGCCTTCCGGTCGCGCTCGGCACATCGCCGACGAACGGCGCGGCGAATCCGTCTACAGGGAGCGATCAGCACACTTGGCGTAAACATGACTCCACGGCCGGATGCGTTCGTACGTTGCGCTGGCGGCCAGAACGTCGCCGTCAGCCCAGCGGTCCCCAATGATCTGCATGCCCACCGGAAGCCCGTCCGCCATGCCAGCCGGGATGCTGGCGGCGGGATGACCGGAGAAGTTGGTGAAGAATGTCAGGCACCAGCCGATCAGTTCCTCCACCTCGACACCCTCGATCTCGGATGGTCCGACCGTTTCTCCCGCAATCGGGGCGTTCTCAACCGGGAGAGCTGCCACAGTCGGCGTCACGAGCAGATGGTGGTCAGCGAACACTCCGGCCACCGCGTCGTACACCGAGGAGCGCATGCCGTAGTCGGCGAGCACCTCCTGCAACGTCTGCGCGTAGCCGACCTCGATCCACCTGCGGTACTTCGGCGGGAAGTCGTCGGCGTGGTCGCGCAGCAGATCGAGACCGTTGGCCTTGAAATTTTCCAGCGTGCCGATATTGATGAGCATGATGTGGCGTGCCCACAGGTCGGCGAGTTCCAGATGGTCGTGGGGCAGTTCGATCGACACCTCCTCGACGTGTGCACCGGCCTCTTCGAACGCCTTAACGGCATCGGCGACGACCGACGCGACTCGACGGTCCACGGGGAAGACGCCGAAGTCAGGGCTGTACGCGATGCGCTTGCCTCGGATGGACCGACCGAGAGCCTCGGTGAAGTCCTGCGGATCATCGATGCTGAACGGATCGCGGCGGTCGAAGCCGGCGAGCGCATTCAGGGTGATCGCGGCATCCTCGACGTTGCGGGTGAGGGGCCCTTCGAACACGAACGGCATCGTTGGGGAGTAGGCGTTGGGGCGGATCACGGCGGGAATGCGCCCGAACGAAGCCTGGTAGCCGTACAGGGAGGTCCAGGCCGCGGGTATGCGAATCGAGCCGCCACCGTCAGTTCCCTCCGCCATGGGGAGCATCCCGTCCGCCACGGCCGCAGCGCTCCCGCCGGACGAACCGCCGGAGTTGCGCGATGTGTCGAAGGGGTTACGGGTCGGGCCGAACAACGGGTTGTCACACGTCCCCCGGAAGCCCATCACGGGTGAGTTCGTCTTGCCGACGATGACGGCACCGGCATTCTCGACACGCTCGGCGAAGATGCACCGCGCATCCAACCGGAAGTCCTGCAGCGCTCGGATTCCTCCGAGCGTCGCTGGCCATCCCTGCTTGAAGTCGAAGAGATCCTTGATGGCAACCGGTACACCATGGAGCGGGCCGAGCGCATCGCCCGCGGACACGGCCCGCTCCGCCTGCCGAGCAGCATCGCGCGCCTCGTCGAAGGCGGTGTGAACGAAAGCGTTGAGGGTCGGGTTGCGCCGTTCGATGCGATCGATCACCGCATCCAGAACCTCGACAGGCGAGACATCTCCCGCACGGATGCGCGCGGCGATCTCGGCAAGGCCTGTGTACGCGAACTCTTCCCCTGCAGTCATCATGTCTCCTTGGTGACAGGGTGGACGATATGAAGCGTCAGCGTGCCGCCCCGCCGGGTTTGAGGTAGAGGGCCGCCGCAGCCAGGATGATGAGACCCTTTAGGAGCTGCTGGTACCAGACCTGAATGCCGACCAGATTGAAGATGTTGCCGAGCATGGCGAGCAGGACGACCCCGCCCAGCACACCGATGAGCCGACCCCTGCCGCCGAACAGGCTGGCGCCACCGACGACTACGGCCGCGAGCGATTCGAACTCGAGTCCCATGCCGGCGTTCGGATCGCCCACTCCGGAACGTGCGGTGAGGAGAAGTCCAGCCAGCCCGGCCAGGGCGCCGCTGGCCAGATAGGCCGTGAACTGGACGCGCCTGATTCGAACACCGCTGACACGCGCGACCTCCGGATTGCCGCCGAACGCGTAGAGATGACGGCCCCAGCTCCGTTTGTACAGGCCCCACCATGCAATAACCCATACGGCCATGACGAGTAGGACCACGCCGAAGAACGGGCCGACAGACCAGCCGAAGAAAGACCCGAGCCACGGCGAGCTGCGGCCACGCGGGGTGGGAGCAACGTAGAGCGCCACGCCCTGGACGACGGCAAGCATGCCGAGGGTCATGACGAAGGCCGGTACGCGAAGCCGCGTGACGCCGTAGCCGTTGATGGCCCCGACGACTACGCCGATTCCCGCCGCGACAAGGATGCCTGGGATCAGGCGAATGTTGCTGCCCGCCATCGTGATGGCGGAAGCGATGGCAGCCAGTTTCGCGCTGGCACCGACGGATAGATCGATGCCAGCGGTCACGACAACCAGGAACTGTCCGAGCGCGACCAGTGCGAGCACCGCACCCTGGCGCGAGATGTTCGAGACATTGCCAATGGTGCGGAAGTCGTCCGATGATATGGCCGCGAATGCGGCGAGGAGCGCAACCATTACCCAGACGGTCCCACCGCTCTCTACGAACCGTCGCAGGCGTCGACGTCGAACGACGGCGCGAGGCTCAACGAGAGCGTCTGCCGTTGCGGCCACCTGCGGTCCGGTAGTCACGACGACACCACCGCAGAGACCGCCGGTGTTGCCAGGCGCATGATGCTCTCCTCGGTCGCATCAGCACTCGCAAGCTCGCCAGCGAGTCGGCCCTCGGCGAGGACCAGGATGCGGTCACACAGACCGATGATCTCGATCAGCTCGGACGAGATGACCACGACACAGTGCCCCTGGTCGGCGAGGTCGCGAAGGAGGCTGTAGATCTGAGCCTTCGCACCCACGTCGATTCCTCTCGTGGGTTCGTCAAGGATGAGCACCGAGGGGCCGGCGAGCAACCACTTGCCGAGCACAACCTTCTGCTGGTTGCCGCCGGACAGCCGGCTGGCCAGTTGGTCACCGTCGGGGTCTGTTCGGATTCCGAGTCGCCCGACGATGTGCCGAACGACATCACTCTCCCGTCGTCCGCTCACCAATCGCAGCCGCGAGCGGAGCCGGTCCGGACACAGCATGGTGATGTTCATGCGCACCGATTTGTCGAGCGCAAGACCTTCGACCTTGCGGTCCTCGGGGAGGTAGGCGAGTCCCGCATCTAGCGCTTTGCGCGGTGAGCTGAACGGACCCAGAGTTCCGTCGACCTCGACCTCACCACCGGTCATCCGGATCGCACCGAACAACGTCTTGCCCAGCGTCGTCCTGCCGCTACCGATCAGGCCCGCGAGGCCAACGATCTCGCCACCGCTTGCCTCGAAGCTGATGTCTTCAATGAGGCCCTCGACCGTCACGCGGCGCACCCGAAGAAGAGGTTCGCTGGTCTCGACCGTGCGCTCAGGGAACACGTGGTCAACGTCGCGACCAACCATGAGCCGAATGACCTCTTCCGTATCAGTGTCGGCAACCAGGCCGCTGCCGCTGAGACGACCGTCCTTCAGCACGGTGTAGTCGTCACACAGCGCGAAGATTTCGTCGAGACGGTGGCTGACATAGATGACGGCGACGCCTTGGTCGCGGAGAGAACGGACCACGGCGAAAAGTGCGGCTAGTTCATCACCAGCCAGGACCGCAGATGGCTCGTCGAGGGCGAGAACACGGGTGTCCATGGTCAGCGCACGCGCGATCTCGACGAGTTGACCTTCCGCGATCGAAAGCTCCTCGACAGGAGTGTCCAAGTCGATGCGAGCGCCGAGCCGTTCGAGTGCTTCGTTGGCCGCCCGACGCATCTCGGGGAGATCAAGTGCCAGCCGCCCGACGACTTCACGGCCGAGGAACAGGTTGTCCAGCACCGTCATAGACGGTACGAGTGAGAGTTCCTGGTGCACCACAGCAATGCCGCGTGATCGCGAGTGCTGAGGTGAGTGAACCGATGGATCGATTCGCTCGTAGCCGACCCGAACCGTGCCCGTATCCTGCGTCCGGGAGCCACCGAGAATGCCAAGCAAAGTGGACTTGCCAGCACCATTCTCACCAAGTAGGGCGTGCACCCGCCCGGCATGACATGTCATCGACACGTTATCCAGCGCCTGCACCGGCCCATAGGCCTTGCTGATCGCGTCGAACTCCAGCAGGGGCTGTTTCACGATCGCTCCCGAGACCGAGATTGGCGGGGGCGGGCCTGGCCGCCCCCCCCCGGGTTAAAAGGGCCGATACAGCCAACACAAATAAAGACGCGGGGAACGGGGTGGTTTAAAAAAAAACCAGCCCCCCAGACGGG
>JBJHDB010000010.1:0-6199 GCA_050486325.1 Nitriliruptoraceae bacterium | reverse complement strand
TTTATCGTCGGCTGCGACAGTTGTTTATAAGAGACAGAGCTGGGGCTGTTTCACTAGCGCTCCCGAGACCTAGATGGGCGGGGGGGGGCATGCCCGCCCCCGCCTGTGATCATCGTCCGAATCCAGCATCCAGATATACGGACTCGTCTACAGCGACAGGACCGATGAAGTCGTCGTTGAACTGCGACAGGAATGCGGCGTCGGGGTCACCTGACCCAAACGGCGCCGTCCCTGCCATATCATCGACGACGTCGATGTGCTTCTGTACCGGCTCACCATTGAGCACCGCGAGCATCGTCTCGACGCACAACGCCGAGCCGCTGGGCGGGAACGGTGCGACGAAGAACTCGAGGTTCTCCTCCTCGGCGATACGCAGGAAGCCGTTGACCGGCCCGGTCCCACCGATCGGTGGGATGTCGCGACCTGCCTCCTGGAACGCCATCACGCCGCCGAGACCCATCTCCATGCCGCCGAACCACAGGCCGTCGATCTCGTCCTGGGACTGCAGAATGGCCCGCATGGCTGTCGTCGCGTCAGCGACGGACCAGTTGGCGTACTCCTCGGCGACGATCTCGATGCCGGGGTACTCGGCGAATGCGGCCTCCGCCCCACTCTTCCAGAACTCAGCTGCGTCGACGCCGGCAATGCCGTGCATGGTGACGATCTTGCCCTCGCCACCCATCTCCTCGGCGAGCCACTTCGCCCCGACATAGCCCATCTGCGGCATGTTCCGGCTGACCTCAACGGTGAACGAGTCAGTCGCGACACCAGCCATGCAGGTGATGACGGGAATCCCCGCCGCGGTGGCTCGGTCGACGGAATCTGCGAGTCCTGCACGACTCAGCGAGGTAAGCAGGATGGCGTCGACATTGCGGCTGATCGCGTCATCGATTCCGTTGGCCTGCGACTCGGTAGTGAAGTCCCAGGGCACGTAGAGCTGATCCTCGATCAGTCCGGATTCCTCCAGGGTGTGGTTCATGACGGCGTCGAAGATGGCACCCCAACCGTTCGTGGGGCCCTGGACGATGGTCGCGATGCGGTACGGCGGATCCGTTGCGAACTCGGAGGTGTCGACCGTTATCTGACTGGCCTCCCTCAGCATCTGCGAGTACTCGTCGTCGAGTTCGGGGATCCCGCCGGTGTCCGGCTCCTCTCCGGTGTCCGCACCGTCCTCGGCCGCGTCCTCGACGGTGGCCGCCGGTTCCTCGGTCGCGGTTTCGGTCCCGTTGTCGCCGCACGCTGCGGCGACGAGCGCCAGCGCGAGCGCCAAGGCCATGAGCATGTGGGGGCGGCGGACCCGCAAGGCCCGCCATGATGGGCGGTATGTCTGGGTGTTCATCTATTCCTCCGTCATGGTTTTCGTTCGGGTTCGGTTCGGAAGGGTCTGCAGGGCAACCGCGGCGATGAGCACAGCGCCTTTGGCCACCATCTGGAGCTGGACATCCAGCCCCGCCACGGTGATGAAGTTCATGAGGGAGACGATGAGCAGCACGCCCCCTGCGGCATGAACGAACGAGCCTGTTCCCCCGGTGAAGGTCGTACCCCCCAGCAGCGCGGCCGCGATGGAGTCGAGATCCATCCCTCGGCCGATCGAGCGATCGACGTAGCCGATGTAGCCAGCGAAGAACACGCCCGCGACGACCGCCAACAGTGCCGAAGCCAGGTACGCACCGAGCTTCATCCGCGTGACGGAAACACCGGACAGGGTGGCCATGCGCGCATTAGCGCCAGCCATGGTGAAACGTCGGCCCACGATGGTCTGCCGCAGCCCGATCGCGAGGGCAGCCGTCAACAACAGCCACACCACCGTCGATGCAGGAACCCCGACGAACTGGCCTCGGCCGATCGCGCGCACCGTGTCGGAGACGGTGCCGCTGGCCGCCCCTCGGGTATAGGCCAGGCGAAGCCCTTCGAGGGTCACGAACATGCCGAAGGTCGCGACCACCGGTGGGACGTTGCGACGCGCCACGAGCAGGGCGTTGGTGGTTCCCACGATCAGGGCGATCACGATGGCGGCGACCAGAGCCTGGGTGAGCGTCACCCGGCCGGCTCCCGCCTCGGCGAGGGCGACCGCCGTGACCCCCATCATGGCGCCGACCGACAGGTCGATCCCGGCCGTCATGAGGACCATGACCTGACCAATGGTCACCACGCCGAGGATCGAGGCACGACGCAACACGTCGGACAGGTTTCCGGAGCCGAAGAACGCCGGTTCGACCACGAAGGCGATCGCAAGGAGCACGAATAGCGCCGGCCACACGCCCGCTCGCTGCAGGGTCGACCGAATCCCCGGGTGACGATCTGTTCGAGTGGCGGCTCCGCCTCCCCCGGACAGACCCGGCAGCCTCAACCCGCCACCGCCTGGCAGCGACGGTCGACAACGATCGTGTCTGTCATTCGTCCCCGCCCTACGAGACCCCGTGAGTCCCCTGCCGCGATCCTTCTCCCAGCGGCAACAGGACCCACGGACAGACCGGTGTGGAAATGGTATAGAAAACGATTTCTGTGCAGAAGGCTAGGTTGTGCCTTCAGGCCTGTCAAGGCCCACTCTCATCGGTTCCCGGTCATCGGAAACCGGGGACGATCGCGGCGACGACGGCACGACGGGCGTCGGTGCTGGAACCGTCGCTGCCCGACGCATCGGACGACAGACGGCACGAATGACGCGTCAGGCGATCCTGGTGCGTCAGGCAACTTCCTCGGTCACCAGGATGTCGCGCCAACGGTCCTCCCACTCGGCCATTACCTCGAGCGTGTCGGACTCGCTCCAGTCGTCCAGCCCCGCGAACCGTGCCCAGTTGCCACCGAGCATGCGCGCCATGTCACTCGATGGAATCGTCGCGCCGTCGTCGGCGACGTCGTTGGCGAGCGCGAACTTGGGCAGCAGCGTGCGCGGGAATTCGAAACCCGGATAGTCGGTCGCCCAGCAGATCTTGGTCCAGTTGCACCCCATGCGCCGCGCACGCATCAGGAAGTCGTATGTGTCACGACGATCGAGCACGCTGTTGTAGTAGCTCACGTCCAGATACGTGTTCTCGTGGCGCCCGACGAATGCGAGACATTCATCTACCCAGGGGAAGCCAGCATGGCACACGAGCAGGCGTAATTCCGGGAAACGCCTGGCGACGTCGTCCAGCAGCACCGGCCATCCGTACTGCAGCGGCGCGTCACGCACCGGCGTCGTGGACATGTGCACCATCACGCCGATTCCCAACTCCGCGGCCCGCTCGAAGATGGGCATTCCCAGATCGGGATCGTTGGGGGCGTAATGGTCGTACATCGGATAGAGCTTCAGGCCCGTGTGCCCCAGCTTCTCGACGGCGCGGGTGAGCTCGTCCAACGCCCAGTCCACACCTCGGAACCGCGGGTTGACGGCAGCCATGCCGATCAGGTCGTCCGGATACTTCTTCACCAGTGCCGCCATGTAGTCGTTGGCCTTCTCGATGCTGAGCTCGCCTTCGACGTCGGTGACCCGTGCGACGTCCACCGACCCGCGCTGCTCGTACTTCGTATAGTCCGAGGGCGCCACCGTGAGCACGGTGGAACGTCCGATCCCCACCGAACGGTGATCCTCGATGAGTACCTCCGGGTCGATGGGCTCCCACAGATACTCGAGTTCCTCGGTCCAGTCGTCGTCGGTCACATTGCGATCGGTCGGCAGCTCGCCAAGTGACTGGAAGTAGCCGACGGTCATCTCCTTGATGAACCGTTCGTAACCCGGGTACAGGCCCGCTGCCAGCACGTGATTATGACTGTCAATTATCACTGTCCACTCCCTTAGGTCACCGACGACGCCGAAATATTGAGGGCCGACATCGCGCATTCTGGCGTGTGACGACTCAGGCAGCAAGCGTTTTCTCTCCACGGCACCGGAGGTAGGCTCGTGACAAGCACCCTGGGGAGTGATCGTGCCCGGATCACAGGAACTGTTCGTCATCGCCGTTGTCGCGGTACTGGTGCTGGGTCCGGATCGACTTCCTGATATCGCCCGTCGAGTCGGTCGGATGATCACTCGCATCCGCCACGAGGCTGAACTTCACTTCGGGCCGCTGCGTGACTCGCCGACCGTTCGAGAGCTCACCGACGAGATCGACCGGGCGAAACGGCAGCTCGATGCCGCGCGAAGGCCGACCATCCAGTCACCACGTGTGCGGAAACCGGTGGGTTCTCCCAGGGACAGACCGCGGCCCGACCGGTCTGCTGCTCCGCCACCAGCGCCGAGCATTGACGCGGCGAAGGACGTAGTGGATCAGCCGCGAGAGTCCAGTAGTCGGGTCAGATCCCGGTCATCGACACCCAACGGCGGCACTGAACCGCCGGGCGCTACGTCATACGGACGACGACCGGACTCGCCGACGTTCGAACAGGCGCGTCAACAGCAGTGACAGCTCATAGAACACGAGCATCGGGCCGACGACGAGCAGAAGGGTCACCGCATCGGTCGTGGGCGTGATGAACGCGCCGGCGATGAACATGAGCACGACCGCATAGGGCCGCGCCTTCCTCAACCCCTCTGAGGTGACGACCCCGGCGAGTCCGAGAAAGATGAGCACCAGCGGAAGCTCGAACACCAGGCCGAACGCGATCGACATCTGCAGGAAGAATTTCAGGTACTCGCTTGCCGAGAGCATCGCACTGATCTGGTCACCCCCCAGGGTCAGCAGGATCCGCAGTCCGGTGGGAATGATCTGGTAGGCCATGGACGCGCCAAACACGAACATGTGTTGGCTCAACACAACGAACGGCAACGCGTATCGCCGTTCGTGTGATGTCAGTCCGGGAGTGATGAATCGCCAGAGCTGATAGAAGATGACCGGGCCTCCAACGATCAGCCCGACGACCAGGGCCGACTGGATGCGAACAGCGAACGGCTCCAGTGGACGCAGCGCGACCAGCGTGCACGACCCTACGTTGCCTAACGAAGCCAGCGCGGAGCAATACGGCGCGATGGCGACGTCAAGCAGGCGTGGAAACACCGCGTAGCCGACAACCCCACCGCACCCGAGCGCGACCAGTGCCTTGAGGAATCGCGAACGCAGTTCCCGAAAGTGATCAAGTAACGGCAGTTCACCCTGCTCGCCCGACGCGGGTAGCCGAGGCCTAGGAATCCGGGCCACGGTCGGCCACAGCATCGTCCTTTACTTCGTCCTCGGTGGCTTCAGCAGCCTCACGTGTCGCCTTGCGGAACTCGCGAAGCGATGTTCCGACTGAACTCGCCAAGCCAGGAAGCCGTTTCGCACCAAAAAGAAGCATGACGATGAACAGAATGATGATCAACTCGGTCCCACCGGGCATGGTCATATTGCGCTCCTGGTCGTGATCATCGGCCTACGTCGACGACCTTGGATGCCCGCATCAACCGGCCATCGGTGGGCAGCGGACAGACAACGCTTTCTATCGATCATAGTGCGCTGAGATTGGTGTGGCGTCAACACGGAGTACTGCACGCTATCGCCCATGGCGATCACGGCACGTCTCGAAACAAGGGGCCACGGGCGACCACCGCATCGAGTAGGCCCTCATCCACATACTCCGGGAAGCTGAGCGTCACCTCTGACGCCATCTGTCCGGGATAGCCGAGCAGTCCGCAAACCTTCGGGCTGAGGTAGTAGCCGGCTATGACGACCTTCACCAAGGCATCGTGCGCCTCGGCATCATTAGCGTGGAGATCGACGAGCCAAGCATCAACCGTGTCGAACGAGTGCACGTCAGGGACGATGTCGGAGTCGAGCGCCCGGAGCAGCGGCTCGGCTAAGTCGTCGCGCGCGAACAACACGATGTCGAGCTGACCGCCGGCGACATCCACCGAACTTGCCGACGGCATCCCGTGCGCCGCGGGAATCATGATGTCGGCGATGTCGGCGAGCCGTCCCCGACGGTCCTCGTCGACGTCGTCGCGCCGAGGTACGTTGGCCGAACCCCAGGAGAACCTCATGCCGGCACCCGCTGGTCGTGGCGTGTTTCGATCATCCGGTCGGCGAATCTGGACGCCAATGCAGCGATGGTGCTGGTCGGATTGACTCCACCCGAAGTAACGAACACGCTGCCGTCGACCACATAGAGGTTGTCGATGTCGTGCGTGCGCCCCCACGGATCGACCACCGACTCGTCCGGGTCGTCACCCATACGCGCGGTCCCCATCAGGTGCCATCCAGACTCGCGGAGCTCGGGCGCAGCGTCGACCCGCATGGCACCGGAC
>JBJHDB010000009.1:0-20570 GCA_050486325.1 Nitriliruptoraceae bacterium | reverse complement strand
ACTGCTTCAACACCCTCAAGAACGAGTACCCGGCGTTCGACGGGCATTTCGACGTCATCCACCACAGCCAGCTGCTGTCGCAGCTCGTCGCCGACGGGCGCATCGTCATCACCAACGAGCTCGCGAAGCGGGTCACCTACCACGACCCGTGCTACCTCGGACGCCACAACGAGGTGTACGAGGAGCCGCGTTCGACCATCAGCGCCGTGCCGGGCGTCGATGCGGTCGAGATGGGCCGCTGCCGGTCGAACGGATTCTGCTGCGGCGCCGGTGGCGCCCGCATGTGGATGGAGGAGTCGATCGGCACCGCGGTGAACGTCGACCGGGTCAGCGAGGCCGTCGACACGGGCGCGGACATCATCGCGACCGGCTGCCCGTTCTGCGTCACGATGCTCACCGACGGTGTCGCCGAGAAGGTCGGTCAAGGGGTCATCGCCGACGGGCAGGTCGAGGTGCTCGACGTCGCCGAGGTGCTCACCCGTGGACGCACCAGCACCTGACGATGGGCGACACGTGACGGCGGACGACGCGCACGTCGACCGTGCCGACCGGGTTGCCGAGCGCCTTGCGCTGCCGGTGCTCCTGGCCGCGCTCGCGTCGGTCCCGGCGGTGTTTCTCACCCTCCTCGCGGAACCGTGGGCGACCGTCGGCGGAGGGCTCAACACGCTCTCCGGCGGTGTCCTGATCGCCGAAACGGTGGTGCTGTTCGCACTTGCCGAGGACCGGCGCGCCTGGCTCAAGCGCAACCGGTGGCTCGTAGCACTCACCGTGGTGATCATTCCCGCCGTGGTATTCGCGATCGGTCCGGTCCAGCTGCTGCGCCTGGTGCGCATCGCCGGAGCCCTGCGGATCATCCGGGTCGGCCGGATCCTCAAGGCCGGACGCATCCTGCGGGAGCGCAGCGGTCTCGACCGTGTCTGGCACAAGGCCATCGGGGTCGGCGTCAGCCTGCTGTGCGCCGCCTTCGTGGCGCTGGTGCTCGTCGATCCCACCTCCACGTCGAGACAGCTGCTCGACGGCGCGATCCAGCGACTCGGCTGGATCGGCGTGGTCGTCGCCGGGATCATCCTGGCCGTGGCCACCTACGTGGTCCGAACCCAGCGCTCCGCAGACACTCCTGACGAAGGTCAGGCCGCATAGCATCCACCGCGAACCGGGCCGAGGTGCGCATGTGGTAGTCGAGGTGACCGTCGCAATCGTGGCCATCGTGCTCGCCCTGGTCATGATGGCCTACAACCAGATGGTGCGCGCCAAGGTTCGTGTCCGGCAGGCCTGGGCACAGGTCGCCGTGCAGCTGCAGCGCCGGCACGACCTCGTCCCGAACCTTGTCGCGACCGTCAAGGGCTATGCGGGTCACGAACGGGAGATTCTCGACGAGGTGACCCGGCTGCGCGGCGAGGCGCTCTCCCAGACCGACCCCGCGAAACGGCCTGGCGCCGAAGACGCGTTCGGTGACGCGCTGGGCCGCCTGCTCATGCTGACGGAGAACTACCCGGACCTGCGTGCCGACGAAGGCTTCCGCCAGCTGCAGGACGACCTGCGGGACACCGAGGACCGCATCCAGTTCGCCCGGGGCTTCGCCAACGACCGCGTCGCCAACTATCGCAAGCTCACCCAGACGTTCCCCACCAGCCTGCTCGCCAACCTGTTCGGGTTCGGTCCGGAAGAGATGTTCGCCCTCGACGATCCCCGCGCCGCCGCGGTTCCCGGCATCGAGTTCAGCGGGCGATAGCGTGCGCCGATGTCGGCGTGCGACGTCGCGCGCGCAGGAGGTCGTCGGATGCGTGTCGGTTGGCGAATCGGGGTTTCGGTCGCCGTTGCCGTGGCGGTGTTCGCCGGTGCTGCGCTCATCGGGCTGCTGTCCGGTCTCGCCCAGCGGGACAGTGCGTTCACCATCGACGCTTTCGACCGACTTGTGGTCGTCGAGGCGGATGGCACCACCACCGTCGGCGAGGTCATCGACGTCACCTTCCACGAGTCCCGCCGCGGCATCTTCCGCGACCTGCCGGACGAACGGCGATTCCAGGCCGGCGGCTACCAGATCATCACCGTGGACCAGGGCAGTGCCGACCGCCCGTGGAACTGGATAGAGGAACGTGGGCCTGACGGTCCTCGCATCCGGATCGGCGAGGCGAGCACCTGGTTGCAGCCGGGCCAGTACCGCTACCGCCTGATCTACGAGGCCCCGACGTGGAGCCACGTCCAGCGGCGCGACCGTGACATCGTCGAGACCCGGATCGACATCCCCGGCTTCGAATGGCCGACCGACGTCGCACGTGCCCGGCTGACGCTCGTCTCACCGGGCGAGGTGATCGACGCACAGTGCGTCGAAGGCCAGCTCCGTTCGACCCGGCCGTGCGCCCAGGAACCGGTGATCGAAGGGGACACGGTCATCGTCGAACTCGGCCCGTACGGCGACCACGAAGCGGCGACGGTCGCGGTCCAGGTACCGGCCGACGCGTTCACCACCGCGCTGCCCGTGCACCACCAACCGGCGCTGGGCACCGGCGGCATCTTCGAACCGATCGACGTGCCCCGCCCGGTCGCGGCGATGCTCCTCGCCCTCCTCATCGCACTGCCGCTGCTGGCACTCGACGTCATCTACGCCCGTGCGGTCTACCGCGACCAGGTCACCGACCCTCAGCTGCACGACCGCCTGCATCCGACGGCGCTGCCCGCACCGCCCCACGGGTTCCGACCACCGGAGACGGCCGGGTTGCTGCTGCGCCGCAACAGCCAGGCGCTGTTCCTGGCCACGCTGGTCGACCTCGACCAGCGCGGACTGGTTACCACCAGCGCGACCGAGAAGGGCAAGCACCACGAGCTGACCGTCTCCCGACCGGACACGATGGCTGAACCTCCGCCGCCTGGCGACCTGGCGTTCATCGATGCCCTGGTGCCCGCGAACAGCTCGACCAGATTCGGTGACAAGTACGACAGCGCGGTGGCCAAGCGGATCCAAAAGGCCAGCAGCAAGGTCACGGCACGGGCCCGCGACGTGTTCCGAACCAACGGTTACAAGCACGACGGCGGGCTGCTCCTGCGGTCGTTCGGGATGAAGGCGCTGCTGACCATCGCGATGATCGTCTGGATCGTGATGGCCACGAGGGCGGTCACGGGCATGACCCCGCTGGCCGGAGCAGGTGCTGGCTGGACGGTCGGGTTGGTCGTCGTCGGCTGGATCATCGCGCACCTGCCGTGGCGCCACCATCGTGTCCCGCTCAATTCGCAAGGACGCGACGCGACCGCTCAGGCGCGTGCGTTCGATGAGTTCGTCCGCACCGTCGAGGCGGAGCAGCTCGAGTGGGCGTCCGGCCAGCCCGGAATCGACCATCTGCACCCGGCAGTCAGCCTGCTCCCATACGCGATCGCCCTCGGTCACGCCGATTCGTGGTACGACCGGTTCGGCAGCGTCATGACCCAGCTCGCCGCTGCCGCAGGCGCCGGCGCAGCCGCCGGCGGCACCGCATGGTGGGCGTCGCAACGCAGCTATTCGGGGGTGCGCAGCGCCCAGAGCGCAACGAGCACCGCGCCGTCGTCCAGCAGCGGTGGTGGCGGTGGTGGCAGCGGCGGCGGTGGCGGCGGGGGCGGGTCCTGGTGACACCGACGCTGGGGCCATGACGTGAACTACGCGATGTCGGGCCCGTCGCCTTCACCCGACTCGCCAGACCCAGCGGACACCTCATCAGAATCCACCGGTGACGGCACCACGTTCAGGTGATACCGGGACGCGGTCGGCCCCCGTTGGCCCTGATACTTCGATCCGGTCGCCGACGAGCCGTACGGACGCTCCGCCGGCCTGTCGAGGGAGAAGAACGCGAACTGGGCGATCTTCATGCCGGCGTACAGCAGAATCGGCAGCGTCGCCACGTTGGACAGTTCGAGGGTCACCTCGCCGTCGAAGCCCGCATCGATGAACCCGGCGGTGGAGTGGATCACCAACCCGAGGCGCGCCAAGGAGCTCTTGCCCTCTAGCCGCGCGACGACGTCCGGGGGCAGCGTGATGCGCTCGAACGTCGACCCGAGGGCGAACTCGCCCGGGTGCAGCACGAACGGTTCGTCATCCACCTCGACGAGGTCGGTCAGTTCCGGCTGGTCCTGCCGCACGTCGATGTAGGGATACCGATGGTTGGCGAAGACACGGAATGCGCCCGCCAGCCGGACGTCGACGCTCGACGGCTGGATCGCGTCGTCAGCGATCGGGTCGACGCCGATACGTCCGCTGGCAAGCGCCTCACGGATCGTGCCGTCCGACAGGATCATGCCATGCCCCCTCTGCCGTCATCACGAGTGAAACCTAACGGCCAGCGACGATGTGGCCTACTTCGCGGCGAAACCGTCGTGACGGGTGCAACATTGCGGCGCTCACGGAGTCGTCGATGACGTTGCAGATGCTCACCTACCTTGCGCCGAGCGTCCCGATCGAGCTCTTCGAGTGCCTCCGAGCGCATCTGGAGGTTCAGCTCGGAACCGATGTGGCGCTGTCGTCGGATTCGTCCCGCTCCGGACCTCGTCCGGGCGAGCCTGAGCCGTTCAGCAGTGGCGAGGCCGATCTGGCGTTCGTTTGTGCGACTTCCTACGTCTGGCTCACCGGACCCGGTCCCGCCGTCGAGCTGGTCGGTGCGGCCTGGATACCGGACGACACACGCATCCTGGGCAGGCCCCGGTATCTCGCAGACGTCCTGACCCGGCATCGTGACATCCGAACACTCGCCGACATCGCCGGAACGACCGTCGGATACAACGACGAGGCGAGCCTCAGCGGCCGGCACAGCCTTGAGTTCGCCCTCCGCAATGCAGCGATCGATCCTCGCACGGTGAAGATGGTGCGTACCGGTTCGCACCTGCGCTCGCTCGAGATGCTGGCACGAGCCGACATCGATGTGGCCGCAATCGACTCGACGGTGTGGCACCGGGTCCGCCGCGACAACCCCGGCGCCCACGGTGCACTTCACTCCATCACTGCGCTGGGACCACATCCGACCCAACCGGCGGTGGTCCGTCGCGGACTCGCTCCCACCGTCACCGCGAGCATCCGACGCGCCCTGCTCGACGCGCACACGGTTGGAAGCGTGCATACCGCGCTGCAACACGCCGGCCTGCGCGCATTCGCACCGGTCAGCGACACGGACTTCGGAGCGCTGCGCACCCAGCTAGCTTCGAGTGCGCCGTAGACGTCCTGGCGCTGGGGATAGCCATCTCCTGCTCGCATTGCGGGGGCTGCGCAACGCCAAGTACCTTCGCCGAACAACGCTCCCCCAAGCGTGTTCGCGGGTGTAGTTCAATGGTAGAACACGAGCTTCCCAAGCTCGGAACGGGGGTTCGATTCCCCTCACCCGCTCGCAACGCCTCATCCGGTGAACCATCACCGACGGCTCGTTCAACGGGTCGGTTCACGGCGACCATCCGGCCGCTCCTTCGGGACCTTCGACCATGGTTCAGCCGCAAGGCGCGTCGTACGGTTGACCCAGCTCATCGTGAGTCTGCGTTCCGCACAGCGCGTCAAGTGTGCGGTCCGAGGGTTGCGCCATGGACGCGGATTCCACGGAGTCGGCCTCTTCGGCTCCTCCACGCGACGTCTCCACAGCAGGACTGATCGTCGCTGCCGCACTCCTGGCCGTCGCGGTCGGTGCCGGCCTGTGGTTCGTCGGCAACGGCATCGCCTCGCGTGGTGTCAGCGAGATCACCGTCACGGGCTCGGCGAGGATTGACGTCGTCAGCGACCGCGTCGTGTGGACGATCAACGCCAGTGAGCAGTCGGACGATCTGGCGACGGCCGTGCGACGCACCAACGAGGCGCTCGAGTCGGTCACCCGGTTCCTCGTCGACGCCGGCATCGACCGGGACGAGATCGCCCTCGAAGCGCTGTCGACGAGCGTCAACTACGAGTGGATCGACGGCAACTTCACCTCGAACGTGTCGAGCTATGGCGCGTACCGCAATCTGACGGTGCGTACCGACGAGGTCGAGTTGATCGAACGGGTCAACACCGAGCTGGGCGATGTTCTGACGCAGGGCTACGTGATCTCGGCGTTCATGCCCGAGTACTACGTGACCGGACTGCCCGAACTCCGGCCGGGGCTCCAGCAGCAGGCCGTGGCTGACGCCCAGGCGCGTGCCGTTGCCATGCTCGAGGTCACCGGGTCACGCGTCGGTCCGGTGCGTGGCGTGCGGGCCGGACCATTGCAGGTCAGCGCCCCCGATTCCGTGGACGTGTCCGACGCAGGCATGTACGACACGACCACGCTCGACAAGACGGTCACCGCCACGGTGACGGTCACGTTCGCTGCCGACTGACGCAGCACCAGCGAGTGCAGCACGGTCTGGGAACGCCTCAGCTGTGCGCTCCCACCAGTGACCGGCCACTTTTTCGCAAACATCCGTCGTCGCCTACAGTCGCTCGCGATGTGCCCTCCTCACCGCGTGACTCGCTATGGAGCGCGGGCACGAGCCGCCCGTGCATTCCACAGGAGCGACGATGACGATCGACGGCATCGACACGAGTCTTCTCGTTCTCGGCGACCGGCCCGCACCTGAGCTTGTCGCACAGGCCCAGCACGCCGAGTCGCTCGGTTACTCCCGACTGTGGCATGCCGACGAGCGTTTCTTCCGCGACCCCTGGGCCAGCCTCGCGCTCCTGGCTGCACACACCGAGCGGCTCGAGTTCGGGGTGTGCGTGACCGACCCGTTCATCCGGCACCCGGCCCTGACCGCGCGTGCATACAGCACCGTCGACGAGATCGCGGATGGCCGGGTCATCCTGGGCATGGGCGTCGGTGTGTCCGGTTTCGCCGAGCTCGGGATCAGCCGAGACCGCCCGCTGGTGGCCATGCGCGAATCGCTCGAGCTCATCCGGGCCCTCACCGCTGGTGAGACGGTCGACACGGCCGGGGAGGTCGTATCGTTCAGTGAAGGCCGGCTCGACATCGACGCTCGACCGCACGCGAGAATCTTCATCGCGACCAACGGCCCGAAGATGCTGCGTCTGGCCGGCGAACTCGCCGATGGCGTCATCGTTCAGGGACTGGCTTCCGAGGAGATGGTGGCGTCGGTGCGTCAGCTCGTCAGCGAGGGTGCAGAGCGTTCAGGCCGCAACCCTGACGAAATCCGCCTCGTCGCCCGGATCGACACGTGCATCCACGACGACGCACAGCTCGCAAAGGATCGGATGCGGCCTGGCCTGGTGCGCCATCTGCGTACCCATCATCCGCAGTACAACAGCTTCACGCTTGCTCAGCTCGACGTGCCGAGCGACCTGCGTGAGGCAGTCGGCAATATCCGGTACGGCCATGGCGGGACCGCCGCCGCCGAATTGGAGCAGCAGATTCCGGATGAATACGTTGAACGTTTCTGCCTCGCCGGCACGGTCGCAGACGTCCGGAGCCACGTCACCCGGCTCGAGCAGATCGGCGTCGACGAGATCATGGTGATGCCGCTGGACGCAGGTGAGGTGACCCGTGCCGACGTCGTCACCAGCTTCGCTCGCGATGTGGTCGGCACTGTGTCAGGCAGCGAGGCGGCAACGTCGTGAACGCCGCCACTGCGCGTCATCCGGTCCGATCGTTCTCGGAACCGACGACGATCGCGGACGCCATCGACCTCAAGGTGCAGGGTGGCGACCGCGCGGTGTTCGTGGCCGGCGGGACCGACATCGGGGTCATGCTGCGCCGCAATGTCATCCAACCCGCGCACCTGATCAGCCTTCGGCGTGTCGATGAACTGAGCACCGTGACCACCGACGACCACATCCGAATCGGCGCGTCGGTCACCCACCGGCAGATCGAGCGGGCACCAGAGTTCAGCCGTGAGCTGCGTGCCCTTCAGGAAGCATCGGCGACCGTCGGATCGATTCAGACGCGAAATGTCGGCACGGTCGCAGGAAACCTCGCAAACGCCTCGCCGGCAGCCGACACACCACCGGTCCTTCTCACCCTGGGGGCACGCATCATTCTCGAGGGTCCGTCCGGTCGGCGCGACGTGCCACTGGACGCCTTCTTCACGGGATATCGTCAGACAGCTGCCCACCCCGACGAGATGATCGTCGAGATCGTCCTGCCACCGCCCGCCCACAACTCCGGAACGGCGTTCACGAAGCTCGGACGTCGCCGGGCGATGGAGATCAGCATCGCCTGTGTGGCGGCGAAGGTCACGCTCGATGGCGACGGACGTTTCGCCGAGGCGGCGATCGGACTGGGAGCCGTGGCGCCAACGCCTGTTCGCGCGACCGCGGCCGAAGCCGTCTTGACCGGCGAATCGCCCACCGACGACGTTCTCGCGGCCGCGGGACACGCCGCAACCGAGGCTTCCTCCCCGATCGACGATCAACGCGGTTCGGCGGCGTATCGCCGCTCGGTCCTCGGCGTGCTCGTGCGGCGCACGCTTGCCGAAGCCGTGAGACGTGCCGGAGGCAACCAGTGAGCGACCACTTCGATCTCACCCTGTCCGTGAATGACGACGGGTACACCGTTTCCGTCCCACCGGACACGTTCCTGTCGACCCTCTTGCGTGAGCACCTCGGCATTCTCGACGTGCAGGAGGCCTGCACGGAAGGCGAGTGCGGGTCATGCACGGTGTTCGTTGATGGGATCGCCATCGATTCCTGCATCTTCCTTGCGGCACAGTGCCACGGCCGGGAGGTCACCACCGTCAGCGGCCTGGAACCAGGCGGTGAGCTGACGGCCCTACAGCGGTCGTTCGCCCGCTCCGGTGCCGTGCAGTGCGGCTTCTGCACGCCTGGTTTCGTGATGTCGGCCACCAGCCTTCTCCGCGACAACCCCACGCCGACCGACGAGGAGATCCGCGAGGGACTTGCGGGCAACCTTTGCCGATGCACGGGTTACAACGGGATCATCGACGCGGTGCGTGAGGTTGCCGCGAACACGGAGGATCAGCCGTGACCGCATCCCCCGAGGCTCCGGCGCGGCCACTGACCGATCGTGGTTCCGTGGGAACCTCCGCGGACCGGCTCGATGCGACCGAGAAGGTCACCGGAGCATTCGCCTACGGCCACGATGCGAGCATGCCCGGCATGCTTCACGCCAAGCTCTGTCGATCGGAACACCCGCACGCGCGCATCCTAAGCATCGACGTCTCCGCGGCCGAGCAGGTTCCCGGTGTTCGGGCGGTTCTCACTGCGGCGGACATCGGTGATTTCCGCGCCAGCCGATTCATCCGTGACGAACCGTTGCTCGCCACCGACCGTGTCCGTTACGTGGGTGAGCCGATCGCTGCGGTCGCGGCCGACACCGAACGCACCGCGGAGATCGCCGCGGACCTGATCCGTGTCGAATATGAGCCGCTGCCGGTGGTGACGGATCCGGTCGCATCCGCCGAGGGCGACACCCCGCTGTTGCATCCCGACTGGGCGTCGTACTGGGCTGCACCCGTGCTGCGGCGCAGCGGCAACGTCCTCAACCACGTGCACCTCGAGCGGGGCGATGTCGACGGCATCTTCGCCCGTGCACCCCATGTCTTCGAGGACACATTCCGCGCGAACCTGGTGCATCAAGCGTCGCTGGAGGGCCGGGTCGCGGTGGCCCACGTCGACCGTGAAGGTTCGATCGAGGTCATCTCGAGCCACCAGTTCCCGTTCGGTCTGAGACAGGACCTGTCGGACATCCTCCAGATTCCGATCGGGCGCATCCGTGTGATCGTGAGCGGGCTCGGCGGCGGTTTCGGCGGGAAGCTGTACGCCGGGGTGGAGAGCTACTGCATCCTCCTTTCGCAGCGGACGGGCAGGCCGGTCAAGCTGCAGCACACCCGTGAAGAGGAGATGCTGGCGACTTCGCCCCGGATGGGAGCCCACGTTCGCGTGCGCACGGCGGTCGACGACGACGGCACGCTCCTGGCACGGGAGGGCACGCTCCATTACGACGCCGGTGCCTACTCGGAATCCTCCCCTGCAGTGGTGTCCGTCGGTGCGCTAACACTTCCTGGGCCCTACCGTTGGGAAGCGTTGCGAATCGACAGCTACGCCGCATATACGAACAAGGCGAACTGCGGCTCCTACCGTGCGCCCGGAGCACCTCAGGCGATCTTTGCCGGGGAAAGCCAGCTCGACCGCATTGCCCGTGAACTCGACATCGACCCGGTGGAGCTGCGCCTTCGCAATGCCGTCGATGAGGGGGACCTCGGCCCGACCGGCCAGATACTCACCGGCGTCTCACTCAAGACGACGCTGCGCCGAGCTGCGGAGGCCATCGACTGGTCGCGTGGGTCCGAGGACGGCGAGGGCGTCGGCGTAGCCTGTGGCTGGTGGACCGTCACCGGTGGCGCATCGTCTGCCTACATCCGTATCGACGAGGACGGCTCTGTCGTGCTCATCACTGGCGCGACGGAGATCGGCACAGGCGCGGTTGTCGCGGGCGTGGCGCAGATATGCGCCGACCAGTTCGGTGTCCCGGTCGACGAGATCAGACTCGTGTCGGCGGATACCCACACCACTCCGTACGACTTCGGGGCGCAGGGCAGCCGCACGCTCTATCAGATGGGCAACGCCGTCCTTCGAGCCTCTGACGACCTCAAACAGCAGCTGTTCCAGCTCGCGAGCGAGTCGCTCGAATGTTCACCGGAGGAGTTGGAGCTGCGCAACGGCTGTGTCACGCGGCGCAATGCCGATGCGAACATTCCGTTGGCAGAGCTTGCGCGTTTGGGCCAGACCCGCGGAGGCCTGCTCGGCAGAGGTTCGTACATCGCACCCGCGACCGAGTACGACGAGGGAACCGTTGAGGGAGCGATGCTCGGCGCGTTCAACGATCCGAGTTTCAGCACGCATGCCGCAAGGGTCCTGGTCGACGATGAGACCGGCGAGGTGACACTTTCCCAGTACGTCGCCGTTCAGGATGTCGGTTTCGCGGTAAACCCGAAGTACGCCGCTGGTCAGGTCGTCGGTGGCGCGGTCCAAGGCATCGGTCAAGCGTTGTTCGAAGAGCTGCAGTATGTGGATGGCGTACTGCGCAATCCGAACTTCACCGACTACAAGCTGCCGACCACGGTGGACGTTCCCGAGATCGAAGCCATACTGGTCGAAGAGCCCTCACAGCACGGTCCGTACGGAGTCAAGGGCGTCGGCGAACCATCGGTGGCACTTCCGCCGGCAGCAATCGCGAACGCGGTGTACGACGCGATCGGCACCCAGGTTCATGAACTCCCGATGACGGCCGAGCGTGTCCATCGGGCGGTCAACGGTCAAGCCGGCGGCGAAGACGCAGACTGACGCCGAACACCCGACCGTCGGTCACTCGATCAACGTGCCGTGGACCCGCTCGACCTCGCCGATGTAGCTCTGCAGCTGCGCCACGAAGCCTTCCCGGTCCGGGATGTTGGGGAGGTCGGCGCGATACGCGTCGAGATCGGTGACTTCGATCACCTCGACGTAGTCGTAGGGAACAGCGCCGTCCTCCAACAGGGACCCGTCGAGCCGAACGACTTCGTAGGACATGATCGACGGGATTGAACGGGCCGTTGGATAGTCGACATCGCGGACCCATTGCTCGTAGTCGGCACCGTCCACGCCGTTACGCAGCTTGTTGAAGAAGAACACCCGTGTGGTCATTCCGTTCCCTCCTGTCCTGCGACGCCGCCCATCGTCTGCAACCGTTCCATCGTTCCGTAGCGGCGTCGAGCGGCGCTGAACTGCGCCTCGTCCAGGACCTGGCAGCTGCCGGACCCGAACGCCTTGGCAACCTCCAGAGCGAACGTCGCAGCGAGCGCGACATCGACCGCATGGTTCGCCCCGCTGGCAGAACCAGGCACGGCAACCGCTGCGGTTGTCGCCACGCCGACGACCGGTGCGCTCGTGGCAACGGTCGGTTGCACGATGCTGTTGACGTGGTAGAGCCCGTTGCCATAGGGGGTGATGTCGTACATGGACAGCGGCAGGACCCGGGGCAGGTCGCCTGTGACCCAGGAGAGGATGTCGAGAAGGTCCGGGGCAACCGGAAGGATCCAGCCTTCCTTCAACGTCGGCGTGATCGCGATCCCGCGATGGTTCAGGACCCGGTTGCCCTTCGTCGCATCGATGGACAGGACGACGTCCATCTCCGTGGTGACCTCGTAACGATTCATGGTCGCCATGTCCACCGGCGACCCCATGAAAGGCACCGGGTCATGCGGCATCGTGGGCGCGTCCGAACAGACGTGCGTGCCGATGACGACGTCGCCAGGGAGATGGTCGCCCTTCTGCTTCATCGACGCCAGCTTGGCCGCCAATGCGAGCGCTGCGATCGCCCCGTCAGCGTCGGACACCATGCCGATGACGTCCGGCCGGGCTCCGACACCACCCAGCCGGCCGACGATCCCCGTGGTCGGCGCAGACCCGCCGGTCGATCTTCCGTTCGAACCTTGCACGATCACGCGAACGAAATCCGTCCGGCCGGATGGCTCTTCGACGGTCTCGAGCATGACCTCCAGCCCGCGCGAACGCAGGTGGTCCGCGACGACGTCCCCTCGAACAGGGCCATCGATCAGGTCGCCGATCTCGAGAACATGGGGGAGCAGCACAGCACTCTTTCCACGAAGATGCGGAACTGGTCGACCAGACGAATTCCGGGAACTCGCGTGCGGAACCCCGGTGACATCGCCGCGTATTTCGCAAACAGTCGCCAGTAGGCTAGCGTCCCTCGTGTTCGACCACAGCGCGTATCTCGATCCGATTTCGGTCCTGAATCAGCAGTTCCGTGGTTGAGTTTGACCGGTCTGTACTGGTTCATGGCAGTACCTGGGGAGCGGCAGGTCATCGGCTCCGTGGGATGGCCGATTCTCGGATGGTTCGGGGCGAGTGGCGCGTCATGACCACATCGAGGCACCAAGGGAGAAGTCAGCATGCGCCACCGACGTAGAGAAAGCGTTGGGTCACGTCGCCCGCAGGTCATCACTGCGGCCCTCGTCACCACCATGGCTCTGATCCTCGCCGCTTGCGGCGGATCGGCCGACCCGGAACCGGAGCCGGAACCAGCCGAACCGGCAGCCGAAGAATCAGCCGACGACAGCGAAGCGCCGGAGGAAGCACTCGAGCTGCTCCCGTTCCGGTACGGCGGTAGCTCCCCGGCCATCTGGCCACACGCATGGATCGCAGAAGGCCTCGGCCTCTGGGAGGAGTACGGGCTCGACGGTTCCGCGGACCAGTTCGCGCTGGGTGTCGAAGCCATGTCCGCGATGCTGGGTGGAGCGACGGACATCGCTCCGCTAACGCCGCTGCCGACGCTGAACGCCGCACTCGCCGGCGAGGACATTCGCATGTTCGCCTGCACCAGCACGTGGTCGAACTGGCGCGTCACCGCACGAGTAGACGCCAACATCAACGAGCCCGAGGACCTGATCGGTGCCAGTGTCGGAACTGCACGCGGCACCAACATGGAATACATCTTCCTGCACTTCCTCGACCAGAACGGCATCGACCCGGCCGACGTCGAGATCGTCGACGTCCGTCCCCCTGACGTCGCCAGCGCCTTCGGCGGCGGATCGGTGGACGCCGTGTGGTACCCCGCACCGTTCGTGCTCGGTGCAGAGGCCTCCGTCGACGGCGAATTCACGCAGATCGACTTCCCGTACGACGCCGTGTACTGCCTGACCACGACCCAGGAGATCCTGGACGAGAAGGAAGAGGCGTTCCGCCGGCTCCTGACCATGTTCCAGGACATCGATCAGATGATCGCGGACAACCCCGCGGAGATGGCTGCGGTGCTCGAGGACGTCGCGCAGGAGAACCCCGAGCTCGTCCAGCAGCTGTGGGCCGAGGAGTTCACCTTCGAGACGGTCGTTCCGGCGCCACGTGATGTCGTCCAGGCCGAGATGGAGCTGTACCTGCCCTTCCTCGAAGAGGACGGCGCGGTTCCCGATGGCTTCGTCCTCGACCTCGACACCATCCTCGTGGACCTCTCGTGATCGAGGTACGGGAATGCCGTGATCGGCGTGACCCATCGGAAGAACGATGAGCGACACGCCGATCACGGCGACGCACGACGAGGTGCGACCCGCAGGTAGCCCTTCCGGTCCGGGCACGGACCGGAAGGGCCCTGGGGGCTCACGTCTGGTCAGCGTCGGGCTCTTCGTCGGGCCCCTCCTGCTGTTCCTGGCAGTGTGGGAGTTCAGCGTGTGGTACTTCGGCCTTCGCCTGGTCCCGCCTCCCACCGCCGTGGGAAGCGCCATGCTGGACCTGATCGAACGCGGTCAGCTTCAGCAGCACACGTTTGCCAGTGTCCGGCGCGCCCTCGTTGGATTCGTGATCGCCGGTACCGCCGCCATCCTCGTGGGGATGATCACCGGACGCATCAAGGTGATCCGGATGCTGTTCGAACCGATGATCCAGCTGTTCCGTCCGATTCCGGCGATCGCATGGGTCCCGTTCAGCATCCTTTGGTTCGGGGTGGGTGAGATTCCCAAGATCTTCGTGATCTTCATGGGCGTGTTCTTCCCCGTGTGGGTGAACGTGCATCTCGGCGCTCGCGGCATCGAGAAGCGCTACATCGAAGTCGCGGAGAATCTCGATATCCGGGGGCCTGAACAGTTCTGGCGCATCGTTCTGCCCGGCACGCTCCCCCATATCGTCAGTGGCCTGCGGATCGGTTTCGCGATCGCGTTCATTCTGCTGGTCGCTGCCGAGCTGACCGGAACGTCGGTCGGACTGGGCGCACTTATCTCGATCTCACATATCAACTTCCGCGTCGACCGGATGGTCGTCGGCATGGCGATGCTGGGAATCCTCGGAGCCCTGGCCGACTGGCTGTTCGCTCGCGGGGTCCGACGCGTGTCCTACTGGGAGGACTGATGGGCACCTCGACCACCAAGACATCCATTGACGTCGGGGCGCCGGATCCCTCCACCGCGTCACACGGAGCGCACGTGCGTGTGCAGAACCTCGTCGTGCGGTTCTCCTCACCGGGCCGCGAGGTCCTCGCGGTCGATGACGTGTCGATCGACGTATCCCGCGCCGAAAGCGTCGTCGTCGTCGGGCCGTCCGGTTGCGGCAAGACCACGTTGCTGCGCTGCGTAGGTGGGTTCGAGCAGCCAACAGCAGGTTCGATCCATGTCGGCGGCCAGCAGGTCCATCGGCCGAGTCCGAGCCGAGCCATGGTCTTCCAGGACCATGGCCTGCTTCCATGGCTCACCACACGCAAGAACATTGCGCTGGGACTGCGCAAGCAGGTCGAGGACAAGCAGGAACGCGACCAGATCGTCACCGAGTGGATCGATCGTGTCGGGTTGACTGGCTTCGACGGTGCATTGCCGAAGCAGCTCTCCGGAGGCATGCAGCAGCGCGTGGCGATCGCGCGGGCGCTTGCACTCGAACCCGACGTCGTCCTCATGGATGAACCGTTCGGGTCGCTCGACGCTCAGACAAGAACGACGATGCAGGAGGTCACCGCCGACCTCATGGATCGTGCGAAGACGACCGTCGTGTTCATCACGCACGACATCGATGAGGCACTGATCATCGGTGACCGAATCCTGGTGATGTCCGGCAGGCCTGGACGGATCATCGAGGACATGACGAACCCGTTCGACAAGCCGCGGTCAGCCAAGTTGTTCGGCGACACCCGGTACTCGGCGGCGAAGTCCCACATCCTCGAGCTCCTGCGCGAAGGTCAGGATGCCGGTCACTAGGCCCCGTCCGAAGGATGGCACATGTCAGATGTCGAGGAACGCACGCGGCGGTGGGTTGACGAGATCTACGAGGCATACCTGTCCGGCAACGCCCTCGGGATGCTCGAGCCACTCGCCGACGATGTCGAGGTTCGCTTTCTCGGGCGAGGCGCCTATCAGGGCATCGACGAGGTCCGCGAGTTCCTCACCATGAACACCGCGAAGATGAAAGATCTCGACTTCCGGATCCGCAAGGTGATCGTGGACGGAAACGTCGCTGCGGTCGTGTGGGACGAAGACGCGATGACCCACGACGACCGGCCCTACGCGAATCATGGGATCGACGTGTTCGAAGCCAAGGACGAAGGCGTGTTCATCATGCACGTCAACAACGACGTCGTCGAGCACCGGAACACCTTCGGCCGCCTCTGACCACCTCAGGCGAGACCGTGCCCGCCCACGTGCCCGCCTCAGTCGACCTGGCCAACCCCGGCCGGCCAGGTCGCTCCTGCGGTCGACGTCACCACGACGACCTCGTACCCCTGCTCGAGTGCGAGGGCTCGCTCCTTCATACCCCCGAGCCAGACATCGCTCTCGTAGAACGCCTTCGACAACGCGGTGCGCTGCGCATCGTCGACAAATGGGCGGAGATAGACGAACAGGTCCGGGTCGTCATCCGAGACGAACGGGCCGACGATCGTCATGCCCACCGCCTGCATCGCAGGGATGACCTCGGTCTCGAAGAACTCGACGAACTCGTCGCGCCGACCGGGGTGCAACGTGTAGGTGCGAATCTCGAGCAGCATGAGCACATCCCCAGCGCTAGGTGACCACCATGGTCGGACGACGCAGACCCTGCGCCTTCGAGAGATCCTGAGCCTACGAGGTGGTGCGTGACGACTGCACGCCGCCTCAGGATGGTTCGCCTGGGTCGCTCACTGCCCGGTCGTACAGGCAGCACACCTAGCCTGCCGACGAAACCAGCCCGCACCAAAGGATCGTGCACGTGCCTTCACCTCATGTCACCCGGGTCGTACTGCACCCTCACACGGCACCCGGTCTTGCCGAGCATCTCCGCGAGACCGACGGAATTGATCTCGTAACACCCGACGATGACGACGGTGTCACCGAGGCTCTGGGGGCGGGGAACGCGGAGGTCCTGGTGACCATGGCATGGCGTGACGAGTTTCTCACCACCGGCCTGCGGTGGGTTCAGGCAACCACTGCCGGGGTCGAACAGTTCCCCCTGTCGGCGCTCGAAGACCGTGGTGTCGTACTGACTTCGGCGACCGGCGTGCACGCCCCTGCTGTCGGGCTGCACGCATTTGCACTGCTTCTCGCACTGATACGGCGGGTCGGCGAATCGATGCGTGACGTCGTGCAGCGACAGTGGCAGGTGCGAACGGCGTACGAGCTTGAAGGCCGAACGCTCGGGGTGCTCGGACTCGGAAGTATTGGCGAAGAGATCGCCCGCATCGCGCAACTTCACGGGATGAAAGTCATCGGAACGAAACGGGACCCGAGCGCCTACCGCGGTGTCGCGGATCGTGTGGTGCGTCCTGACGAAACGCTGAGTGTCTGCGCCGATGCTGACGTACTCATGGTCACCCTTCCATCGACCCCAGGTTCCGACGGTTCGATCGGTGCGGAAGAGTTCCATGCGCTCGGCAGTGGGTGGTTCGTCAATGTCGGTCGCGGATCAGTGGTCGACGAGCCCGCCTTGGTCCAGGCCCTCCGTTCCGGCCGTCTCATGGGAGCTGGGCTCGACGTGTTCGCCGAGGAACCGCTGCCAGCGGACTCACCCCTGTGGGAACTGCCCAACGTCATCATCACCCCGCACATGGCGTGGTCCTCCGATCGACTTCCTGCACGGTTGCGCGCGCTGTTCGAACGCAACCTCGCGGCGCACACCGGCATGAGCGAATGGATCAACCGCGTTGCCTGAGCGAGGTTCGCGCCGGGTTCGTGGCGACCGGAGCGGCGCGTTCGCCAGCGGGACCTGCCACAGTGTGACCAACGACTACGCTTCGGCGGACTGAGGAGTTCGACGTGGTTGACGATGGCCGTGGACGTTCACACGAGGTTGCGCAGCGGCTGCTCGATGCGCACAACACCAAAGACCTCGCAAGTCTTCGCTCGCTGTTGGCGGACGATGTTCGCTACTGGAGCGTGCTCGCAGGCCCTCTGGTCGGAGCCGACGACGTGATCGCCGAAATGTCTCGGATCTTCCAGTCGCTGCCCAACGACGAACTGACCGTGCTGCGCCAGGCAGCGGACGCGGAAACGTGCGTCGCCGAGTTCGAAGCGTCGGGCACGTCAGCATCCGGCGAGGACTACCGGCATGAGTATGCCCAGGTGCTCGAGCTGGATGACGGTTTGATCACGTCGATCAAGGTGTACCTGGATCCGGAAGCCGTTCCGGTGGCCTTGTCACTGCAGTAGCCAGTCGACCCGATCGCCCGGTGGAACTAGCACGGGATCGTGTGCCCGTCGGAAGATCCGGGCTGGTGCATCGCCCAGCACGTCGAGCTGCGGTCCGACCCGCCTGAGCATGGTTGCTTCGGGCAGTCCGACGACGACGATGTCGCTCACCTCGTGGAACTCGCCGATCCGCTGCTGGCGGGTCTCGCCATGATGTCCGGCGTCGGGGTCACGATCCACGTAGTGCGGATTGATGTTGAACGGCACGACTGCCAGCGCATCGAAGCTGGGTGGCTGCACGATCGGCATGTCATTGGTGGTTTGAATCGATCGTCCTGCGATGTTCGATCCCGCACTCGTGCCCATGTACACCGCGCCCGCGCGCACGCGTTCGCGGATCGGCCCTATGAGGCCATGCCGATAGAGCGTGTCCAACAACCGGAACGTGTTGCCGCCACCCACGAAGAACGCGTCGCTGGCGGTCACGGCCTCGACCGGGTCCGTGGACTCGTGAATCGAGGTGACCTGGACACCTTCGCGTGCGAACCGGTCCCGAACGGTCGACGTGTACGCATCCAGATCATGGAGCGCGTACGGGACGAACAGAAGCCGGTCCACACCCCCGAGCATCGTGGTCATCTCTGCGATGCAGTGATCGAGGTAGCCACCAACTCCGCTGCGACTGCTGCTGATCAGCAGGAGCCTGGTTGTTTCGGACATCTCCACTCCATTGGCTGCGTCCGACATCGGTGCACCCCCCGACAGAGTCCGTCCCGGATACGTGCCTCAACCCGCCGAACCGCCTGACATGTCGACCAGGAACCGCAGCTCGTCGTCCGTCCCAACGACGGTGTCATTGCCGTCCAGGATCCGCACGTCGACTTCGCCAAGGAAGACATGCGTGTAGGAGGGCACGTTGCCTGTTCCGTTGTCCAACCAGCGTTCGAGTCCCGGATGGGCATCTACGAGGGACGATATGGCTCCGCCCACGGTGCCGGCGTCCAGGTGGAATCGAACGTTCCCGTCGGTGTGCTCCCGCCAGTTCCGGGGAACGTTCACGACCACCATGGCTCACTCGAGATTGTCCGACACGTGGGCGCGATCACACCCTAGCGCCCGCGCTACAGGGCCATCAGACGACACCAGCCATCCGATGAATCAGGCAGCCTCACCGCCCGCATGGGCGCCGACGCTCCTGTCACTCACGGTGGCGCGGTTGGGGGCGGCCTGCTCACGGCAGTTCGTCGCCCTCGTTTGACGGTGACCATGGCGTCATCATCCATGGCGAGCCGCCACCTGCCCTGGGTGACTGCGGTGTGGTGCCGCCGACACAGTGCCACCAGGTTGTCCACCGTGGTGGGGCCGCCGTTCTCGCGGGCAAGGACGTGATGCAGGTCGCACCAGTGGATCGGTGCGGAACAGCCGGGGAAGCGGCAGTGCCGGTCGCGTGCCCTCACCGCTGACCGGACCCGCGCGGGGATGGCCGGCGTGGGGCGGGTCACCCCGAGGACGTGGTGCCCGTCCGTCAGCACGAACTGCAGATCCGCGTCCGAGGCGAGCCTCCGGGCAGCTCGTGGCGTCAGCGCCGGCGCAAGTCCATGCGATGCCCACAGCAGTCGTGCTGCGCGAGCAGCATCGTCATGACCGGTCAGCGTCGCAATGTCCGCAATGACCTGAACGCGCGGTCGCGGACGCGTGCGCTGGTCGCCGCCGAGGTAACCCTCTGCCAATCGAAGCAACGCATCGGCGTACTGCCGGCCTCGCGTTCGCGTCTTGGACAAGGCGCCGGGCGATTCGGGACCGGTGTCGGCATGACGGGAATGGTCGTGCCGCGACGAATTGGGCGGCCCCGCTGCGGCGTGGAGGGCTTCGAGAACGGTCGTGCCCGTCTCCGCGTCGAACTCGCCGTAGAGGGTGAGGCTTCCGTCGTCTTCCGGTCGGACCGACAGGAACCGGCGCTCGATCTTGCGCGTCTCCTGTTCCTCGGCACGGTCGTCGGCCAGATGTGCCGACACCACCTCACGGACGCGATCGATCGTCTCGTCCGCCGTCGCGCCGTGGAGTTGGTCGCCCGTGAAGCATCGATCGACCTGCGCACGCGCATCGTCGTCCAGAGTTCGGGCTTCGGCGACTGTGGCACGCACCGTCGCTTCACCGACGAGGCCGGCATTGAACGCAGTAGCCAACGTGGGAAGCTGATCGAGAGCCCGGGCGCTACGAAGCAACGTGCGCTGCTGGTACCCGGTCAGCGTGGTCGACATCGCCAGCACGTCCTTCAAAGGGACGCCGTTGTGCGCCATCGATGTACGGCCGGTGTCGAGCGATCCCGCGAGTCGCGTCGCCGCCGCCTGCGCCCGGTCGACGACTCCGAGAACCTCGGTCAGCGCGGCGGTGCGGCCACTCGGCGGGTTCGGTTCGTCGAGGATCCGGTGGAGTTGGTCGACAAGGGCGGTCAACTGCCCAACGGTTCCCCGCAGATCATCCGCTGCGTCGGTGTCCGTCGCATGCCCGGCGATGGAATCGACGGGAGGCGCGACGTCGCCGACGAACGAGCGCGTGTCGAATTC
>JBJHDB010000008.1:0-20949 GCA_050486325.1 Nitriliruptoraceae bacterium | reverse complement strand
CGGGATCGACGCCCACACCCACGAGTACGTCCGGACCGGACACGACGACAGCAAGTTCGGTTTCACCCTGTCGTCAGGCCTGGCGGAACGCGCGATCCTCGAGGTTTCCGCCTCCGACCACCTCGACGTGCTCGGGCTGCACGCCCACATCGGGTCACAGATCTTCGGCACCGATCCGTTCATCGCCAACGCCGAGGTGATGGTCGACCTGATCGCACACATGCGTGACGAGCACCAGGTTCCCCTGGCCGAACTCAACCTCGGCGGTGGAATGGGCATCCGCTACACCCACGAGGACCATCCCGTCGAGATCGCCCGGTACGGCGCGGCACTGCTGGAAGCGGTCGATGAACGCTGCGCGCGCCACGGCCTGGCGCGACCCCGGCTGCTGATCGAGCCCGGACGTGCGTTGGTCGGCCCGTCAACGGTGACGCTCTACACCGTGGGCACCGTCAAGGCGCTTCCCGGCTTGACCACCTGGGTCAGCGTCGACGGCGGGATGTCGGACAACATCCGGCCGGCCCTGTACGGCGCCGAGCACGAGGTCGCCCTGGCCAACCGGGCCGGGTCGGGCGAGCTGCGCTCGGTGAGCATCGTGGGCAAGCACTGCGAGTCCGGTGACGTGGTCCGGGAGCACGTGCCACTGCCCGTCGACCTTGGTGCCGGGGATCTCGTGGCCGTCGCGGCAACCGGCGCCTACACCGAGGCGATGGCCTCCAACTACAACCGGTTGCCACGCCCCGCCGCCGTGCTCGTGCGCAACGGCCGGGCGGTCGAGATGATCCGCCGTGAGACGCTCGACGATCTGGTCCGGCGCGACGTCGGGTTGCGCTGAGCCACGGGGAGGTGGCCGCGGTGCCCGGTCTCGCCGGGTGGCCGACCTGCCGACGGTAGGCTGCTCCCACCCCGTAAACGAGGCCCAAGCCACGTGGATCGCGTCATCCGGATCGGCATGCTCGGTTGCGGCACCGTCGGCGGCGGTGTCGCCACACTGCTCGACCGGGGCGCCGACGACATCACCGCGCGGACAGGCGCGAAGCTCGAGATCGTCCGGGTCGCCGTACGTGACCTCGACCGTGTGCGGGACGTACCGCTGTCGGCCGGGGTGTTCACCGACGACCCCGCGGCTGTGGTCGACGCCGACGACGTGGACGTCGTGGTGGAGGTCATGGGCGGGATCGAGCCCGCCGGTTCCCTGGTCCGGCGCGCCCTCGAGCGTGGACGCCCGGTGGTCACCGCGAACAAGGAACTCGTCGCCAGCCAAGGCCCCGAGTTGTACGCCGCGGCGCGCCTCGCCGGCGTCGACCTGGCCTACGAGGCCGCGGTCGCCGGTGCGATCCCGATCATCAAGCCACTGAAGGAGTCGCTCGCTGGCGACCGCGTCGAGCGGGTCGTCGGCATCCTCAACGGGACGACCAACTACATCCTGACACGCATGACCGAGGACGGCGCCGAGTACGGCGAGGCGCTGGCCGAGGCGCAGGCGCTGGGCTACGCCGAAGCCGATCCGACCGCCGACGTGGGCGGAGGCGATGCGGCGGCCAAGTGCGCCATCCTGGCCTCGCTCGCGTTCGACATGGCGGTGCACGGCGACGACGTGTTCCGTGAAGGCATCGAGCGGGTGACCGCCACCGACATGCGCGTCGCCGCCCGGCTGGGCTACGTCGTCAAGCTCGTCGGGATCGCCAGCGAGGCCGAGGGCAGGCTGGCGGTACGCGTGCATCCGGCATTCCTCCCCGTCACCCATCCGCTGGCCAGCGTGCGCGACTCGTTCAACGCCGTGTACGTCGAGGCCGAGGCCGCCGGTGAGCTGATGTTCTACGGGCGGGGCGCCGGCGCGATGCCGACCGGCTCCGCCGTCGTGGGGGACGTCATCGACGTGTCGCGAAACCTGCTGCAGACCGCGCGCGGGGCGGCCGAGACCCACCACCGGGCAAAGCAGCTGCGGCCGATAGACGAGCTCGTCACGCAGTACTACGTCCTGCTCGACGTCGATGACGAAGCCGGGGTGCTCGCCGAGGTCGCGCGTGTCTTCGGCAGCCACGACGTGTCGATCGCCCAGGTGTGGCAGGAGGGCGGCGGCGACAGCGCTCAGCTGGTGTTGATCACCCACGCGGCATACGAGCGCGACCTGCGCGCGACCGTTGAAGCGCTCGGCGAGATCGGTGCGGTGCGCAGCGTCGCCAGCGTCATGCGGGTGGAATCCGAGACCTTCGGGGAGTGAGCATGGTGACGTCCGCAGCCGGACCGACGGGCGGTGCCGCGCACGTCTGGCGGGGGATCATCGAGGAGTACCGCGACCGCATGCCGGTCGATGACGACACACCGATCGTCACCCTGCGGGAGGGCGGCACGCCGCTGATCCATTCCGAGTTCCTGTCCGAACGCACCGGGTGCGAGGTTCACCTCAAGTTCGACGGGGCGAACCCGACCGGGTCGTTCAAGGACCGCGGCATGACGATGGCCATCACCAAGGCTGTCGAACGGGGGGCCAAGGCGGTCATCTGCGCCTCGACGGGCAACACGTCGGCGGCAGCGGCCGCCTACGCCGCCAAGGCGGGCCTGACGTGCGGCGTGGTCGTGCCCAAGGGGCGGATCGCGATGGGCAAGCTCGCACAGGCGTTGGTGCATGGTGCGACCGTGCTGCAGATCGACGGCAGCTTCGACGAGGCCCTCCGTCTGTGTCGCCAGCTGGCCGACGAACACGCCGTCGAACTCGTCAACTCCGTGAACCCTTACCGGATCGACGGACAGCGCACCGGTGCCTGGGAGATCGTCGACCAGCTCGGACGTGCGCCCGACGTTCACGTGATGCCGGTGGGCAACGCCGGCAATATCACTGCCTACTGGCGCGGATACCGCGAGTACCACGCGGACGGGCTGATCAGTGAGCTGCCGGTGATGCGCGGCTATCAGGCCGCGGGTGCGGCACCGCTGGTCCACGGGCATCCGGTCGACAAACCGCAGACGATCGCCACTGCGATCCGTATCGGCCATCCCGCGTCGTGGGACCAGGCGATCGCGGCCGCCTCGGAGTCGAACGGATCGATCCGGGCGGTCACCGACCGCGAGATCATGGCGGCGTTCCGGTTGATCGCCGCACATGGCGTTTTCGCCGAGCTCGCCTCGGCCGCGTCGGTGGCGGGAATGCTGCAGTTGCACGACGCCGGGGAGCTCGAGGGCGGTCAGCTGATCGTCTGTGTGCTCACCGGTCACGGTCTGAAGGATCCCGAGTGGGCGATCGCGGGCACTGCTGAGCCTACGACGATTCCGGCCGAGCTGGACGCCGCCGCCGACGCGCTGGGCCTGGCGTGACGACGCAGCCGGCGGATGGTGCGAGCCAGCTGTCGTGCACCGTTCGCGTCCCGGCGACCACCGCCAATCTCGGCCCGGGCTTCGACGCGTTGGGGCTCGCGTTGCGACTGCACCTCGTCGTGCACAGCGAGCCCCGGCACGGACGGCCTGACCGCGTCGCGACGCGTGGCCACGGCGCCGGTGACCTGCCGGTCACCGACGACAATCTCATCTGGCGGTCGGTGAAGGCCTTCTGCGCGGCCCACGACGTGGCGGAGCCGGACGTCTTCCTCACCGTCGACAACGCGATCCCGTCCGAACGGGGGCTCGGCTCGTCGTCGTCGGCGATCGTGGCGGGGCTGGCACTGGCGCGCCATCTCACCGGCGTTCCGGTCGGTGATCGAGCGCTCGTCGCGCTCGCGACGCGCATCGAGGGACACCCCGACAATGTGGCTCCCGCGGTGCTGGGCGGCTTCGTGGCGTGCGCGATGGACGACCACAGCGAGCTCGTCATCCGGCATGTGAACCCGGCACCGACCGTGCGTCCTGTCGCGCTGGTACCCGAAGTCCGCCAGGCGACCACTCATGCCCGTGCGGCGCTGCCCGATGCGCTCCCGCGCGACGAGGTGGTGGACCAGCTTGCACGGACAGGTCATGCCGTTGGGGCCTTCGTCGGCGCCTGGCCGGTCGCGTCGTCCGTCGTCGCCGATCGGCTCCACGAGCCGGCACGCCGGGAGGTCATGCCGGACACCGCCCGGGTCCTGACCGCACTGCGTGCCGACGGGTTGCACGCCTGGTTGTCGGGAGCGGGTCCGACCTTGGTCGCCTCGCTGGCCGACGGCTTGGATGATCTGCCTGCACACAGCGCCGCGATCGCGGCCGAGCTCGGGTTCGCCTCGCACCGCCTCGAGGTCGACCTCGCCGGCGCCGTGGTGTGCTCGGCTGGCCGCTGTGCGTTCGCCGGAGGTGGTCGATGCGTGCAGTGCCCACGACAGTCAGTATGATGGTGCACGTACGATCCGCCGCGGGGCAGGCACCGAACATTCGGTGACGATCCCGCCCCCCAGGGACAGTCTGCACGCATCAGTGCGGCGTGCCGCCCGGGGCAAGTCCTCCGAGCCGACCCGAGCTGTGCTGTCGGGCGCACCGGTGGCGGGTTCCGGGAGCTTTCCGCAGTCAGCTGTGCTGTGCGCCGCTGTACGGGCGTACCGCGGTTCGTGTGGATCGGCGCCTGACGGGAGCCGCCAGCCGGCACGGTCGACCTGACGAGGCCCTTCGTGACACCAACGTCGTGCCGATGCGGGCTGCGTCGTCGGCGGGCACCCCGCACGGCTGCCGCCCGTTGCCGACGGTCAAATCCAACCCTCGCCGCCAACCGGAGTCGCCGATGAAGCTCTTCCTCGACACCGCCAACCTCGCCGAGATCAACGAGATCAACGCGTGGGGGGTGCTCGACGGTGTGACGACCAACCCGTCGCTGGCTGCGACCGAAGGACGCGACCTGCACGAGGTCATCGCGGAGATCTGCGCCGAGGTGGACGGCGACGTCAGCGCTGAGGTCGTTTCTACCGACACGGAAGGCATGCTCGCCGAAGCGCGCGAGCTCAAGTCGATTGCGCCGAACGTGGTGATCAAGCTGCCGTTGATCCCGGCCGGGCTGGCCGCCTGTTCGCGCCTGTCGCGCGACGGCGTGAAGACCAACGTGACGCTCTGCTTCTCACCGACGCAGGCGATCCTGGCCGCACGAGCCGGCGCTACCTACGTGTCGCCGTTCCTCGGCCGGGTCGACGACATCGCCAACGACGGGATCGGCCTGCTCGATCAGATCTGTCGCGTCTACCGCACCCAGGGTTATCAGACCCAGGTGCTCGCCGCGTCGTTGCGCCACCCGCAGCACGTCGTCCAGGCGGCGCTCACCGGCGCGGACGTCGCGACGATGCCAGCCAAGGTCTTCCGCCAGATGGTGACCCATCCGCTGACCGACAACGGCCTCGAACGATTTCTCGCCGACTGGGAGCAGCACGCGCAGCGCACGACATGACCCACGTGCCACGACGACCGATCCGGATCGTCGCTTAACGAACAGGTCCGGCCACGCGAACGCGGCCGGTCCACGACAACCGGGAACGCGCGTACACCACGCGCAGACACGGAGAGACACATGGACCGCAGCCTGCTCGAGAAGAAGGCACTCGCGGAGCTACGCGAGATCGCCTCGACGCTCGAGCTCGAGGGCTACCAGCGGATGAAGAAGTCCGACCTGGTCGACCTCATCATCGACGAGGGCGGCAACGGTGGAGCGCCCGACCTGTTCGGTGCATGGTCATCCACCGACGCCGCGTCGCCGGCCGACCTGGACCGGTCGGGCGATCCGCCGGCCGCCGGAAACGGCAACGGCGAGGTGTCGCCGGACCAGCCTGACGCGCCGCCCGGGGACCGTTCCACGCACGGGTTCGAGCCGAGCGGTTCCGACGATCCCGACGCTCCCGCGGCGCGTGAGCGCACCCGCACCCGGGACGTCGGTCGTGACACCGGGGAGGAACGCTCCAGCGGTGCCGAGCGATCCCGCGGCGCGGCAGATGCGCAGACCTCGGCCCGCGCCGAGTCGGGCTCGCCGTCCGAGGCCGACGACGACACGTCCGCTGACGGCGGCCGTGCGGACAGCCGGTCGGGTGGCGCCAACCGGTCGGATCAAGGGGAGCGGTCGAACCAGGGTGGCCAGTCCCGGCAAGGTGGTCAGTCCCGGCAGGGTGGCCAGTCGGGCCAGGGCGGCCAGGGTGGCCAGTCGGGCCAGGGCGGCCAGCAGCGCGGTGGCCAGGGCGACGACCAGCAGAACCGGGCCAAGCGGGATCGACGTCGCAAGGGCCGTGGCGGACAGGGCGGCTCGGGACAGCAGCAGGAGAACCTCGACGACGCCGAGGTGCGTGAAGGGGTCCTCGACCTCCTGCCCGAGGGATACGGGTTCCTCCGGGTGACCGGATACCTCTCGGGCACCAAGGACGTGTACGTCTCCCAGTCCTTCGTGCGCCGGTTCGACCTGCGTCGCGGCGATCGTGTCGGTGGGCCGATCCGCCGCAACAAGAACAACGACAAGTTCCCCGCGCTCGCACGGGTCGACACGATCGAGGGGCAGCCCGTCTCGCAGGACGGTGCACCGGCGAAGCGGGTCGAGTTCAAGGACCTCACCCCGCTGTTCCCCGACGAACGGCTCCGTCTAGAGACCGAGGAGAAGTCCCCGATCGCGATGCGCCTGGTCGACATGATCGCGCCGATCGGCAAGGGCCAGCGCGGGCTGCTGGTCTCACCGCCCAAGGCCGGCAAGACGACCGTGCTCAAGCAGCTCGCTCACGCCATCGAGGCCAACAACCCCGAGGTGCACCTGATGGTGCTCCTGGTCGACGAACGGCCCGAAGAGGTCACCGACTTCGAACGGTCCACCAAGGGTGAGGTGATCTCGTCGACGTTCGACCGTCCCGCGGAGGACCACACACAGGTCGCCGAGTTGACGATCGAGCGCGCCAAGCGCCTGGTCGAGACCGGCCGGGACGTGGTGATCCTGCTCGACTCGATCACCCGGCTCGGTCGTGCCTACAACCTGGCAGCACCGGCCAGCGGGCGGATCCTGTCGGGCGGTATCGACTCGGCCGCGCTGTACCCCCCGAAGCGGTTCTTCGGCGCCGCGCGCAACATCGAGGAGGGTGGAAGCCTCACCATCATCGCCAGTGCGCTGATCGACACCGGCTCGAAGATGGACGAGGTCATCTTCGAGGAGTTCAAGGGCACGGGCAACATGGAGCTGCGCCTCGACCGTCGCATGGAGCAGAAGCGCATCTTCCCGGCGATCGACATCCAGTCGTCGGGTACCCGTCGCGAGGAGCTGCTGCTCGAGGCCGACGAGCTCGCCACGATCTGGAAGCTACGACGACTGCTGTCGACGATGGACGCCGAGGCGGCACTGCAGCTGCTGATCGACAAGCTGAAGGCGACGAAGTCCAACAGCCAGTTCCTGCAGATGATCGCGAAGTCCAACCTCCAGTGAGGTCCCGCAGCGGCTGGTACCTTGCGGTTTTCGACGACGATCCGGGTCGGCCGGAGTTTCGGTCACCGCTTCCGGGTGCGCCAGAAGCCCCTGCCCGTGTTCCATCGCAAGACTTTTCGCCCTCGACCTTTCGTGACCACGCCTTTCGGAGCTCGCAGACGATGAAGCAGGGAATCCACCCCGAGTACGCCGACGCCACCGTGACCTGTTCCTGTGGGAACAGCTTCCAGACGCGCGCGACGGTGCCCAGCATCACCGTGGAGCTGTGCAACCAGTGCCACCCGTTCTATACGGGCAAGCAGAAGCTGGTCGACACCGGAGGCCGTGTGGACCGGTTCCGCCGCCGCCTGGAGAAGTCGGGCCAGTAGGGCCGAACGGTTCGCGGTCCCCCGCCGTCCACTACCACCAGCGAGCGTGACGTGTCCGACATCGACGAGCCCGATCCGACCGATGCCGACGCGATGGAGCTCGCACCCCACTACTACGGTGGCCAGGCGGTCATCGAAGGGGTGATGATGCGGGGCCGCGACCGCTGGGCGGTCGCGGTGCGGCGGCCGGGTGACGACATCTGGCTGGAGTGCCATCCCGTGTCCGACCTGCCTCAGCGGCGCAGGTCGCTGAGGTGGCCGATGGTCCGCGGCTGCTACGCGTTGGTCGACTCGCTGGCCATCGGCATGCGTGCGCTGGGCATCTCCGCTCGTCGTGCCGCGCCTGAAGACGAGGAGCCGATGAGCTCCGGTGCTGTCGGCGCATCGATGACACTGGCACTGCTGGTGTTCATCGGCATCTTCATCTTCCTGCCCTCGGCGGGGACGAAGGGCGTCGACGCGCTCATCGGTGACGTGATGGGCGACGGCGTCTGGTTCCACCTGGTCGAGTCGGTGGTTCGCATCGCGATCTTCCTCGCCTACCTCTGGGCGATCTCGCTCATGGCGGACATTCGCCGCGTATTCCAGTACCACGGCGCCGAGCACAAGACGATCGCCGCCTGGGAGCACGACGAGGTGCTCGCCCCCGCCAATGTCCAGAAGTACTCGACATTGCACGTGCGGTGCGGCACCAACTTCCTCATTCTCGTGATGCTGCTCGCCATCGTCGTCTACACGATCGGCGGGGTGCTCGTGCCGCCGCCGGAAGGCATCGGCTGGTTCGGAGCGGTCGTCTACCACGTGGTGCTGCGCATCGTGCTCCTGCCGGTCGTTGCAGGCCTTGCCTACGAAGGGCTGCGCATCGGCGCCCGGTACGGAGACAACCTGCTTGTCCGGGCGGTGATGAAGCCCGGGCTGTGGCTTCAGCTGATCACCACCAAGCAGCCCGACGACACCCAGGTCGAGGTGGCGATTCGCGCGTTCGAGGCCGTCGTGCCTCCGGAGCAGCGTGAGGGTCGCGTGACCGACACGCTGACGAGCCCGATCACGCTGGCCGACGATGGCCTTCCCGTCGAGCTGCATGCGGCCGAGGTACGCACGGCCGCGGAGGTCGACGGCGCCGACGCAACCGCGCATGGCGCCGACGGCGGCCTGGAGCGGCGCGACGGGGCCTAGCCGGGACGGTCACCGACCGTGCAGGACCCAGACCCGGTGAGGACCAGACGTGTTCGAACAACTCGATGCGATGGAGGCGCGGTTCGCCGACCTCGAGGCGCAGCTCGCTGACCCGGCCATCGGCGCCGACGGCCGTCGCTACGCCGAGCTCGCCAAGCAGCACGCCGAACTGTCCGGCATCGTCCACGCCTATCGGCGCTGGCGGGTGCTCGATCAGGACCGTCGCGCAGCCGAGGAACTGATCGACGAGACGTCCGGCGACGACCGGGCGCAGCTGGTCGACGAGCGTGACCGCCTCGACGAGCAGCTCGCCGTACTCGCCGACGAGCTGCGGATGTCGTTGATCCCGGCCGATCCGCACGACGAGCGCGATGTCATCGTCGAGATCCGTGCCGCTGCGGGTGGTGACGAGGCCGGACTGTTCGCGGGTGAGCTCAAGGACATGTACCTGCGATATGCGGTGCGGCACGGATGGCGTGCCGCGATCGTCACCGAGTCGGTGCAGGGGGTCGGCGGCGTCAAGGAGGCCATCCTCGAAATCTCGGGGACCGGTGCGTTCGCGCACCTCAAGCACGAGTCGGGGGTCCACCGGGTGCAGCGTGTTCCCGCCACGGAGTCACAGGGGCGCATCCACACGTCGACCGCGTCCGTGGCGGTGCTGCCCGTCGCCGACGAGGTCGAGATCGATATCGACCCGGCCGAGCTGCGCATCGACGTCTTCCGCTCGTCGGGGCCGGGCGGACAGAGCGTGAACACCACGGACTCCGCGGTTCGCATCACCCACCTGCCGACCGGCACGGTGATCGCCTGCCAGGACGAGAAGTCCCAGCACCAGAACCGTGACAAGGCGATGCGCATCCTGCGGGCACGGCTGCTCCAGCTCGAGGAGGAACGCCGTGCCGCGGAGCGTTCGGCGGCACGGCGGGGTCAGATCGGCACCGGAGACCGGGCCGAGAAGATCCGCACCTACAACGTTCCTCAGAGCCGGGTGACCGACCATCGCATCGGGTTCACCACCCACGCGCTCGACGACGTCCTGGCCGGCGACCTGGACGAGCTGGTCGACGAGCTGCGGCGGGCGGAACGTGCGGTCAAGCTTGCCGCCATGGACGGTGAGGAGGCGTCGTGAGTGAGGCGCCGACCCGGCCGGCCGCCGTATCCGGCGCGCCGTTGACCGGGGACCTGCGGGTCGCCGGCGAGCCACTTGCCCAGGTCGAGCGTTCAGTGGCCGCGGTTCTCGCCGCCAATGGCATCCGTTCGGCGGCGGTGGACGCCCGGTGGCTCGTCGAGAACATCGACGGCCGTGATCCGTTGCGCCACCCAGCGGCGACTTTCACCGGTGACGGGGCCCGGCTGGCCGATCTGGTGCGGCGACGTGCGGCGCGGCAGCCCCTGCAGCTGATACTGGGTACGACGAGCTTCATGGGTCACGAGCTGCGTTGCGCCCCGGGCGTGTTCGTGCCGCGGCCCGAGACCGAGGTGCTCGCCTCGCTGGCGATCGCCGCCGCCCGACGTGTCGTCGACCGCGGGCAGTGCCCCCGTGTCGTCGAGGTGTGCACGGGAACCGGGGCGGTCGCGCGTGCGTTGTTCGAAGCGGTCACGCCGATCGAACTCGTGGCCGCCGACATCGACCCGAAGGCGGTCGCCCTCGCTGGTCACAACCTCGCCGTGGCACCCGCTGCGCACCGTGATGCGCCGCGAAGCCGTCGCGCCAAGCTTGGCGACCGCGAACGCCCGGGCCTGCGCGGGGCGGGCGTGGTGCAGGTCGTGCGGAGCGACCTGCTCGAGCAGATCGACGTCGGTTGGCGCGGAACTCTGGACGTGCTGATCGCCAATCCGCCGTACCTGCCGGCGGCGGACCTGGCGGAGCTGGAGCCCGAGGTCGGTGACCACGATCCGATCCACGCCCTGATCGGAGGGCCGGACGGTGACGAGGTCGTGCGCCGGCTGGTGGACGACGCGGTCGTGTGGTTGCGGCACGGTGGCGCGCTCCTGGTCGAGATCGACTCCCGAGGAGCCGAGGCCGCAGCGGCCGCGGCCGCCGCAGCGGGACTGACCGGAATCGACATCCGCGACGACCTCACCGGACGACCCAGGGTGCTCGTGGCGCGCCGGGGCGAGGCGAGCAGTGGTGAGGTCGCGCCCGTTTCCGCTCCCGCTGGTGTCGGTGGCAGAAAGGGACACAGGTGACGCAGGTGTTCGATCTCGCACAGGAGGATCGCGACACGGCCGTGGCCGCCGCCGCCCGGGTCCTGGGGTCGGGTCGCCTCGTGGTGATGCCGACCGACACCGTGTACGGCCTGGCGGCGGACGCGTTCGACCCGCGTGGAACGCGACGGGTCTTCGAAGCCAAGCAACGCGACCGGACGGTGCCCCTCCCGGTGCTGGTCCACACGCCGAAGCAGGTTCCGGGGCTCTGTCCGGACGTCCCCGAATCCGCACAGCGCCTCATGGCCGCCTACTGGCCGGGGGCCCTGACGCTGGTGGTCGCCGCCCAGCCGGGACTGCGCTGGGACCTCGGCGGCGACGGTGGCACCGTCGCGGTGCGCATGCCGCTCGACGACGTCGCGCTGGCGGTGATCCGGGCGGTTGGGCCGCTCGCGGTCACCAGCGCCAATATCTCGAACCGTCCGCCCGCAACCACCGTCGACGACGCGCGGACCCAGCTGGGGGACACGGTCGACTGCTATCTGGACGACGGTCCGCGCACCGGCGGCGCGCCGTCGACGATCGTCGACGTCTCGCGTGCGGATCCGGAGGTCTTGCGCGCCGGTGATCTCGACGCCAACGACGTGCTGGCGGTCGCCTCCGGGGCCCTCGACCCGATCGAGGCCGCGCGCCGACACACGGACGTGCAGGACCGTCACCGGTAGCCTGCGCGATGCACATCCGTATCGACGCGCCATGCGCACTGGAGCCACGGTGGACACGTTCTGGGGTCCGGATTTCGATGAACTGCGCAGCACCGACCCCGAGGTCGCCGAAGGCCTACTGGTCGAGCTGGAACGCCAACGCAACAAGCTGCAGCTGATTGCCAGCGAGAACTTCGCTTCGCCGGCGGTGCTGGCGGCCAACGGGTCGGTGCTGACCAACAAGTACGCCGAGGGATACCCGGGACGGCGCTACTACGGCGGTTGCGAGGAGGCGGTCGACCCGCTCGAGCAGCTGGCCATCGACCGGGCCAAGCAGTTGTTCGGGGCCGACCACGCCAACGTCCAGCCGCATTCGGGCGCCAGCGCCAATTTCGCCGCGTACTTCGCCGCGGTCAGCCCCGGCGAGAAGGTGCTGGCCATGTCGCTGCCGCACGGAGGGCACCTCACCCACGGCATGCCGATCAACTTCTCCGGCAAGTGGTTCGACATCATCTCGTACGGTGTGACCGAAGACACCGAGACCATCGACATGGACCAGGTTCGGGCGCTGGCGCTCGAGCACCGGCCCAAGATGATCATCGCGGGATGGTCCGCTTATCCCCGCCAACTGGACTTTCCCGCGTTCCGGTCCATCGCCGACGAGGTCGGGGCTGTGCTGCTGTGCGATGCCGCCCACTTCATCGGGCTCGTCGCCGCCGGCGTGCACCCTTCGCCCGTGCCGTACTGCGACATCATCACGTTCACGACCCACAAGACGCTGCGCGGGCCGCGTGGCGCGATCATCCTGACCAACGAGCAGTGGGCGAAGCCGATCGACAAGGCGGTGTTCCCCGGCACGCAGGGCGGGCCGCTCGAACACGTGGTGGCCGCCAAGGCGGTCGCGCTCAAGGAGGCGATGGACCCGGGGTTCAAGGAGTACTGCCAGCGCATCCTCGACACGGCGAGAACGCTGGCCGCCGGGCTGGCCGACCGCGGTTTCCGCGTCATCTCGGGCGGGACCGACACGCACATGTTCCTGGCGGACGTGACCCCGAAGGGCCTGACCGGAGCGGAGACCGAATCGCGTTGTGATGCGGCCGGCATCGTGCTCAACAAGAACGCGATCCCGTTCGACACCAACCCCCCAGCGGTCGCCTCCGGTATCCGAGCGGGTACCTCGAGCGTGGCGACCCAGGGAATGGGTGTCGACGAACTGTCCCGTGTCGCCGAGCTGATCGACCTGGCGGCGACCGGCAGCAACGACGACGTCGCTCGGGTGAGAGGCGAGGTCGCCGAGCTCGTCGCAAGATTCCCCGCGTACCCCCGTCCGGGCTCCGCCTGAGATGCTGGCGCACCTGGCCGTCGCGCTGACCGCGGGTCTGGTGACCACTCTGGTCACGCCGCTCATCGCACGGCTCGCGCGGCGCCTGCGAATGCTGGAGGAGTCGACGGACGCGCGTACCGGTGAACGTCGACGTGTCCCGTCGTTGGGCGGGCTAGCCATGCTCTGCGGGTTTCTCGCCGCGATGGGCGCCGCATGGCTTCTGCCGGTGTTCCGGCCCCTGTTCACGACGACCTCGGAGCCGTTGGCGCTCCTCGTCGGTGTCGGCGTGATCGTGGCGGTGGGGCTCATCGACGACGTGGTCGTGCTGCCACCGACCATCAAACTTGCGGGCCAGATCCTCGCCGCGCTCGGTGTGGTCCTGTTCGGTGTCCAACTCGTCTACTTCTGGATCCCCGGCGTCGAGATCGTCGCATTGTCGGCTGACCTCGGGTTGCCGCTGACCATCATCGCCCTGGTTGTGATGATCAACGCGCTGAACCTCATCGATGGGCTCGACGGGCTCGCCGCGGGCGTCGCCGCGATCGGCGCGGTGGCGTTCTTCGCGTTCGCGATGCGGACACAGCCGGCCGGCGCGGTCGATGCGATACCGACGTCGGCCACACTCGTCGCCGCGATGGTGGCCGGGATGGCGTTGGGCTTCCTGGTGCACAACTGGTACCCCGCACGGATCTTCATGGGCGATACGGGTGCGATGCTGCTCGGCCTGCTGCTGGGTGCCGCCGGTGTTGCCTACGTCGGCCGGACCACCGCGCCCTCGTCTGCCGACTTCACCGGGGCGATTCCGCTCCTGGTGCCGGCGTTGGTCCTGGCGGTGCCGTTCCTCGACACCGTGTTTGCCGTGGTGCGCCGGCTCGTGCAGGGTCAGCCCATCGCGGTCGGTGACCGTGGACACCTGCACCACCTGCTGGTCAGTGCCGGCCACACGCACCGGCAGGCGGTTCTGGTGCTCTACTACTGGTCGGCGGTGGTGGCTTTCGGCTCGGTCGGGCCGGCGTTCATGCCGATGTCGCGAGTCGTTCCGTGGGTGATCGGCACGGTGGCGGTCGGCCTCGTGGTCACCATGGTCGGCGCGCGTGAACTGCCGAGCGCAGCCGAACGGGCGCTTCGTCAGCCGGCCGACCGGGCAGGCTGAGGCGCGCTCTGCGCCCCGGCCGGATAGTTCGAGGCGCGCTCGGCGCACCCGGTTGGGCGGGCTTTGGCACCCGGTGAACGCCCTTGCTAGCGTGCGGCACCCGATGCCCCGAGCCAGTGATCGGCCGCGTCGACGACGCCTCTCACGACCATGCCGACCAGCGCCATGCGCACGCGGTGACCCGCACGAGGACAGACGGTGCCTGCGACCACTCCGGACGACCCGCGATCGTCGGCTGCTGCCGACCGTCGCGGCCTGTGGACGGGGATCGACCAGGCTTCGGTCATGGGAGTCGAGCTGATCGCTGCGATCCTGACGTGGACCGCCATCGGCTGGTTCGCGGACCGCGCGCTGGGGACCCAGCCGTGGCTGCTCGTGATCGGTGCCCTCATCGGAAACGCTGCCGGCTTGTATCTGATCTGGCTGCGCAGCGAGCGGCAGGTTGCCGCCGAGCGGGCCAGGGAATCCACGGCGACACCCGACGGGGAGCATGCCCGTGCGCACTGACGGACCCGCGCGTGACGCACGTGCGCTGCTGCGCGGCACCATGATCTCGCTGCTCGTCACCGCGGTCCTGGTGGCTGTGGCCGCCTCACTCGTGGCCGGCTCGCCTGGTGTGGTCGGCGCGCTCGTCGGCGTGGGCCTCGTCACCGTTCTGTTCGGTGGCTCGGCATGGCTGTTGTCGCGGGTCGCCGACCATGCCCCCGGCACGGCACTCGCGGTGCTCGTCGGCGGAGCCTTCGCGCGGCTGGCCCTGTACGCCGTCGTACTGGTCTCGCTGGCCCAGGTAGCGTGGCTGGACCGGACGAGCCTGGCAGGCGCCACCGCCGTGGCCGTCGTGGTCACGCTGGCCTACGAGCTGCGGGCACTCACGCGCACGCCTCAGCTGTACTGGGTAGACGCCGACGCCGCCCGCCGTACCGTTCCAACCGCTACACGGAGCTGATCGCTGTGACCCACGTGTTCGCTGCCGCCGAATGGGGCGGGGAGTTCGACGGAGTCCTCGACGACATCAACGCGTTGTTCGACTTCCCCGCCATCTGGGAGCTGAACGTCGCGGGCCTCGACCTGTCGATCAACCGGACGATCCTCATCGCCTGGTTCATGACCCTGGTGTGCGCCACGATCTTCGTCCTGGCCTTCCGCAACCCCGCGCTCGTTCCGGGCAAGCTGCAGAACATCGGCGAGGTCGCGATCGACTTCGTTCGCCAGATCGCCGTGGACATCATCGGTCCCAAGGGCACCAAGTTCGTGCCTCTGCTCACCACGTTCTTCGTGTTCGTGTTCTTCATGAACGTGGCCAAGATCACCCCGTTCCTGATGCTCCCGCCGACTTCACGCGCGGCCTGGCCGATGTTCCTCGCCGGCATCGCGTGGCTGGTCTATGTCGGTGTGGGGATCAAGGAACAGGGTTTCTTCCACTACTTCAAGGAGCTTGCGTTCCCCCCCGGGGTGCCCAAGGTCCTCTACGTGATCCTCACCCCGATCGAGCTCGTGTCGAACCTGGTGCTGCGACCGTTCACGCTCGCCGTGCGGTTGTTCGCGAACATGGTCGCGGGCCACATCCTGGTGGTGATCACACTGGTCACCGCCCACATCTTCCTGCCGTCCATGCCGGTCGGCTGGTCGCTGGGCGTGTTCGCCGTGATCATCAGCCCGCTGGTGTTCGGCTTCGAGCTGCTCATCATCGGGCTGCAGGCGTACATCTTCACGATGCTGACCGCCGTCTACATCAGTTCGTCGGTCGAGCCGGCGCACTGAGTGTCCACGCACGATCTCGACAGAACACGGCGACGACCCGTCGCCACCTAGGAGGAACCAGATGGAGAACCTCGGGAACGGCCTCGTCTTCGGACTCGCAACGCTCGGTCCGGGCATCGGGCTGGGAATCCTGATCGGCAAGGCGATCGAGGCAATGGCTCGGCAGCCGGAGGCCGCCGGTCAGGTCCGCACCACGATGTTCATCGGCATCGCCGTGGTCGAAGCGCTCGCGCTGCTCGGATTCGTGCTCGCGTTCGCGATCTAGGAGCCACCATGAACCTGCTCTTCGTAGCGGCCGACGACGGCATCCAGCTCTGGCCGGACACCTCGGAGCTCATCTGGGGCCTCGTGGCGTTCCTGCTGCTGATGCTGATCATGGCCAAGTTCGTCTTCCCGCGCGCCAACGCGATGCTCGACGAGCGTCGCACGGCGATCCAGGGACGGATGGAGGAGGCCGAGGCCAAACTGAACGAGGCCGAGGAGGCCCGCCGCGGCTACGAGCAGTCGATCGCTGATGCTCGCGGTGAGGCCAACCGGATCGTCGAGGAGGCCAAGACCGCCGCGGAACAGGTGCGTGCCGACATCGTGGCGAAGGCCGAGTCCGAAGCCGCGGCCATCGTCGAGCGTGCACGTGCCGATGTGGCGGCCGAGCGGGACCGGGTCGTGCAGGAGCTGCGCGGCCAGGTCAGTGCGATGTCGGTCGAGCTCGCGTCCCGCATCGTCGGACGCGAACTCGACTCCTCGACGCACGAAGGCCTCGTCGACGAGTACATCCAGCGCCTGTCCAGCACCAACTGAGCCGACCTGAGCCGACGCGTGCGGTTCACGGGCGGAGCAACACCCGTCCGAAGAGCCCGCACGTGACCGACCGAGACACTGAGGCGACACGATGACGACCGAACGCCACAGCGCCCACGCACGGGCCGTGGTCATGCTCGCCGAGGCTGACGACGCGCTCGACGCGGTCACCGACGAGCTGCTGACGGTGGCTCGCGCCGTCGACGCCAACGAGGAGCTGCGCCAGCGGCTCGTCGACGCCAACCTGCCGCTGGCAGCGCGGCTGGCGTTCGTCGAGTCCGACGTGCTCCGTGTGGCGCATCCGACGACTCGCGCGGTGCTCGCCATGCTGATCGCCGCCGACCGTGCCTCCGAGCTGTCCCGCGTGGCCAAGGAAGCCGCGGAGCTTGCCGCGTCCTCGCGTGATCACGACTTTGCCGAGGTGTTCGTCGCGGTCGAGCTCGACGAGGCTCGCCGGCAGGCGCTCAAGGCGGCGCTGGAACAGGCGACCGGACGCACCCTCGATGTCCAGTTCGTTGTCGACGAATCAGTCGTCGGTGGCGTGCGTGCCCGGATCGGTGACACCGTGATCGACGGCTCGGTCGTTCGACGGCTCGACGAACTGCGCGCCGGCGTCGACGCGTGACCAACCACGTGCCCGGGCGGACACGCCCGCCCATGACCACGAGGAAGACAGCGACATGGCAGATCTGACGATCCGATCCGAGGACGTCGCCGACGCGCTGAAGCGCATGTTGGACGGCTACGAGCCCGAGCTGGCGGCTGAACAGGTCGGCAGGGTCATCTCCACCGGCGACGGCATCGCCACCATCAGCGGGCTGCCCGGAACCCTCGCCAACGAGCTGCTGGACTTTGGCGACGGTGTGTTCGGCATGGCAATGAACCTCGATGAGCATGTCATCGGGGCGGCGGTGTTCGCCGGTGCCGAAAGCATCGAGGAGGGCCGGACGGTGCGACGCACCGAACGGGTCCTGTCAGTGCCCGTCGGCGACGCGATGCTCGGCAGGGTCGTCGACCCGCTGGGTCGCCCCATCGACGGCAAAGGCCCGCTCGACCGCGGCGCCATCGACGGCGAGCGTGCGCTCGAGGTCCAGGCGCCGGGCGTGGTCGAGCGGCAGCCCGTGAAGGAGCCGCTGCAGACCGGCATCAAGGTGATCGACGTCATGACGCCGATCGGCCGCGGCCAGCGCGAACTGATCATTGGTGACCGCCAGACCGGCAAGACCGCGATCGCGGTTGACACGATCATCAACCAGAAGTCCCTGTGGGGAACCGACGACGCCGTCAAGTGCATCTACGTCGGGATCGGCCAGAAGGGCTCGACGATCGCCCAGGTCGTGGCCACGCTCGAGAAGCACGGTGCGATGGAGTACACCACGGTCGTGTCGGCGCCCGCGTCGGCGCCGGCGCCGTTCCAGTACATCGCGCCCTACGCAGGTGCCGCGATCGGCGCCAACTGGATGTACCGCGGCGAGCATGCGCTGATCATCTACGACGACCTGTCGAAGCAGGCCGACGCCTACCGGCAGCTGTCACTGCTCCTGCGGCGTCCTCCGGGGCGTGAGGCGTACCCGGGTGACGTCTTCTACCTGCACAGCCGCCTTCTCGAGCGTGCCGCGAAGCTCAGCGACGACCTCGGGGGCGGCTCGCTCACGGCGTTGCCGATAGTGGAGACCAAGGCCAACGACGTCTCGGCCTACATCCCGACCAACGTGATCTCGATCACCGACGGCCAGATCTTCCTCGAGTCGGACTTGTTCTACCAGGGTGTGCGCCCGGCTATGAACGCCGGTATCTCGGTGTCCCGGGTCGGCGGCTCCGCCCAGCGCCCGGCTATGCGCGCGGTGTCGGGAACCGTCCGGCTCGAGCTCGCCCAGTTCCGTGAGCTGGAGGCGTTCGCGCAGTTCGGTTCGGACCTGGACAAGGCCTCCCAGCAGCAGATCGCGCGCGGTCAGCGCGTGGTGGAGATCCTGAAGCAGCCCGAGAACCAGCCGCTGGCGGTTCAGTTGCAGGTTGCGTCGGTTGTTGCGGTCACGTCCGGCAAGCTCGACGAGTTGCCCCTGACCGACGTCCGGCGTTACGAGCGGGAGCTTCACGACTATCTCGAGTCGCGGTACGGCCAGCTGCTCGACAAGCTCGGGACGGAAAAGCTGACCGACGATCTGCGGGCCGAGCTCAACGACGCCATCGCGGCGTTCCACGAGACCTTCACCCCGAGCGAGGTTGCCGAGGTAGACGAGACCAACGAGGGCTGGGACGCGATGGCTGCCAGCAGCGAATCGGTGGAGTGACCCAACGACGCACGGCCCGTATCGCCCGGCATGCCCGTGGCGGGACGGCCCGGTAGGAACGACTGTCCCGATGAACACGGGCCGGAGTTCCCGCCGGGAACGCGAAGGAGGCGCAGGTGGCAGGTAGCGGCCAGATCCGGCAGCTGAAGCGGCGCATCCGGTCGGTCCAGAGCACGCAGAAGATCACGCGTGCGATGGAGATGATCGCGGCGTCGCGGATTCTGCGTGCCCAGCGCCGGGTTCGTGCCGCACGACCGTACGCCGAGCAGATCCACGAGGTCATCAAGGGTCTGGCCGTTTCGAACGAGGTCCGTCAGCACCCGTTGCTGACTCAGCGCGACATCGCACGGACCGCCGTGATCGTCAACACCTCCGATCGGGGACTGGCGGGCGCCTACAACGCGAACGTGCTCAAGGTCGCCGAACGCACCATTCGCGAGGAGGAGTCGGCGGGTCGCCAGGTCGATCTCTACGTCATCGGTCGCAAGGGCGCGGGGTACTTCGCCTACCGCGGCCGGCGGGCACAGCGGATCTGGCAGGGTGTGTCCGACGCTCCGGTGATCGACGACGCGTCGCTGATCGCCGAGACCGTGATGTCGCGATTCGCCGAGGCCGAGCTCGACCGGGTCTGGCTGGTCTACACCGATTTCAAGTCTTCGCTCGTTCAGGCACCCGTCCGCATGGAGCTGCTGCCGGTAAAGCCGGAGGAGTTCGGCGGCGGTGAAGAGATCGCACCGGAGTTCCTGTTCGAACCCGACCAGCAGGAGCTGCTCGATCGGCTCATCCCGAGGTATGTCGAGGCGAAGGTCCTGCACGGACTGCTCGAATCCTCGGCGTCCGAGCACGCGGCGCGTCAGCGCGCCATGAAGGCGGCAACCGACAACGCCAAGGACGTTGCCGCATCACTATCGCGCATCATGAACCAGGCCCGCCAGGAACAGATCACCACCGAGATCTCCGAGATCGTCGGTGGTGCCGAGGCACTCGGCGAGTAGAGGCCACACGCGAGGCGTGCTGAACGCACGTCACGAGTACAAAGGAAGCAGCAGATGTCCACGCAGACCGTGGTGAACGGCCAGGCCAGCGACGCGTCCGCCGACGGGCGGATCGTGCGTGTCATCGGTCCGGTCGTCGACGTCGAGTTCCCTCCGGGTGACCTGCCGGACATCAACACGGCGTTGACGTTCGAACGCTTGAGCGAGGGTGAAACGCTCACGATCACCGCTGAGGTCGCCCAGCACCTGGGTGACCGCCGCGTTCGTGCGGTGTGCATGCAGCCCACCGACGGAGTGGTGCGCGGGGCAACCGTGACCGACACCGGCGCGCCGATCACGGTGCCGGTCGGGCCGGGAATCCTCGGGCACGTCTACAACGTGCTCGGTGAGCCGCTCGACGTCGACGCGAGCGCGATCGAGGCGGACACACGCTGGCCGATCCATCGTGACCCGCCTCCGTTCGACGAGCTCGAACCGCAGGCGAAGATGTTCGAGACGGGCATCAAGGTCATCGACCTGATCGAGCCCTATGTGCAGGGCGGCAAGATCGGGATGTTCGGTGGCGCCGGGGTCGGAAAGACCGTGGTCATCCAGGAGATGATCAACCGGGTCGCCCAGCAGCACGGTGGTGTATCGGTGTTCGCCGGGGTCGGCGAGCGAACCCGCGAGGGCAACGACCTGCTGCTCGAGATGGAGGAGTCCGGCGTTCTCGAGAAGGCCGCACTCGTGTTCGGCCAGATGGACGAGCCGCCCGGCGTGCGTCTGCGTGTCGCGCTGTCGGCGCTGACGATGGCCGAGTACTTCCGTGACGAGATGCGCCAGGACGTTCTGCTGTTCGTCGACAACGTGTTCCGGTTCGTGCAGGCCGGTTCCGAGGTGTCGACCCTGCTCGGACGCA
>JBJHDB010000007.1:0-22196 GCA_050486325.1 Nitriliruptoraceae bacterium | reverse complement strand
GATGTCGCCTTTCTGCAGAACTATGCCAATCTCCTCGCCTCGGCCATCGAACGCCTGCAAACGGAGGTGGATCTCCGAGCGGCGGTGACGCGCGCCGAGATCCTGCTTGGCGAGCTCAATCATCGGGTTCGGAACATGCTCACGAACGTTCGCCTGCTGGCTCGCCGGACGTTGAAGACCAGTGTCGATCTCGCCGCCTTTGCCGCCTCGTTCGAGGCACGCCTGGCCGCGGTCTCGCCAGCCGATGCCGAGCGCAAGGACCCAAAGACCCGCCTGCAGGAGCACCTGCAGGCCCGCGGGCTGACCCCGCCCGAGTACGAGGTGACCGATGTCAGCGGGCCTGCCCATCGCCAGCACTTCCAGGTCAGGTGCCGGATGACGGCCCTGGCGCTCGAATGCAGCGGCACCGGCAGCAGCCGCCGCATGGCCGAGCAGAACGCCGCCGCGGCTGCGCTGGCGAGCCTGGACAGCACGGAGAAGCCATCGCCGGAGGGCCAGGCATGACCGGCTTCCGCTCCGGGTTCGTCGCGGTCACCGGCCGGCCCAACGTCGGCAAGTCGACGCTGGTCAACCGGCTCGTCGGCGAGAAGGTCAGCATCGTCACGCCGCGACCGAACACGACCCGGCATGCGATAACGGGCATCGTCGAGCGCCCGGACTGCCAGGTGATCCTGGTCGATACGCCGGGCCTGGACTTGCGTGCGCGCAAGCTGCTGAACAAGGCGATGAACCGGACGATCAGCGGGGCGCTGGGTGGGGCTGACCTCGGCCTGCTGCTGGTGCCCGCGACCGGGTGGACGGCCGCCGACGATGCGATCCTCGCCCAGGCCCGGGACTCGGGCCTGCCGCTGGTGCTGGTCGTGACCAAGATCGACCTGGTCCAGCCGCGCGAGCGCCTGGTCCGCCCGGCTGAGGGAGCTGATCAGGGTCGGTGACAGCGCGAGGTCCACCGGAGGGAACGGCGCGGGGAGGAACGCTACGTAGCCGCTCGGCTGCTTCACGTAGGCGCCCGCGCGACCCGATGCAGAAACCCGTGACTCCACCAACCCTCTTTCATTCAAATTCAAGGGTTTGCTTATGTTATCAATCGGCTGTCGTCGCCACCGTTCCTGATTTGCGTGTTCGACGCGTCACGATCTCCGTCCTCAGCATCGGGTCGCACTGGAGCCCTCGACCGACGTCAGCGGGCGACCTTCCGGTCGAGACGTACCGGCTACCCCCAAGTTCCCGTTCGCTCAACCTTCGGACCGGCGTAGCGGCGGTGCCGCGGCTGCCTCGCGGTCGAGGAGGGCCTGCTTGCGCTCGATGCCCCATCGGTACCCGGCGAGTTCGCCTTCGGCGTTCACCACGCGGTGACAGGGAACGGCGACAGCAAGGGTGTTCGCTGCGCATGCACCGGCGACGGCTCTGGCTGCGCCGGGTTTGCCGAGTCGACGCGCGAGCTGCCCGTAGCTGATGGTCTCGCCAGCGGGGAGATCGGTCAGCGCGGTCCAGACACGGTGTTGGAAGGCGGTACCACGGATGTCCATGGGCAGGTCGCGGGCGCGGGATGGCTCGTCGATGAGCTCGAGGACGCTCTGCACCAGCTGCTGCAGGGCGTCATCGGCGGGGGCGATCATGGCGTGGGGGAAGCGGCGCCGGAGCTCGGCCAGGAGAGGGTCCGGATCGCCGAACTCGATCATGCAGATGCCACGGGTGGTGGCTGCGATCATGACCGGCCCGAGGCTCGAGGCCGCATGGCAGTGACGGATCGTCTCCCCGCGTGCGCCGTCGCGGTAGGTGCTGAAGGTCATGCCGGTGTCGGCGTGGTGGTACGCGCGGGAGGCGGCGGGGAATCCAGCGTCGTAGATGGCGTCGGTGACCGTGGCGTTCTGGACGAGACTGGTGCGCAGCCGGGTTGTACGGATGGCGATGGCGTACTGCTTCGGTGACAGGCCGACGGCTGCTTTGAACACTCGTTGGAAATGTGTCGGGCTGTAGCCGGCTTCTCCCGCCAGGGTTGCGAGATCAGGCTCACGTTCCGCGGTCCGGATGCGTTCGCAGGCCTGCGCGACCACTGCCGGCACCGAGTCCGGCTCGGGCAGGTGAGGCTGGCACCGCTTGCAGCTGCGATAGCCCGCGTGCTCCGCCGTTGTCCACGCATCGAAGAACTCGACGTTCTCAGGCCGGGGCCGACGTGACGAGCAGGTGGGCCTGCAGTAGACGCCGGTCGTGCGAACGGCGTAGACGAAGGTCTCGTCCGCCGATCGCTGACGGGTCATGACTGCGGCCCACCGCGGGTCGCCGGCCGTCTCGGTGACCGAAGCCGTCGAGGTGGACCGCAGCGCCGGCTGGGGTGTCCGCGGCGATGCCTCGCGAGGATCAACGGCCATCTGGCAGCACCTCGGCGGGCGTCGGGGAGAGGGTGATGGTACGGCGGAGGAGGTCCCATGGCCGTCCGTCGATCGCAGCGAGCCCGCAGCCGATCAGCATCATCCCGACCAGATGCCGTGGCAGGATCGTCTCGCCCAGCACGCTGATGCCGAGCAGGATCGCGGTCACGGGGATGAGGAAGGTGACGAGCAGCAAGTTGGTGGCGCCCGCCGACGCCAGGAGGCGGAAGTAGATGGTGTAGGCCGCGGCGGTGGACAGCGCCGCCAGCCCGACTAGGGCACCGATTGTCGGCAGTGAGGGCAGGGACATCTGCCAGGGACGATCGACGATGAGCATCACCGGCAGGAGCAGGATGCTGGAAGCGGTGACCTGGCCGGTCGCGGTCGCCATCGGGGTGATGCCGCGCGTGTTGAACTGCCGGCCGAACACGCCAGCCAGCGCATACGAACATGCTGCAGCGAGCACGGCGAGCTGCGCACCGATTTGCACGCCCAGCGCCCGAATCGTGGCGGATCCGACCATGACGGCGACGCCACCGAGTCCGAGCATGATGCCGATGAGCCGGCTGCCGGTCAGCTTCTCGTCGTCGGTGAGCATGTGGGCGATGGCGACGGTGAATAGCGGGGTGGTGGCGTTGAGGATGGATGCCACGCCACTGAAGATGTGGGTCTGCCCCCAGGCGATCAGGGTGAAGGGGATCACGTTGTTGAGCAGGCCCATGACCGCGAACATGGCCCAGAGACGCCGGTCTGTGGGCAGCCGCAGTCCGGTCAGGCGGCCAAGGACGAGCAGGACGACGGCCCCCAAGGCCACGCGTGCGACCACGATGGTGAGCGGAGGGAGCTGGCGGATCGCGACTTCGACGAAGAAGTACGAGCCGCCCCACAGCACGGCTAGGAGTGCCAGCAGTGCCCACTCGACACCGCCCATCTGACGGTTTCGGTTGACGCGAGCGGTGTGCATGACGCCTCCAGGTGGGCGAGGGCAGTGGTCCTCGATCGCCGCGGGGAGTCTGCTGCCCCGTCCCGTGTGGGACATCCCGGTTCTTGCGGAGTAATCCGTGCGGCGCGACGCACGGATGAACGCACGCATGGTCAGGCTGGGGCGACACGCGACGCAAGGGGGAGCGATCCCCTTCGCCCTCATCGTCGTCGGCTGGCTGGCAGCTACCGCGTCATTGCAGTGGCCGGCCCTCGTAGATGACCTGCATGTCCGGCCGTTCGATCCAGCGGTAGTGCGCCCAGATGAACGCATGCTGGAACGCCGCTGCGGCCAGTGCGCTCCTGGACCCGGCGGCGACGGCGATGGCCCACAGGGCCAGGAAGCCGAGCGTGTACATCGCGTTCGGCACGAGTGCGAAGGCCCCGTGGCGCACGAACGGTTCGTCGAAGTTCGGGTCGAAGTGGTCGACGCCCAGCGCACGGCGTATGCCGAAATAGCGAGCCACCGACACGAACGTCCATACGGCGGGCGCGGCAAGCGCCACCGCCGATGCTGTCGCGATCGGTCCGGGCGGCCACAGCGAGCCGGCGTCCGACATCGCCACGGACAGCACGACGACCGGGCGCAACGCCAACAGCGGGAGGAATCCGGTGCCGTAGACCCGTAGCGCGTGGTCACCGAAGCGGCGGGTGAACCATCGATGGAACAGCTCGAGTCGCCAGCCCACCCCCGCGACGAGCTGGTGGACGACGGGGACCGCGATCGCCAGGCCCATCCACGCCTGCCCGGAGATGCCGCGCCACGACCCGCCCGGCTGGCCGATCCACCACGCAAGCCCGCCGAGAACCGCCCCGGCCGCCAGCTGGCGGCCGAATCCCTCCGTGGGTCGCAGCGGTTCGATCTGCGCCGCCATTCCGTCAGACAAGTCGTCCGTCGATCTTCCTCAGCGTAGGCGCGCCGGACGGGTGGTTGCGAGGTCGGCGTGTTCGCCCGCGACCCGTCCGGCGGCCCATCCTGCCCCGTTGGTCACGCTCGTCGTGTGCCGACCCAGGTCGGGAAACGCTTCCGCCACGGCGGTGCGAACCTCGACGTCACGGGCGGCGAGCACCGGAAGCAGTCGGTCGTCGATGCCGGCGGTCTCGGCCACCTGTTCCTCGGCTGCGGCGTCCAGGCGTTCGCCGATGCGCTGGGCGAAGCCGAGCAGGAAGGCATGCCGGAAGGATCGGGTACGTGAACGGCCGGCGAAGTCACGCTGCTCGCCGTGCCGGACCATCGCAGTGGTTGCCTGGGTCAACAGCGACGTCGCCAGAACCTCGAGCGTGTCGAGGTCGGCGTCGTAGCCGAAGGCGGTCACCCAGCCGAAGGAGCGGGTGTAGACGACCCGGCATCTGTTGGCCCCGGCCACCTCGGCGAGCAGGGACACCTTGGCGCTGGCATACGGGTCGGTGAGGTGGATGCGTCGTGCTGCAGGTGCGCCGACGTCGCCGGTGCTGTGCAGCAGTGCCTCATCGATCGCGTGCCGGGCCATCAGCTGTTGCGCTTTGGCCGTGAACGCGTGTGCTTCAGGTTCGAACTCGGTGGACTCCGCCTTGGCGAGCAGTGCCCGCACCCGTGCCAACAGGCCGGCGTCGACCGAGGCGTCGGGGGGCGCCTCCGACCAGGCCTGTCCAGGGGCGGGCATCGTGGGAGGCACGTCGGGCAGACGGGTGAGCACGCAAAGGAGCTCGATCTCCCGGTGCAGTCGCGTGGCCGAAGCCGTTCCGCTGGCAGCCGATCGATCGTCGAGGTCGACGAGCTGCCGGCGCCATCGGGGGTGGAGTGCCTGGCCATGCGTCATTCGGCGGTTGCCGTCGGCGACGACGTGTTCGGCGGCGACGTCGGCGTGACGCCGGGTCAGCGCACGTTCGACGAGGTGCACCACGTCGGCTGGGGCCCAGCCCCGTGACCACAGGTTGCCAATCGTCGCGGCGAGCCGGTGTTCGACGGCCGGAGCTGCCGACTGATGCCGGTCGGTGAGCTCCTCGAGGAGCAGGTCAACCCGGGCCGTGTCACGGCCCCATGCGGCCATGACGGCGTCCAGCAGCTCCGCGGTGCGCGGCGGTGTTCGGCCGGGTGGCGTCGTGAAGGTGTCCATGCGTCCGAGTCTCGCACAGCGGCGTCGCCAGCCGGTTCCGGGTCGCCGACGTCCTTGGGACGACTGGTGCTCGCGTCTGCGTCATCGGGACATCCGGACCAATCGTCCGCCGTGCCGTCCGGCTAAGCCGTCCGCCGTGCCATCCGGCTCAGCCGTCCGCTGCGCCATCCGGCAGGTCCCCCATATCCGGGAGCTCGCCTGAGCGGACCATCTCGACGAGCTGGCGCAGCAGCCACTCGACGGCGACGCCGGCCTGCTCACCGTCGAGGCCGTGGTCGGTGGTCAGCCGCTTCCAGGTGTGGCTGCTGGCGAGGACCGCGACCAGCCCGGCGATCGCGTCGACCTGAAGATCGTCGGCGTCGGGGAGTTCGGCGGCGACGAGGGCACGGAACCGGGCTCGTCGCGCGAAGTAGTCGGCGGGGATCGAAGCTCCGGGCGCGGACCCGACCTGAGCAAAGGCGGTAGCGATCCCTGACATCTGGCTGAACGCCGGGAAGTATCGGCGTGCGGCGGTCGGGATGTCGGCGAGCCGGTCGGGCATCGTGGTGCCGGCCGCGTCGTTGATCCGGTCGTTGGCCCATTGGGAGAACGCGTCGACCAGCGCGTCGCGGTTGGGGAAGTAGTTGTAGACGGTGCGGTGGCTGACCCCGGCCAGCCGGGCGATCTCCGGGATGGAGAAGTCGAACAGGCCACGGTCGGCGACGTGCCGTGCGACCGCATCGAGGATCGCGTCGCGGGCCAGGCGCTTCTGGCGGGAGCGGAGGCCTTCCTGGGACACCACGCGTCCTCTCGCAGCGGTTGCACCACCCTATCGGTTGCATAGAGCTTGCAAGATTCACATAGACCGTGTAGAACTTGCTGCATGCTCTATGAAACGTCCGACTGGAGGATGTCATGTCCGCAAGCACACCCCCGACAGACGCGACACCGGAATCGTCGGTCGGGGATCATGCTGATCGCCGTCGAACCGACGCCTCGACGACGCGACTGACCGGCATCACCGCAATTGTGGGTGCGGTGATCATGCTCATCGGCGCAGCCTTCTACTACGCCACGGGATCGGCGGCTGATCTCCCGCCGGCCCTGCACGACGGGACGATTCCCGCCTACCTCGATGCCGTGAACGGCAGCGCCACCATCGTGACGAACCTCAGCCTGTGGATCGTCGGGGCGACGTTGATGGGCGCCGCCGGCGTCGGGTTCGCACTGCTCGGTCGCCAGCGAACGGGTCTCGCCGGGTTCGGGGCGACTGCGGCAGTGCTCGGCGCCGCGACCGCCATCGTCTGCTTCATGGCGTGGCTCGCGGTCGTGGTCGTGGTCGCTCCCGCAGGTGACGCGCTCCTCGGCGAGACCCTGGGCTGGTTCGCCTGGCACCTCGACCATGTCGCCACTGCACTGATCATCGGGTTCGGCCCCATGCTCTACGCGTTGGCTGGCAAGGGAAGCTGGGTACCCACCTGGCTCGTGCGCTGGGGAGCGGTTGCCGGCGTTGCAGCGGTGCTGTCGCTGGTCGCGGCCTACGTGCATGCGCTCGCCGACATCGGCATGGTGATCGTGCCGGTGGGGATCGGCTGGATGATCGCCGGCGGCATCACCGCAGTGCGACAGGCAGCACGCCTGCCGGCAAAGCGGGCCTGACGAAGGCCAGACCCCGCGACCGGTCGGCAGCGGCCGGTCGGCAGCGGCCGGTCGTCAGCCGGAACGCATATCGCGCCGGCGGAACCCGATCAGCCCGAGCACGAAGCCGCCCAGTGCGACGGCGGTGAGCACCCCGGCCGGTTGCGCCTCGAAGGCTTCGAGGGGCAGCTGGGCGGGGTGTTCGAACGGAGAGAGGTCGTAGGCGGCTGTGGGAAGGTCGAGCATCGGCCCGAAGCTGCCGACGACGAAGCCGTAGCCGACGAACAGCCACACGAGCCCCACGGCACGTGGCAGCCAGCCGTACAACAGCGTGGCGGCCGCGAGCACGACCAGCACGGCCGGGACCTGGTTGAGGTGGGCGAGGGTCACCTCGGCGACGTGTCCGAACTCGCCGGTGACCGCGCCGACCCCCAGGCCGGTAGCGGCACCCGTGACCGCCATAAGCACGACCACCCCGACGATTGCGACGACGAGGTGGGTGCCCAGCCACCGGACGCGACCGACCGGCGCGGCCAGAATCGGCTCGCCTCGGCCACCGGTTTCCTCGTTGCGCAGACCGATGAGCGACAGCACGGCGAACATCGTGACGAGGTAGGCCATGAACGTGACCATGTAGGCGAGGTAGCCGGCGACGAGCGCGTCGGTGTCGCCGAACAGCTCAACGAACACTTCAGGCAGATCCTCGACGGCGTCGACCATCGGTTCGGTGTAGGTGCCGAACACGAATCCGGTGGCCATGAGCGCTGCGGTCCATCCGATGATCGCCGGTCGCTGCAGTCGCCATGACAGCCCCAGCGCCGAACCGAGCATCCGTGACCCGCGCTCCCGGCCCGGCCGGACCGCGAACATGCTGCCGCCGAGGTCCCGGCGGGAGGCCAGAGTGAACGCGGCCACGGTCAGGACACCGGCAAGTGCCGCCATCGGGGCGAGCGGCCACCAGCGGTCGAGCACGTACGGAGCCGTCTGCTGCGCCCATCCGAGCGGTGAGGTCCACGACAGCGCGCTGCCGCCCAGTTGCACCATGTCGCCGCCGGCCCGGAGCACGAACGCGACACCGAGCACGACGCCAGCCATGCCCGACGCCGCCCTCGACGAGGCAGTGAGCTGGGCGGTCACGCACGCGACCGCCCCGAAGGTCACCCCCGTCAGCGCGGTGGACGCGGCGACGACGAGCGTGCCGTGCCAGTCGAAGCCGCCGTTGCCGACCAGCACCGCGGCTACCGCCGCGGCCGTGAAGGCGTTGACGATCACCACCATCACCAGCGTCGCGGTCAGCGGTGCGTGGCGCCCGACAACGTTGGCGCGGACCAGCTCGGCGCGGCCACTGTGCTCCTCGGCACGGGTGTGGCGGCCGACGAGCAGGATGCTCATGAGCGCGGCGAGCAGCATCAGGTACAGCCCGTAACCGTTGCCGACCACCCGCGCGTAGGTCGGCGCATCCAGGCCGTGGCCGGGTCCGATCAGCATCCGGCCGACCGGGCTGACGAACAGCTGTGAACCCCCGATCAGGTCCTCTTCGCTGGCGAAGGCGAGCGGGATCGCGGCGGTCAGGTAGGTCGCGAAGGCGGCGAACCCGAGGGCCCACGACGTGGTTCGCACCCGGTCGCGGCGCAGCATGAAGCCCAGCAGCCGTCCGGTGGCCGACCACGGACCGACCGGCCCCAGGCGCGCGTCGAGCGTCCGTTGATCGGGCCAGGTGCTCGTGTCGCTGAACGCGGAGAACATCATCGGGGGTGCCCGGCGCCCGCATGGCCGTAGTGGCGCAGCAGCAGCTGCTCGAGGGTCGGCGGTCGGGCGCTGATCTCGTGGACCCCGAGTGCGGCGAGCGCGGCAACCACCTCGCCGATCCGGTCGCCGTCGGCTTCGAAGCGGAACTGACCGTCGACCTGCTCCAGGCCGTGCACGCCGGGCAGTGCCGCGAGCCGATCGACCGGCCCGTCGATCGCGACGGTGAAGGTGGTCCGGGTCAAGTGGCGCAGCTGGCTGAGCGTGCCGGTCTCGACGATCCTGCCCTGGCGGATGATCGAGATGTGGTCGGCGAGCACCTCGACCTGCGCGAGGATGTGCGACGAGAGCAGCACGGTCCGGCCGACGTCGCGCGCCTGGCGGATGCAGTCCTGGAACACGGCCTCCATCAGCGGGTCGAGCCCGCTGGTCGGCTCGTCGAGGATCAGCAGCTCGACGTCCGAGGCCAGTGCGGAGATCAGGGCGACCTTCTGCCGGTTGCCCTTCGAATAGGTGCGTCCCTTCTTGGTCGGGTCGAGGTCGAAACGGGCGATCAGCTCGTCACGCAGCTGCCGGTCGTAGCGGCCGCGGATGCGCCCGAACAGGTCGATCGCCTCGCCGCCGGTCAGGTTGGGCCACAGCTCGACGTCGCCGGGCACATAGGCCAGGCGACGGTGCAGCGCGACCGCTTCCTTCCACGGGTCGGCGTTGAACAGGCGGGCCTCACCGGCGTCGCGACGCAGGAGTCCAAGCAGGACCCGGATGGCGGTCGTCTTTCCCGCGCCGTTGGGTCCGAGGAACCCGTGGATCTCACCGGGTGCGACGGCGAAGTCGAGGCCGTCGAGCGCGACCGTCCGGCCGAACCGCTTCACCAGTCCGGTGGTCTCGATGATCCGTCGTGACGACATCAGACCTCCTCCGGCCACGCAGGCGGCGGTCTTGCTGCGCCCGGTTGTCGTGCTGCTCAGTCCCGGCGAACCTACTCCTGGGCCCCTCGAACGAGCCAGGGACGATCGACCCCGCCTTGCGGGCCTGCTGGAGGGGTGGGACGATCCCTCCACCATGCCAGAACTTCCCGACGTCGAGGACTACCGGTCCGCACTGCGCGTCCGGGTGGTCGGGGCGACGCTGACCGGGGTGCGCGTGCGCGGCATCTCGCTGTTGAAGACCGTCGACCCGCCCCTCGACGCGCTCGTCGGCCGTCGGTGCACCGACGTACGCAGGCTGGGCAAGCGCCTCGTGTTCGCGTTCGACGACGGCGACGAGGCGTTGTTCGCCGTACTGCATCTCATGATCGCCGGTCGCCTGGCGTGGGCGAAGCCGGCTGCGGCGATCCCCGGCAAGGTCGGGCTGGCCGCGTTCGACTTCTCGCAGGTCGACGCCCCCGACACCCCCGGCGGGACCCTGCTGCTGCGTGAGGCCGGGACGAAGAAGCGCGCGTCGCTGCACGTGGTGCGTGGCGAGACCGCACTCGCCGAGCACGATCCCGGCGGCGTCGAGCCGCTGGAGGTCGACCTCGCGACGTTCATGTCGCAGCTGCGTGCCCAGCGGCGGACGCTGAAACGCGCGTTGACCGATCCGCGCACGTTCTCGGGCATCGGCAACGCGTTCAGCGACGAGATCCTCCACACCGCCGGCCTGTCGCCGGTGCGCCGCACCGACCAGCTCGACGACAGCGAGGTGGCGCGGCTCCACGAGGCGACGCGCGAGGTGCTGGCCACCTGGGTGGACCGGCTCCGGCACCAGACCGGCGAAGGGTTTCCGGAAAAGGTCACCGCGTTCCGCGACGGGTTCGCGGTCCACGGCCGGTACGGCGAGCCATGCCCGGTGTGCGAGGCGACCGTGCAACGGATCCGCTACGCGGACAACGAGACGAACTACTGCCCCCGCTGCCAGACCGGCGGCCGTGTGCTGGCCGACCGGAGCCTGTCGCGGCTGCTCAAGGACGACTGGCCGACCTCGATCGACGAGGAGTGAGCCTCGCGTCGTCATCGCGACACGATGGCGCTCAGCCGAACAGCACCTGCTGAAGGGTGAGCTCCGGATGGTCGCGTTCGATGCGTTCGGCGACCCAGCGGTTGCGGAACAGCGCGAGCGGCACGCCATCGGAGCGCCGGTAGATCGACACGTCCCGCATGGTGGCGAGCTCGGTGGCGGAGGCGTCGTCGGTTCCGCGCGCCTCGGCGTACGACGCTGGAGTCAGCCGGGCAGCGGCACCGAACTCGTGCTCGAGCCGCCATGCGGTTACGTCGAACTGCAGCTGGCCTACGGCGGCGAGCATCGGTTCCTGGTCGCCGAGGTCGGCGTGGCGAAGGACCTGGACGACGCCTTCCTGGTCGAGCTGTTCCACGCCGCGCCGGAACTGCTTGACCTTCGAACGGTCGAGCGGGCTCGCCGTGGCGAAACGTTCCGGGGTGAACGTCGGCAGCGGCGGGAACTCGACCGGCTCGCCGTCGTAGAGGGTGTCGCCGATCCGCAGGTCGGTGGCGTTGACCAACCCGACGATGTCGCCGGGGTAGGCGACGTCGACGGTCTGCCGATCCCGTCCGAATACCTGGTGGGCGTACTTGGCGGTCACCCGTCGGCCGTTGCGGGCACAGGTGAGTGGCGTGCCTCGTTCGAACCGGCCCGAACAGATCCGCACGAACGCGAGCCGGTCGCGGTGTCGCGGGTCGAGGTTGGCCTGGACCTTGAACACGAAGCCGGAGAACGACGACGCCAACGTGCGCACCTGGCCGCTCACGGTCGGCCGGGGTCCTGGCGCAGGGGCGAACTCGGCGACCGCGTCGAGCAGCAGCCGGACGCCGAAGTTGGCCAGTGCGGAGCCGAAGAACACCGGTGTCGCCTCGCCGGCGAGGAACCGATCGACGTCGACGACTTTGCCGAGTTCATCGAGCAGTGCCAGCTCGTCGCCGGCCGTCCCGGCCTCGTCGAGGTCGGCGCGGAAGGCCTGGGCGGTTTCTGCGCCGGTGCGTGAGCCGTGGGCGACGGTTTCGAACCGGTGGTAGAGGTTGTCGCGTCGGTCGACCACCCCGGCGAACGTGCCGTTGGGCATCACCGGCCAGGTCACCGGATGGGCGTCGAGGCGGAGGGTTGCCTCGATGTCGTCGATGATCGCCAGTGCATCGGGAACCGGACGGTCCATCTTGTTGACGAACGTGATGATCGGCGTGCCCCGCCGCCGGCATACGGCGTAGAGCTTCTCGGTCTGAGGTTCCACGCCCCGGGCGGCATCGATGACCATCACCGCAGCGTCGACACCCGACAGCACCCGGTAGGTGTCTTCGGAGAAGTCATGGTGGCCGGGGGTGTCCAGCAGGTTGAACACGTGGCGGCCGTGCTCGAAACGCATCACGGCCGAGCTGACCGAGATGCCCCGCTTCTGTTCGAGTTCGAGCCAGTCGGAGGCGGTGGCGCGTTCGACCTTGCGGGACTGGACCGCCCCGGCCTGTTGGATCGCGCCGGAGTACAGCAGGAACTTCTCGGTCAACGTCGTCTTGCCCGCATCCGGGTGCGAGATGATCGCGAACGTGCGGCGGCGCGCCGCCTCTTCGACCCACTCCACGTTCGGACGCTCCACTGCTGTTGGTGCACGCCGGCCACGAAGGTGGCGTCAACTGGATGCCGGCGGTACCCGGATCACGGACTCGCTAGGCCGCGTCGACACGGAGGTGCGTGCAAGGCCGACGCGCGCACCACTGTACGGCACCAACCGGACGCCAGATTCCGTGTGCCGAGGACCCCGAAGCGTTCGGCTGCGGTGTTGTGCGGCCCCGCGGGCCCCGGCGAGCTACCCGAATCGGCTCTGGTCAGTCGAGTCCCAGCCGGCGTCGTTCCCGGCGCCGCAGCTCTTCGAGCAGCCGCTCGGCCTCGTCGAGCGACTCCTGGGCGCTGTCCAGCCGGTCGGCGGCACTCGGCTCATCCTCCGCACCGGCGTCACTGTCGCCCCGGCCGAGTTTGTCGTTGAGCCAGTCCTTCGCGCGTTCGAACGCGCCGGGCTCGTCGTCGCCGCCGGATTCCGCCTGGCGGTCCTGGTGGCTCTCGAGCGGGGGCTTCTGGCGGTCCTCGTAGTAGCCCTCGAAGTCGGCGTTCTCGCTCGCCAGGTCGTAGTGGTCACGGCGGCCGATCTCGGCGAACGTCTCCATGAGCCCGCCCTGGGCGCGTGCCCCGTCTTCGCTCAGCAGGTCGGTAAGAGGGTTGCCCGGCAGCTTGGGTCGCACCCGGATGTCGAACCAGCGGGACCAGTCGCGCTTCTTCGGGTTGAACACGTTGTCGGTCAGCTGGTCGCCGGCCTCGCCGAAGGCGGAGTCGGCCATGTCGGTGGCGACGTCACCGGGACCTGGTGGGCTCGGATCGCCGCCGGAGCCGCCGGACCCTCCAGAACCCCCGGAACCCCCGGACCCCCCGGACCCACCCGAACCGCCGGAGCCTCCGGATCCGCCTGATCCGCCTGATCCCCCGGCCCCCCCGGAGCTGCTCGAGCCCCCGCCAAACGCCCCGGATGCCCAGCCCGCAGCCGCCGCTGCGGCTGCGGCAGCCGCTCCAGCGGTCCGGCTGCCGGCGGTGCGAACACAGTCGAACAGGCCGGAACAGTCGTGGGCGGCCGCCGGCTCCGCGCCGAACACCAGCAGTCCGCCGGTGACGCCGACCACCAGAAGGATCGCGCCGGCGGTGCCGGACCGCCCGGAACCTCCCCGAGATTCGTCGCTCGGTGGCGCCGGTGGTGGCGAGGTCGGCGGAGTCGAGGGAGGCGCGGGCGGTGACTCGGGCGTGGACGGTGGCGCGGGCGGTGGCGCAGGCGGTGCTTCTGGCGCCGACGGTGGCGCGGGAGGTGACTCGGGCGCAGACGACGGCGCGTGTGGCGCCGAAGCCGGCGGTGAGGGCGCGGTTGCCGGCGCTGCGGGGACCGTGGCGGCTGGGGTTGCCGGGGCGGCCTGAACGGCCGCGGCCAGCTCGGCACGGAACTCACGCACGATGTCGGGATGCAGGACCGGAACCGGGCCGGGACGCGTCACCGCCGCAATCCTCACGACGAAGAGGCCGAAGGCCATCGAAGCGATGATCGGGAAGAACTCGGACCCGGCGACCGGTTCATAGAGCTGCTGCATGAATCCGTACGCGAAGATCCACGACACAGCGATCGCGACGGCCATCCGGATTGCGAGCGGGACACGCAGGAAGTTGGCCAACAACTCCTCGCGGGCGAGCAGCAGCAGGGCGACCGCTTCGGCGGCGGCAATCGCTCCGACGAGGATCACAATGTCGAGCCACGAGGAGATGAGCCCGCGGAACACGATCAGGATGAGGACCAGCACGATGGCGCGGCGGGCCATCCCGGACCAGCCGGCGGCGAACCGGCCCCCGGAGAGCAGGGGAACGTCCGGGCTGACGCCTGCGGTGCGCTGGACCGTGAGCACCATCACTCCGGCGATGAGCCCGGCGGCGATCGTGATCAGCCAGGTCTGATCCTGCAGCGGCTCGACAGCAGCAACCGATGGGCTCGACCGGAACACGCCACGCACGACGTATGGCGCGAGCATCAGCCACAGATAGGCGAGCGCGCCGACGAACACGGTCGAAGCGGCGGCGACGCCGGGCCAGCCGAACTTCGCGGTCCGCGTATGGTCGAGCATGATGGTCGCCAAGCGCCGTTGCATGCCGGGGATGACCACGACGAGCAGCAGGACGAGCCACCAGCCGACGGCGCGTTGGATCAACGGATCGCCCAGCGAGCGGCCGAGGTCGAACAGGATGTGCAGAACCATTGCCACGATGCCGGCGAGCTGGCCGATCATCCCGATGGCAAGCAGCGCGACGAGCGCGATCGGCGATTCGGTCTGGATGTCGCTGATGCCCAGCCGTGCCAGCGAGAACAGTCCGGTGACCACGACGACTGCGGCTGCCGCCGTCCATCGACGCCCCGGCAGTCCGTCGATCAGGAGCAGGTCGCGCAGGACCATGAAGTGCGCGGCATCACGTCGTCGCCGCAGCTCGTCGCCGAAGCGGCGCTTGGGCGCAGACGGCTCTGAGGCTGCCGCTGGTGCGGGTGGCGGTGGCGGCGTGGCGTCGCCCGGCATGGTTCAGCTCCGGTCGTCAGTGGCTTCGGACGGAGCGCCGGCATCGGCTCGTTGGAGCATCCGTCGGCAGATCCAGCCGAGCACCACACCGTAGGCGATGTGGCCGACGACCGACATGGTCACGAACGGCCGGTAGGCGGCGACGTCCAGCCAGCCCGGGTACAGGCCGACCTGGAACAATGTCAGCGCCAGTGACCATATGACCCCGGCGAGCGGGCCGCGCCGGCCGAACAGCAGGCAGTAGGCGACACCGAATGTGATGCCGTTCAACGCGTGGACCCCGACCCCGACGGCGAACAGCGCACCGTCGGTCAGCCCTTCACCGACGAGCCCGATACCGAAGGCGCGGAACGCCTCGAAAGGGCTGATCCGGGCCGGGTCGATGTTGGCGATGATGACGCGGATCACGTCGTACACGATGGTCGCGGCGATAGCGGCGACGACGCCGACACGCAGGTGCAGAAGGAACGACCGTCGCCGTTGTGGATCGCTGGCACGCCAGACGACCGTTGCGACACCGGCGACGATGACCGCGCCGACGAGGATCCCCAGGGCGAGCGACACGCCGGTGACGATGTGCAGCACGAGAGCGGCGCCGCTGAACAGCAACGTGATCGCCACCACCCTGATCGGCCGTGGGACCTTGCGCAACGTGGAGGTCTGCGACGGCGTGTCCTGACTCATGGGGCTCCGAGGATCGTGTGCGCTTCGGGGCGATCGTGGGCGTCGAGGGTAGTCACGCGGATGCACAGCGTGGGCTTCAGCCAGATCGTGTTGATTGCGTTAAATTCACTCAACTATCATTGAGGGACAGCGTGCGTCCGTTGGTGCACTTCCGGTTGGTGCACTTTGGGCGACCGAGCAGGTTGACCGCAAGCACAGGTGCCCTCGCTTCAGCCTGTGCCGAGGAGTTCAGGTGGCCGGACAGGACACGACCAAGGGAATGCTGACCGTCGGACAGCGGGCGGCACTGCACCACGCGTTCGCGGACGAGCGCCGGTTGGCGATCGCGGACGCGTTGCGGCTGTCGGACCGGTCGTTCGGTGCGCTGGCGGGGTTGACCGGCATGTCAGCGAGCCTGCTCGCCTTCCACCTGGGCGTGATGGAGTGCGCCGGGGCGACACGGCGGCTGCGATCCGAAGGCGATCGCCGCCGCCGGTATCTGCAGCTGACCGACGCCGGGCACCGCATCCTCGACGGGGCGCCGACGATGCACACGACCGGCGACGTCACGATCCGCGAGGTGCTGTTCGTGTGCACCGCGAACTCGGCGCGCTCACAGCTGGCGTCATGGCTCTGGCACGAACGGACAGGCGCACGTGCGCTGTCCGCCGGGACGCAACCCGCGCCAGCCGTCCATCCCGACGCGGTGGCGGTCGCCCGCGCGCACGGACTCGCCCCGGTGAGCACACAGCCGCGGCACCTCGACCACGTCGAGGGCCCGGTCGACCTCGTCGTCACCGTGTGCGATCGCGCGTACGAGTCGGCGGCCGGCGACGTTCTGGGCCAAGGCGACGGTCTGGGCCACGGTCGTGACGATCCGCTCCACTGGTCGGTGCCCGATCCCGCCGGTCACCGCCGACCCGCATTCGAAGCGGCGTTTGCGCAGCTTGCCGCTCGGGTCGACCTGCTGGCGCGCGTCGCATGAAAGCCACCGCGGATGTGCCCACCGGTCCGATGCCTTCATCACTCGCGCAGCGGGCCGCCGCCGAGGCGCTCGGCACCGCCGGTCTCCTGGCCGCGATCGTCGGGTCCGGATTCGTCGTGTCGGCCTCGACCGATCCTGCGCTTCAGTTGTTCGCCCACGCGGTTGTCGTGGGTGCGGCGCTCGCCGTCCTGATCGCGGTGTTCGGCCCGGTGTCGGGAGCGCACCTGAACCCGGCGGTGACACTGGTGTTCCTGCTGCGGCGCGACATCGATGCGCGTCTGGCCGCAGCGATGATCGTCGCGCAGCTGGCTGGCGCGGCCATCGGCGTGACCTTCACCAACGCGACGTTCGGACGCGCCGCGATCGAGATCGCGACCGGTCCTCGGCCCGGTGTCGGGCTGGTGGTCGCCGAGGTGGCCGCGACCGCCGGGCTGGTCGTGGTGATCCTCGTGCTGCTCACGACTGGCCGCGACCGGTGGGTGGCCGCCTGTGTGGGCGCCTACATCGCGGCCGCGGTGGTGTTCACCGCCTCAGCAGCGTTCGCCAATCCGGCGGTGACGTTGGCGCGAAGCCTCACCGACAGCTGGACCGGGATCGCGCCGGGCTCCGTTCCCGGTTTCCTCGCCGGGCAGCTGCTCGGCGCAGCGGCTGCGATGGCGTTCGTGTCGTGGTTGTTTCCGGCGGGTGGCGCACCCGCAACAGGCCCCCGTCGCGACGCGACGGCTGATCATCGGAGTGCGACGGATGGCTGAATCGATCTCGAAGGGCAGCCCGGTTGGCGACACCGCTGGGAACCCGGCCGGCAACACGACCCCGACCGTGCTGTTCCTGTGCGTGCACAACGCCGGGCGGTCCCAGATGGCCGCCGGCTGGATGCGCCATCTCGCCGAGGACCGGGTGCAGGTGCTTTCTGGCGGGTCGGCGCCCGCCGATTCGATCAATCCGGTCGCGGTCGAGGCGATGGCCGAGCTCGGCATCGATATCACCGACCAGCAGCCCCGCCCCTGGGAGCAGACCGACCTCGAAGCGGCTGACGTCGTGGTCACCATGGGATGCGGTGACACCTGTCCGGTGCTGCCCGGCAAGCGCTACATGGATTGGGAGCTGACCGACCCGTCCGGCCGGCCGCTCGACGAGGTTCGCTGGATCCGCGACGAGATCGGTGACCACGTCCGCTCGCTGCTGGTCGACCTGCAGGTCGAGGTCATCCCACGCTGAAGTCGCCCCGGACCTGGCGTGTCAGCGGTCGCTCGTCACCGGAAGCTGCACCCGGAAGGTCGAGCCGACGCCAGGCTCGCTCTCGACCGCGACGCTGCCTTCGTGCAGCTGCACCGCGTGGCGGACCAGTGACAGTCCCAGTCCGGTGCCGCCGGCCAGGCGGCTGCGCGCCTTGTCGACCCGGTAGAACCGTTCGAAGATCCGGTCCTGGTCGGCCACGGGGATTCCCAGGCCCGAATCGGCGACCTCCAGCAGCACCCGGTCCCCATCGCGTCTGACGTTGACGCTGACCGTCCCCCCAGGACGGTTGTACTGGATCGCGTTCTCGAGCAGGTTGGTCACGATCAAGCGCAGGTCGGCGAGGCTGCCGACGACCGCGGCCTCGTCCGCGCAGGTCGCGGTCAGCGTCACGCCGAGCTCGTCGGCGAACGCCTGGAGGCGTTCGACCTGGGTGCGGACCAGCTCGGCGACGTCCACACGCTGCCACTGGCCGCCCGTGCCCGGCTCGTGATCCTCCAGGCGGGCCAGGTCGAGCAGGTCGCGGACCAGCTGGGCAAGACGCTCCGCTTCGATCTGGAGGCGCTGGACCATGGACCGCGCCCGTTCGGGGTTTCGCTCCATGGCGAGCTCGAGCGAGTCCGACAGCGCCTGAATCCCGGCGACCGGGGTCTTGAGCTCGTGAGACGCGTTGGTGACGAAGTCCCGTCGCAGCGCCTCGATTCGGCGCAGCTCGGTCAGATCGGTCAACACCAGTGCGACCGCACCGGTGGTGGTGGTGGAGGTTCGTGCGAGCAGGCGCCGGTCGCCGTGGCCCAACTCGAGTTCGAGCGGGGCGCCGGTCTCGGTGGTCTCACTTACCGCCCCGGCAAGCCAGCGGTTTCCGAGCACGTCGGTGAGTGCGCTCGCCTCGGCGGTGGCGTCACCTTTGGCCGCAGAGGAGTTGACGACGCCGAGCAGCGCACGTGCCGCCGGGTTGGCGTGCGCGAGGCGCTGGTCTTCGAAGAGCGCGACAGCGGTTGGCAGGCTGTCGATCAGGGCGACGACAGCGGCCTGCGTTTCTTCGCTGGAGGTAGCTGGGGTCATCGTTGCAGGGTAGGCCGGGTGGACTCAGTCGTCGGCGAACTTGTAGCCGACGCCGCGCACCGTGCGGATCAGCCTCGGCTGGCGCGGGTCGTCCTCGACGCGGCCGCGCAGCCGCTTGACGTGCACGTCGAGGGTCTTGGTGTCCCCCACATAGTCGGAACCCCAGATCCGGTCGATGAGGATCTCGCGGGTGAGCACGTTGCCGGCGTTGCGCACGAGCAGCTCCAGCAGGGCGAACTCCTTGGGAGGCACCTCGACGAGGTGCCCGCGGACCCGCACCTCGTGGCGGTCGGGGTCGACGCGAACCCCGCCGGCTTCGAGCGGCCCGTCGACGCCTGCCACCTCGCCGCCGGCGCCGCGGCGCAGCACCGCACGGACCCGCGCGGTCAGCTCACGCATCGAGAACGGCTTGGTGACGTAGTCGTCCGCGCCGAGCTCCAGGCCGACGACCTTGTCGATCTCGTCGTCGCGTGCCGTCAGCATGATCACCGGCGTGTCACTGGCCGTGCGGATGCGACGGCACACCTCGGTGCCCGCCAGCCCGGGAAGCATCAGATCGAGCAGCACCAGATCGGGACGCACCCGGGCGAACTGTTCGAGACCGTCCTCACCGTCGATGGCGACGACGACAGTGAAACCCTCGGCGGACAGGCCGAAGTCGAGCGCTTCGGCGATGGAGGGCTCGTCCTCCACCACGAGAATGGTCGGCATGGTGCGAGTCTACGTGTGCGCAACCGCGCAATCGCCTGTTCGCGGTCCGGTGTCAGCATGCCGCCGACGACGGTTCAGCCTCCTGGCAACTCGCGTTCACATTGCGTTCACCTGGCACGCCGATCATGTTGTCAACGCGCTGGGCTACCCAGATGAAGCGCGCCGACGATCGCACGCACGGAGGCACGATGGAACCCGAGGTACCCGCGACGAAGACCGCGACGACCCGGTCGAAGCGTCGCACCACCACCGGCGCCCGCCCGGTCATCGACCCGGCCGCGTTCGGCGCCCCGCAGGTGTCGACCGGCAAGGACGTCCACATCTCGCTGCGCGACATCACCGTGCGCTACGGCGGTTTCACCGCGGTGCGCGACGTGAGCTTCGACATCCCGCGTCACCGCATCACCGCGTTGATCGGCCCGAGCGGCTGCGGCAAGTCGACCCTGCTGCGCTCGCTGAACCGGATGAACGACCTGATCAGCGGTGCGAACGTCGACGGTGAGGTGCTCTACAACGGCGAGAACATCTACGACGACGACATCGACGCCGTCGAGGTTCGGCGCCGCATCGGCATGGTGTTCCAGAAGCCCAACCCGTTCCCGAAGTCGATCTACGACAACGTTGCGTTCGGCCCGCGGCTCAACGGCTTCAAGGGCGACCTCGACGAACTGGTCGAGCACAGCCTGCGCCGCGCCGCGCTGTGGGACGAGGTGAAGGGCAAGCTCAAGGCGAGCGGCCTGTCGCTGTCGGGTGGTCAGCAGCAGAGGCTGTGCATCGCCCGCGCCATCGCGGTCAACCCGGACGTGATCCTGATGGACGAGCCCTGCTCGGCGCTCGACCCGATCGCGACCCTGCGCATCGAGGACCTGATGCGCGAGCTCGCCGCCGACTACACGATCGTGATCGTCACCCACAACATGCAGCAGGCGGCACGGGTGTCCGACCGGACCGCGTTCCTGTCGGTCGACGTCGACAACACCACCGGCGACCGCACCGGTGAGCTCGTCGAGATCGACGACACCGAAACGATCTTCACCAGCGCCTCCGACAAGCGCACCGAGGACTACATCACCGGCCGGTTCGGCTGAGCACTATTCGGGGAGGGGTCACAAGCCCCGCTTGAGGCCACCGTCGGCAAGCGCGTCGGTGGCCTCGCTGATGCTGATCCCGACCGCGTCGAGTCGTCGCAACAGCTCACGGCGCTTGAGCATCACCCGGTCCACGTCCTCGTCGAGCAGCTCGGCGATGGCGGACTGGTAGGCGAGCCGGATCTCCTTGCCGCTGCGCTTGGCGCCCAGACCCGCCTGCATCGCCCCGCTGGGGTCGCGGGCCAGTGTGCCGACCGCGTCGTCGAGCTGATCCATCGTCGCCGCGATGGCGTCGAACACCGGCCCGAAGCGCGGCCAGCGTGCCTGTGCGCCGAAGTGCTCCAGCTCGCGGCAGAAATCGCGCAGGTCGTCGAGGACGTCGTCGATGGTGCGCGACAGCCGGAACAGATCCTCCCGGTCGATGGGCAGGACCAGTGACTGGGACAGGGCACGGACCAGATGGCCCCGCAGGTTGTCGCCGTCGGCCTCGAGGTCGTCGATGCGGGCGCTGGCCGCGTCCAGTTCGAGGGTGGCTGTGGCGGCTTCGCGGGCGACGTCGACCGCGGTACGGGTGACGCGGATGTGTTCGACCAGCAGACGGACCAGATCGTCCTGGCGCCGACCGGACAGGTCGCGCAGCGCGTCCCGCAGGTTGCGCACGATACTGATCATGCGGTGCTCCGCTCGGTGGGTCCGACGTGTGCGGCCGTGCGGTCGTCTGGTGGAGTCATAGTCCCAAACGGTGGTGTCAACGGTGTCGACGTCATGGTCTCATGTCAGCGCACGCACGGCAGCCGCGACGACCGCCGCGGCGGCGAAGGACGCGGGCAGGGTGACGACCCAGGCGAGCAGCATGCGCACGACCACCGCCCACCGCACCCGGCGCGCGGTGACGCTCGCGCCCGCGCCGACGAGCCCGGCGGTGACCGATTGGACGAGGCTGACCGGACTGGCCAGCGCGGCACTGGCCAGCACCGACCCTGCACCGGCGAGCTGGGCGACCGCGACCGGGTCGCCGTGCAGCGGCATCACCCGGGTGTCGACGGTCGGGCCGATGCGGACCACACCGATCAGCGTGCCGAGCGCGAACGCGGCGAGCATGCCCGCCCACAACAACCACCCGACACCGCCGGTTGTCACTGAGCTGCCCGTGGCCACCGCGGCGACGGCGAGCAGCTTCTGGCCGTCGTTGGCGCCGTAGGCCACCGACGTCAGCGCCTGGCCGGCGACACCGAGTCCCCGGCGCGCCCGGCGACCGAGCAGCGGCAGCAGCCCGCGCGCAAGCAGCAGCGCGACGACGACGCCGCAGACCGGTGCGGCCACCCCGATCGCCAGCACCACACCGATCATCGTCCAGTCGACCGGCAGGCCGGAGGTGAGGCCCGCACCAGTGAGCCCGCCGATCAGGCCGAGCGTCAGACTGGTCGGTACCCCGGCGGAGCTCAGCACCCACACCACCGCGAGGCAGGCGCCGACGGCGACGAGCACGGCGGTGGTTCCGATCTCTCCTTCGAACATCACCAGGCGTTCGGCGAGCGTGCGCGCGACGGTGGTGGTGA
>JBJHDB010000006.1:0-22468 GCA_050486325.1 Nitriliruptoraceae bacterium | reverse complement strand
TGGAACTATCGTGTCGCAGACTGCCGGGCCCCAACGCAACGCCCGACGTTGAGCTACCACATGAACCGATTGCAGGACCTCGACACACCCAACGACTACGTGGTAACCCTGAACCCGATCGAGCCGCCCGCTGCCGCGCGTGTCGTGACCTCGATGACCTACCAGCACCCGGCGTACACGCAGGAAAGCATCGGTTCACAGGCGGCGCTCGACGAGCTCAACGGCCTCCGGTCCACCTATTTTGCGGGCGCCTATCACCGATACGGGTTCCATGAGGACGCCGTGTGGTCGGCGGTGCGCGTCGCCGGGCAGCTGGGCGTGTCATGGCCCGCGTGACACGGTCGAGCGTCGTGGTCGGCTGGGTCCGCCACCGCCGGCACCGCCCGCGTGTCCACGCATTCCGTCACCGGTCCTGGCACCTGTGGTTGGACGTGGACGAACTCGACCGGCTCGAACGCACGGTGTGGGGGTTCGGCCACGAGCGACGTGCAGCGGTCCGGTTTCGCGACGCCGATCACTTCGGCCCCTCGGACGAACCGGTCCGTGCCAAGCTCGCTGCACTCCTCGTCGACCACGGCATCGAACCTCCGGACGGCCGGCTGCAGGTCTTGACCTATCCGCGAGTGGCCGGCCAGGTGTTCAACCCGGTCAGCTGGTGGTTCTGGTGGAACACCGACGGGACGCTCGGTCGTGTCGTCGCCGAGGTGAACAACACCTTCGGTGACCGCCACTGCTACCTGTTGGACCATCACCTGGCCGAGGACGGCACCGTTCGGGCGCGTGCCAGCAAACAGATGCACGTGTCACCGTTCCTGCCGATCGACGACGTCGCCTACCGGTTCGTCTTTCGTATCGGGGCGGACCGCGTGCTCGCCCACATCGACGTGGTGGACGACATCGGGACCATCCTGGACGCCACCCAGTTCGGTCGGTGCCGTCCCTTGAACACACGGTCGCTATGGCGCGCGATGTTCATGCGACCGTTGATGCCGCTGTGGACCGTGGTCCTCATCCACGGTCATGCGGTGCGATTGTTCGCCAAACGCGTACGGTTCCATCGTCGTCCTGACCCACCGGAGTCCGACGCGACCCATGCGGTGGCCAGCGCCCACTCGGAGAGTCCGCAACGATGAACACGACGGTCCGGTCGGTGACGAGCCCGGGGACGATCGAGCGGCGCGCCCACCGTACGTTCGTGGCCTTGCTCGACACGATCGAGCATGGGCGACTCGAACTGGTAACCCCCGATGGTCAGGTGGCATCGTTCGGCACGAACGATTCGCTTCCCACCGTTCGGCTCGACGTGCGCGACTGGGCGATCTTCGGACGGATCCTGCGTGATGCGTCCGTTGGGCTCGGCGAGTCCTACATGGACGGCCAGTGGGAGTGCGACGACCTGGTCGGACTCATGCGGGTCTTGATCGCCAACCGTCCGACGCTGTCGCGCCTGCCGGTCAGCGCCATCGGACGGATCGTCGTCGACCGGTTGTTGCATCAGTTGCGTGCCAACCGGGTGTCGCGGGCGCCGAAGAACATCGCCGCGCACTACGACCTGTCGAACGCGTTCTACCGCTGCTTCCTCGACGAGTCGATGACCTACTCCGCGGCGTACTTCGACGATCCTGAGCAGTCGCTCGAACAGGCGCAGCACGCCAAGTACGCCCGGTTGGCCCAACGCGCGCAGATCGAACGTGACAGCCATGTGCTCGAGATCGGCTGCGGCTGGGGTGGATTCGCCGTGCACGCCGCGCAGCGGTACGGCTGCCGGGTGACGGGGATCACCCTTTCCGCCGAGCAGGCACGACACGCACGCGAACGTGTCGCCGCCGAAGGGCTCGACGATCACGTCGACATCCAGATCGTCGACTACCGCGCGGTCGAAGGCCGATTCGACCGTGTCGTGTCGATCGAGATGCTCGAGGCGGTCGGGCACCGGTATCTCGGGGCCTACTTCGCCGCGATCGAACGGGTCCTCGCTGACGACGGGCTCGTCGCACTCCAGGTCATCACGATCCCGGAGCAGCGTTACGACCGGTATCGGCGGCGCCCCGACTTCATCCAGCGTCACATCTTCCCCGGGGGGCACCTGCCGTCGCTGGAAGCGATGACTGCGGCGATGGGGCGTGCGTCGCGGCTTACGGTCGAGGCCGTCGACAACATCGGGATGCACTACGCCGAAACGCTTCGGCGCTGGCGCGCACGGTTCCTCGAACGCGCCGAGGAGGTCGCCGCCCTTGGCTTTGACGCCCGCTTCCGCCGCATGTGGGAGTTCTACCTCGCCTACTGCGAAGGAGCGTTCCGGTCCCGCTACATCAGCGACCTGCAGTTGCTGCTGACGCGGCCGATGAACGTCACGCTCAGCTCGCATCCCTACCGGGGCAGCGCATGACTCGTGTCGTCGATGCGATCATCGACCGGGGATGGTTGCCGGACCCCGTGCTGCGACGGGTCATACGGCTGCTGTTGCGTGGCAGGATCCGACGGATAAGCGCGGGCGGTGTCGAGGAGCGGGCATCACGACGTGCGGTGCTCATCTCCCAGCTGGCGAACTCACCGGTCACCGTCGCCACCGACGCAGCCAACACACAGCACTACGAGGTCCCCACCGGGCTGTTTCTTCGCATGCTCGGGCCCCACCTGAAGTATTCGTGCGCGTGGTGGCCCGCCGGGGTGGCGTCGTTGGCTGCCGCCGAAGAAGCCATGCTCCGTCTGACGTGCGAGCGCGCCGAGTTGCGTGACGGTCAGGACATCCTCGAACTCGGGTGCGGTTGGGGGTCGCTGACGCTGTACATGGCTGACCGGTTTCCGTCGAGTCGAATCGTCGCGGTGTCCAACTCGGCGACGCAGCGTGACCACATCATCGACCAGGCACGACAGCGCGGCCTCGACAACGTCACGGTGCTCACCGCGGACGTCGCCGACCTCGACGCGGGGAGTCGGGAAGAGCTACCCGTCGAAGGGTTCGACCGGGTCGTGTCCGTGGAGATGTTCGAACACGTGCGCAACCACGTCGAGCTCACCGAGCGCATCGCCCGGTGGCTTCGCGCGAACGGGAAGTTGTTCGTCCACGTGTTCGCGCACCGGGACGAGGCCTACCTGTTCGAAACCGGCACATCCGGTGACTGGATGGCCCGTCACTTCTTCACCGGCGGGATCATGCCGTCCGATGATCTGCTGCCCGAAATCGTCGACGCGTTGCGTCTCGAACAGCATTGGGTGGTCAGCGGCACCCACTACGCCAGGACGCTACGTGCCTGGCTCGATCGTCTCGACCGGCACCGTGGTGCGATCCTGCGTGTACTCGCCTCGGTCGACCCGGCCAGTCAGGCTCGTGCCCGGTTCAACCGCTGGCGGGTGTTCACGATCGCTTGCGAGGAGTTGTTCGCGTTCCGTGGTGGCGACGAGTGGCACGTGTCGCACTACCTGTTCGCCCGCCGGGACTGAAGCGCCCGAACGGGCCGTCATCCCCGACGGACCGACTGCCGGAGCCACGCCCCGTATCCCACGGTGGCGATCACGGCGAACAGGTGCCACTGCACGGCATATGATCGATGGTTGGCTTCATCGAGCACCGGGGGCTCGATGGTGAGCGGCAGCTCGGCGTCTGCATCCGGCGGTGGTTGCTGCGACTCGAGGCGGAGCACCATCGGGTAGAGCTCGCCGTCGATCTGGTCGTTCAGCCGGCGGGTGTCGGTGTGGAACACCCGCCGCAGGATGCCCTCCTCGGGGTCCTGCGGCCCGAACGACGGTTGCGGCACCGGTCGTTCCAACACGCCGGTGACCGTCACCGGACCGTCGGGAGGCCGGGCCTCGTCGACCGGGGGTTCGTCGAACGTTGCCGGAACCCAGCCGCGCCGGACCAACAGCGCCCGGCCGTCGCCAAGATCCAACGGGGTGAGCAGGTGGAAGCCCGATGCGGTGCGATATTCGCGGTTGCGCTGCAGGACCTCGTCATCGACACGCCAGACGCCGGTCGCCTCGACACGGACGAACTCGAGCTCGTCCATCTCGAGCGTGGACGACGATCCGGCGTCCGCCCACGGAAGCGCCGCCATGGCGACTGCATCGGCGCCGAGCCGGTCCTCGAGCCGCTGGTTGAGCTCGCGTACTTCCGCAAGACGGTCCAGCTGCCACTGTCCGAGGGCGACGCAGGCGACGACTGTGGCGGCGACCAACAGGTGGCGTGCGAGAGCACGTGGGGAGGTCAGCGCGCGGGACATCGTCCATGATCGTACCGTCGGCCCGCCGTCGACCGGCACCGGTGGACGGCAAGCGTCGGCGGCCCACCCTCACGCGAGGCAACCCATGGCGATCAACCGACCGCGAGCGCCGGATGTTTCACTCCATCATGGACAGTTCCATCTTGGCTGGGACAACTCGACGCCGCCGCAAGCCGAGGTCATTCCCGGCCAGGCGTTCGAACTCGAACTCCGGGACTGTTTCGACGGGCAGCTCCCCGTTGACGCAGCCCCCGCTGACGTCGAGGCGCTGGACCTGTCGCGGGCGAACCCGCTCACAGGGCCGGTGCGCGTGCACGGTGTGGAAGTCGGCACGTCGATCGGTATCGAGGTCGTCGAAGTGGAACCCGCCGAGGTGGGCTGGACGACGATCATCCCGGGATTTGGGCTGCTCGCCGACGAGTTCGGTGAGCCCCATGTGGTCACTACCCGCCGGCATGGCGACCGGCTGTCCTTCGGCGCAATCGCCGAGCTGCCCGCCGGCCCGTTCATCGGCACGCTCGGCGTGATGCCGGGCGAGTCGGGGGTGCACAGCGTGATCCCGCCACGCCGCGTTGGGGGCAACCTGGACTGTCGGGAGCTGCGCCGCGGTGCGATCCTGTGGCTTCCTGTCGAGCAGCACGGCGGACTGATCTCGGTAGGCGATGCCCACATGTCCCAAGGGGACGGTGAGGTCTGCGGTACGGCGATCGAAACGGCCGCCCGCGTGGTGCTCCGGGTGACGCAGCATCACGGACCCGCGCTGGACGGACCGCAGCTCGAACTCGCGCCGGAAGCCGCGCCGCGGGACCGGGCGGCCGCCGGATCGCGACACCGGCGGATGACCATGGGCGTGGGACCGAGCCTGTTCGAAGGCGCGCGTGACGCCACCCGTGCGATGATCGACCTGCTCGGCCGCGAAACCGGCCTCGACCCTGCGGATGGCTATGCCCTGTGCTCGGTCTCGGCTGACCTGCGCATCATCGAGGTCGTTGATGCCCCGAACTGGGTGGTCGGGCTCGAGATGGACCTCGGCGTGATCGACGCGGGCTGATCACCGGCGCATCACCGGCGGGCCTCACCGACGCGGACGTCACGGGCGCCCATGCGGGCGGCGTCAGCGGTGCGATCATCGGGCATGCGCTGTGATTCGAGCTCGGCATCCACACGGGCGTCGTAGTGCTCGATCTCCCGGTCGATACGTGCCTGGTCCCAACCCAGCACGCCGGCCATCAACGGGGCGACGTCCCGCGCGGCCGCCCGCCCGCGATCGAAGGTCTCCACGGAGATGCGGGTTCGCCGCGTGAGGACGTCATCGAGATGAAGTGCGCCTTCGTGGGAGGCGGCGTACACGGCCTCGACACGGAGGTAGTCGTCGGCGCCCGTGATCCTTTCAGCCAGTTCGGGCCGCTCGGCGAGCAGCTGGGCCAACTCCCCGATGAGGGTCCCGTATCGTCGGAGGAGATGCTCCACTCGGGTGACGTGGATCCCGATCTGTGCGGCCAGGTGGTGTCGGCGGTTCCACAGCGCGTGATACCCGTCGGCGCCGATCAGCGGCGTTCGATCCGTGACACTCGCTGGCACGCGTTGAGGCAACGAATGTGCGGCCATGTCGACCGCGTCGCGTGCCATCACCCGGTAGGTGGTGTACTTGCCTCCGGCGATGGTGATCAGCCCGGCGGCGGTCTGGGCGACCGCATGCTCGCGCGACAGCGTGCTCGTTGCTTCGGACTCGCCGGTGAGTAGCGGCCGCAGGCCGGCGAATACGCCTTCGACGTCTTCCGGGGTCAGCGGCGTGCGTAGCACCCGGTTGACGTGTTCGAGCAGATAGGCGATGTCACTGGCAGACGCGGCAGGATGCGCCAGATCCAGGTTCCAATCGGTGTCGGTGGTTCCCACCAGCCAGTGGCGTCCCCAGGGGATGACGAACAGCACGCTGTCGGCGGTGCGCAGGATCAGGCCGGCATCCGCGTGGAGGCGGTCGCGGGGCACCACCAGGTGGACGCCTTTCGACGCGCGCACACGGATGCGTCCCCGGCCCGCCATCCGCTGTATCTCGTCAGCCCAGACACCGGTGGCGTTGATCACCTGCCGGCCGAGGACGTCGATGGTCTCGCCGCGTTCCTGGTCACGCGCCCTCACGCCGACGACACGCTCACCTTCGCGAACGAGGTCCACCACGCGCATCGAGGTCGCGAGCGCCGCACCGTGCGTCGCGGCCGTGCGTGCCAGCTCCATCGTGTGGCGTGCGTCGTCGACCTGGGCGTCCCAGTACTGGATGGCACCGACCAACGCGTCACGGCGCAGCGACGGCACGATCTCCAGCGCGCCGCGCCGCGACAGGTGACGGTGCCGTGGGAGCTGACGTGCCCCACCGAGCAGGTCGTACAAGAGGATGCCGGCACCGGCGTAGGCCCGCTCCCAGATCGGTCGGGTCAACGGATAGACGAACCCGACTTCGCGCACGAGGTGGGGTGCCAGGCGTGACAGGAGCAGGCGTCGCTCGGCGAGTGCCTCACGCACCAGTGCGAAGTTGCGTTGCTCGAGATATCGCAGGCCGCCATGGATCAGTTTGGACGATCGGCTCGACGTCCCCGCAGCGAAGTCGCGCTGCTCGACCAGTGCGACGGAAAGGCCGCGTGTCGCAGCGTCCAGCGCCACCCCTGCTCCCGTGACCCCGCCGCCGACGACGACGACGTCGAATATCTCGTCGGACATGCGTGCCAGGTCCGACGAGCGGCGGGCGGACGAAAGCGCGACCGGCTGCAACGTCACCTCCCGACGTCACCTCCCTGGGGAGGCGAGGCTATCGACGTGCCGGGCGACACTCGGGCCGAGGTGGTCGACCTGTGGGCGATTGCGACCCCGGCAAGCACCAGCATCGCCCCGCCGACCTGGGCGGGTCCGATCGGCTCGGCCAGCAGCAACGCGCCCCACGTCAGCGCCAGCACCGGCTGCAGCAGCAGGGCCACCGAGGTCGCAGCCGCCGGCAGGCGGTGGATCGACGACGTCAGCAGCAGCCACCCGACGACCTGCGAACCGACCGCGAGCGCGATCAGCCAGCCGTCCGCGGGCCAGCCGGCGGGACCGGCGACACCTTGCACCGCAGCGATCGGCAGGATCATGATGGTCGCACCCAAGGTCAGTGACCACATCGCCGATATCCCGTCCACGTGTGCGGCAGTGCTGCGGGACCGGGCGACGCGTAGCAGCACGAGGGACGCTGCGTAGGCGACCGCTGTCACCACGCCGAAGACCACACCGGCCACCACTGATCCGCCTTCGGCGACCGGCCGCCCGACCGTGCTCAGTGCCCAGATGCCGGTGAGCACCACCGGCAGTGCGAACCAGAACCCGCGACCAGGCCGTTCGCCGAACAGCAACACGCCGGCCAGCCCGACGAACACCACCTGCAGGTTGGCCAGCACCGTGGACAGCCCAGCGCCGATGCGCTCGATCGACTCGTGCCACGCGACGAAGTCGATGCCGAGTGCGAGCCCGGCCACCAGCGCGCCAGGTACCAGCCAACGCCGGCCAGAGCCGCCGCGCAGCGCGACCAGTACGGCCAGGACCGGCAGGGCGTAGACCACACGCAGCAGGGCAGACCGTGCTGGCTCGACGTCAGCGAGACGGACCCAGACCGCTGAGAAGGAGATCATCACGGCGCCGAGCCAGGGACGCAGCGCGTCGGGAAGTGGCTTCACCGCAAGGCGCCACGCCCAGCACGGCTGGCCAGGACGGCAAGCGCAGCAAGGCTGACGATTATGGCTGCTCCGCTCATCCAGTTTCGGAACGGCATCGCGGCGGTCACGAGCGCGACGAGGTTGACGACGACGGCCAGCGGCCAGGCCCGGCGCCAGCGCCGCCACACCGCGACGGCCACGGCGACGAACAGGCACGTTCCGGTGGCGAAACCGATCGCGGCCGTTGGGATGAGGCGGGCAGGACCGAACAGCGTGAGCAACGAGAGTTCGATCCCGAGGTGTGCCAGCGTCATTACCGCCGAGCCGAGTGCACCCAGCGCGGCGAGCAGGGTCAACGTCGCCACGGGCCATCCGCGCGGTGGGCGGTCGATGGAGACATCTGGTTCAACGAGTTGATCGTCCATGATGACGCGCAGCATCCCGGGCGTGTGCCGGGGTGTCAAAGTCGACGCATACCATCGGGCTCAGGCCCGTCGGGCGTCACGCAAAGGCCCGTCCGGCAGCTGACCGACACCCACCGACCGAAGGCGCCCTGGCGATGTGTGGATTCAGCGGCGAGCTGCGGCTCGATGGCGGCGATCCCGATGTCGAAGCCGTTGCACGCATGACCGGGACGATGGTGGCACGCGGCCCCGACGGGCAGGGCGTGTGGGCTTCCGGGCCCATCGCGCTCGGCCACCGCCGCTTGTCGATCATCGACCTGTCGGCGTGTGGCACCCAGCCGATGCACGACCCGGCACTGGGCATGACGATCGCGTTCAATGGCTGTGTGTACAACTACCGCCAGCTGCGGGACGAGCTTCGCGACAACCATGGGATGCAGTTCTTCTCGACCTCGGACACCGAGGTCGTCATGAAGGCCTACGCCGCGTGGGGCGAACGTTTCGTCGACCGCCTTCAGGGGATGTTCGCCTGCGTCATCCACGAGCGTGATTCCGGTCGCACCGTGTTCGTGCGGGATCGGTTCGGTATCAAGCCGCTGTATCTGTCCGATCAGCGGGGCCGGCTGCGGTTCGCTTCGACCCTGCCGGCGCTGCTGTCGGCGGGAGGCGTCGACACCAGCATCGATCCGGTCGCCCTGCACCACTATCTGACGTTCCATGCGGTCGTTCCGGCCCCCCAAACCATCCTCAACGGGGTCCGCAAGCTGCCGCCGGCGACGATCATGACCATCGACGCCGACGGCACGCGCCGGTCGGCGACCTACTGGGAGCCGGAGTTCACCCGCGACCCGGCGCGCGGTGGCTACGACGAACGTGACTGGCAGGACGAGGTGCTCGACAGCCTGCGTCGCGCGGTCGAGTGGCGGCTGGTAGCCGACGTGCCGGTCGGCGTGTTGCTGTCCGGTGGTCTCGACTCGTCGCTGGTGGTCGGACTGCTCGCCGAGGCCGGCCAGCACGGGATACACACCTTCTCGATCGGGTTCGCCTCGGTCGGTGGCATCGCCGGCGACGAGTTCGCCTACTCCGACGTGATCGCCGAACGCTTCGCCACCAACCACCACCGGATCCGCATCGGCACCGATCGGATGCTGCCCGCGCTCAGCGGTGCGATCGCCGCGATGAGCGAACCGATGGTCAGCCACGACGCGGTGGCGTTCTACCTGCTCAGCCAGGAGGTCTCCCAGCACGTCAAGGTGGTCCAGTCCGGCCAGGGCGCCGACGAGATCTTCGGCGGCTACCACTGGTATCCCCCGATGCATCAGCTGCACGACGAACTCGGCACCGACGTCGACCGGGATCGGCTGGTCGATGCCGCGGTGGACCGTTATCGCCGGGCGTTCTTCGATCGCGACCACGGCGACATGGCCGAGGTGGTCGCGCCCGAACATCGATGTGGCCACGACGTTTCCGGCGCGCTGGTGACCGAACACTTCCGGCGGCCGGGTGCACAGACCGCGACCGACATGGCGTTGCGTCTCGATGCGCAGATCATGCTGGTCGACGACCCGGTCAAGCGGGTCGACAACATGACGATGGCCGCCGGTCTGGAGGCACGGGTGCCGTTCCTGGATCACGAGGTGCTGGCGGTGGCGGCGCGGGTACCCCCGGAGCTCAAGCTCGCCCACGAGGGCAAAGGAGTGCTCAAGGAAGCTGCGCGTCGCGTGATCCCCGAAGAGGTCATCGACCGTCCGAAGGGTTACTTCCCGGTGCCGGCGCTGACACATCTGGAGGGCCCGTACCTGGCGATGGTGCGTGACGCACTGCTGGCGCCTGAGGCGCGTGAGCGGGGACTGTTCGCCGATGCGTACGTTGACAAGCTGCTGGCCGAACCCAACGGCGCGTTGACCCCGTTGCGTGGCAACAAACTCTGGCAGCTCGGCCTGCTGGAGCTGTGGCTGCAGTCCCACGACGTCAGGCCGTGAGCGATGGACAGCCCAACCGGCGATGACCACACCGCGTCGCGCCCGACCGAACGCGGGCGGCCCGGAGTGCCCCCCGGCCACGAAGAGGCGCTGTCGACCCGTTCCTGGGACGAACGTCCGGAGCATCTGACCCGCGACCTGCGCGAAGATGTCGCCCTCGAGTGCGGGTGGGGACGGCTCATCTTCGGTCAGACGTTCGCCTCTCACGACGACCTGGTCGCCGAGGTGTCACGCGAGGAGCCCGGCCGGCGCGATATCTGCCTGTACGTGCGCGAGCCTCACGTGCTGGTCAGTCGGGCGCCTCAGGAACTGTTCATCGACCCGAGCCACACCTACCGGCTGTGGTTGGATCGACGTCGGCCGCATCGTGACCCGGTATCCGGCGTGGTCATCCGAGATCTGGGCGACGAGGAAGATGCCGTCGCGGTGAACCGGCTGTACGCCGCAGCGGGAATGGTTACCGCGCCGGTGGAGACCCTGCTCGCCAATCAGCGCGCCCGCACGTTCGTCTACCTCGTGGCGCAGGACGCCGATTCCGGCGAGGTCGTCGGCACGGTCACCGGGGTCGACCACCGCGACGCGTTCAACGATCCCGAGGACGGATCGAGTCTGTGGTGCCTGGCTGTCGACGCGCAGCTCGGTCGCCCGGGGCTCGGCGCGGCGCTGGTCGATGCGCTGGCCGACCGGTTCCACGGCCGCGGTCGCGCCTACCTCGACCTGTCGGTCGTGCATGACAACGCACCGGCCATCGCGCTCTACGAGAAGCTCGGGTTCGAACGGGTGCCCGTCTACTGCGTCAAGCGCAAGAACCCGATCAACGAGCGTTTGTTCGCCGCGACCCCCACCGAGGGCATCGACGACCTCAACCCGTATGCACGGATCATCGCCGACGAAGCGCTACGACGCGGCATCGACGTGCGCGTCGTCGACGCACCGTCCGGGTTGATGCGCCTGACCCACGGTGGCCGCACCGTGCACACCCGCGAGTCGTTGTCCGAGCTGACGACGGCTGTGGCCGTGGCACGCTGCGACGACAAACGGCTGACGCGGCGACTGCTCGCCGACGCCGGGCTCCGGGTTCCAGACGGTCGACTGGCCACCGGCGGTGACGGGGATCTTGCGTTCCTGGACAAGGTCCACGAGGTGGTGGTCAAGCCCACCCGCGGCGAGCAGGGAAACGGGATCACCGTGGGGGTGCGTACCGAAAAGGAGCTGACCGACGCGGTGGGCCGGGCCGCACGGTTCTGTCCTGACGTGATGATCGAGGCGTGCGTCCGCGGCCAGGATCTGCGGGTGGTCGTCATCGACCACGAAGTGGTCGCCGCAGCCGTGCGTGCACCGGCGAGGATCGTAGGGACCGGCCGCCACACGATCACCGCGTTGATCCGGTCGGCATCACGCCGGCGCGCAGCGGTCACCGGCGGCGAGTCGACCATCCCGCTGGACGAAGCCACCGTGAAGACCGTCACCGATGCCGGCTACGCGATGGACGACACATTGGAAGACGGGGTCGGGCTCGAGGTACGGCGGACCGCCAATCTTCACACCGGCGGCACCATCCACGACGTCACGGAGCGTCTGCATCCGACCTTGGTGGAGGTCGCCGTCGAGGCGAGTCGTGTGCTGGACATTCCGGTGGTCGGCATGGACCTGATCGTGCCGGAGGTCGACGGAGAGCAGTACGTCCTCATCGAGGCGAACGAGCGCCCGGGGCTGGCCAACCACGAGCCGCAGCCGACGGCGGAGCGCTTCATCGACCTGCTGTTTCCCGGCACCCGGGCGCTGCCACGTGGATGGGGTCCGGACGTCGCGGGGAGCGACCACCGGACGTCGTGAACGCCTGAAGCGCTTCCGGCTCGCGCTCGCGCACGTGCCGTGCCCGGCGGAGGCTTCCTCAGGCGCCGGTGAGCCCGGCCAAGGTCATACGACCCAGTACGACGGCGATCGCCAACGCACCGGCCGCACCGAGGGCGATCATCGCCGTCGACCGGTTGCGAAGGCGGGCGATCGCCGTACCGGCGGCCATGCCGGCCACGAGCCCGCCGACGTGTCCACCGACCGAGATGCCGGGCACGATGAAGGTGATGACGAGGTTGAGCAGCACCAACGCACCGATGTCGGTACGCCAGGGACTCGCGCCACGATCACGCATCGCCACAACCGCTGCGCCCATCAGCCCGAACACGGCACCCGAGGCGCCCACAGTCACCCCCACCGGGTGCGTGGCCAGCGCGAAACCGAGCAGTGGAATACGGGCAAGCGGTGTGGCAACCGTGGCCCACGCCAGCAACATGACCCCGAGACTGCCGCCAGCGAGCCCCGCGCTGTACAGGGCCCCGAACCTCGCGTGGCCGAGCCGCGGTTCCAGTAGTTCGCCCAAGCGCCACAGCAGGATGCCGTTGAAGGCGATGTGCATGAGATTGGCGTGGACGAATGCGCTCGTGACCAACTGCCACCATGCACCCGTGCCGACTGCGACCGGCACCAGGCCGAGGGTGGACAGCACCGCCGAGCGGTCGACGTTGGTCACAACGAACACGACGACGATGATGCCGAGGAGCACCTGGGTCAACCGTGGTGCGACGACGAGGTCGGTCAGACGACGGACGGCGACGCCACCTTCGGCGCACGAGGTGCACTGGTAGCCGACCGGCGCCTCGATGGCATCGTCACCGCAGATCGGCCGCTCGCAGCGCGAACAGCGCAGCAAGGCGGTGCGGTCAGGGTGCAGGTAGCACATTGGTGCGGGCCCGCGGGCGTCCTCGGTCACCGTCGCCTCACGTGTCGTGATGGCCCGACGGTACCGGCGGGCGGACAGGCGCCCGCGACGGCTACGTTGCGACGCATGGACATCATCGAACCCGAGATCGACGTCGCCTGGATGCGCGAGGTCCTGCTCGAGCTGTTGCGCGTTCCCAGCCCGACCGGCCGGACCGACGTCGTCATGCAGCACGTCGGCGAGCGCCTCGCCGAAATCGGTCTGCCGTTCGAACTGACCCGCCGCGGCGCCATGGTGGGCAGCCTCGACGGCAACGGCGGTGTGCTCGATCGAGCGATTGTGGTGCACACCGACACGATCGGCTGCATGGTCCGGGGGCTGAAGGACAACGGTCGTCTGACGATCGTTCCGGTCGGCACGCACAGCTCCCGGTTCTCGGAAGGCTCCCGCGTCACGATCTTCACCGACGACCCGGACGCCACCTACACCGGAACGATCCTGCCGACCAAGGCCTCCGGGCATGCGTTCGGTGATGCGATCGACACCCACCCGCACGGGTGGGATCACGTGGAGGTGCGTGTCGACGAGCCCGTGACCGACGTTGCTGGCCTCGTCGATCTCGGCATCCAGGTAGGCGACTTCGTCGCCCAGACAGCGTTTCCCGTCATCACGCGTTCCGGCTACGTCACCTCCCGACACCTCGATGACAAAGCCGGGGTCGCCGCGGCGCTGGCCGCGTTCCGGTGGGCCATCGATGCGGGCTGTCCGCTGCCCGTCGGCGCGAACCTGCTGATAACTATCGCCGAGGAGGTCGGGCACGGCGCGTCTAGCGGCTTGAACAAGAACGTCGCCGAGATGGTGTCGATCGACTCGGCAGTGGTCGCCCCCGGCCAGTGCTCGACCGAGACCGGACTGACGGTGGCTATGCAGGACATGCACGGTCCGTTCGACTATCACCTGTCACGCCGGCTGTTCGACCTCGCCAAGCGTCACGGCATCGAGGTGCACCGTGACGTGTTCCGCTACTACCGGTCCGACGTGGCTGCAGCACTCGAGGCCGGCGCTGAGACCCGCGCGGCCCTCGTTGGATTCGGTGTGGACGCCACACACGGTCACGAACGGACCCACCTGGACAGCATCGTCGCGACGGCGCGATTCGTCGCGCTGTATCTGCAGACCGAGCTGACGTTCGCCGACTGGGACGCACAGCCGACGGGTCCGCTCGAGGAGTTCCCGTCCACCGCCGTGCAGGCCATCCGGCGTGAGCCGGAGTTCGAACCCGAACGCGACGAGCTCGTCGAGGCGGATCCGTTCGACAGGTGAGTCGCGGCTGGCGACCGGCTGGACCGCTCGCGAACCGCGCCCAACCTTGGCAGGCTGCGCACACGGCAGTGTGGAGCGACCTGCTGAGGCCCGTGCCCGGGGATTGATCGTCAAGTTGCGCCGGTTGCCGACCGATCAATGGGGCAGACCCTGGAGTGCGCGATATGCAGCAGACACGACAGCACCCCAAGATTCGTGTGCGTGTCGCACAGTCCATCGTGCTCGTCGCGCTCGCGGTGTTCGGACTGTCCCTGGTCGCCCGGCCGCTGGGTGAGCTCGCTGTTGGTGACGCGCCCGGCCGGGAGCTGTTCGACGCAGCCGTCGTCGCGCTGCCGCTGGCGTTGCTGCTTGCAATGTGGATCGCCGGGCCGATCCGTCGACAGATCGCTGATCAGGAGGCGATGCTGGTCGCCCAGCACGAAGAGCTGGTCGGTGCGCTCGAGCGTCAAGAGTTCAATGCGCGGGTGACGCGTGGCCTGGAGCTCGCCGAGGACGAACCCGGCGCGCTGGAGGTCCTGCGTCGTTCGTTGCCGTTGGCTGCCGGCGACCATCCCGCAGAGATTCTTCTGGCTGACCACAGCCATGCGCACATGGAGCGCGTGGCCACGGTGGGCGGCGACGACGGGGACGGCCCTGGGTGCGGCGTCGCGTCACCGGCCGGGTGCCCGGCCGTTCGCTACGGCCGCCCGATGTCGTTCACCTCGGGGGCGGAGATCGACGCGTGCCCCCACCTGCAGCTGCGCGGGGACGACGCGGCAGTGTGCGCACCGATCGCGGTGATGGGCCAGCCGATCGGGGTCGTGCATGCCACCGGTGCGGTCGATGACCCGCCTGGTCACCGAGTCGAAGCCAACGTCCAGGCGATGGCGGCGGTGGCCGGCAACCGACTGGGCATGCTGCGTGCTCTCGAGAAGCGCGAACGTCAGGCGACCACCGATCCACTCACCGGCCTGGTGAACCGGCGGGAGCTCGAAGACCGTGCCCGCGACATGGCGGTGACCGAAGCGCGCGTCGCGGTGGTCATCATCGACCTGGACCGGTTCAAGGAGCTCAACGACACCCACGGTCACGACGCAGGTGACAGTGCGCTGCGGACCTTTGCGCGCGTGGCCTCGGACGGGTTGCGTCCTGACGATGTCGCCGCGCGCTATGGGGGCGAGGAGTTCGTGCTGCTCCTGCCGGGCGTCGACGCCACCGGTGCGGTTCGGGTGGTCGAGCGGTTGCGGGTTGCATTGTCCGACACGATCGAGCGTGGTGGCTTGCCACGGTTCACGTTCTCCGCCGGTCTCGTCGACGCCGAGCCGCCGTTCGAACTGGCCGAACTCATCAGTCGCGCCGACGAGGCGCTGCTCGAGGCCAAGAACACCGGACGTGACCGCATAGTGGCCCGTTCCCGGGCGAACCCGGAACCGCCACATGCCCCTGCCGCAGCCGCCACCGTCGGCGGCGTCGACCGAGCTGCGGACCATCCGGCGCGTGGGCACCGGCCTACCGTATTTCGCGGCTCCGGCGATCCGGATCAGCTCCCACCACCGCCACTTCGTTCGGTGAGCGGCGAGGGGGATTGACGCCGGCGCATGAGACGGCCTGGGTAGCATCGCCCTACGACCGCAGGGCGACGTGACGAGGCGACGTGCAGATTCCCGAAGCACTGAGCTACGACGACGTGCTGCTGCGCCCGCACGCCTCGGCGGTGCTGCCACGCGACGTCGATCTGAGCACCCGACTGCACGATCGTGTGGTGCTGGGCATGCCCTTGCTGTCGGCAGCCATGGACCGTGTCACCGAAGCGGCCATGGCCGTCGCGCTCGCGCGGCAGGGTGGCCTGGGTGTCGTCCACAAGAGCGTGCCGTACGAAGCGCAGGCGGCGATGGTCGAAACGGTGAAGCGCTCGGAGTCCGGCTTCATCGTTGACCCGGTGACGCTGCGCCCGGACGACACCGTCGAAACCGCGTTCGAGTTGATGGCGCGCTACCGCGTGTCGGGGTTTCCCGTAGTCGACGCCGCCGGCCGGCTGGTGGGCATCATCACCAACCGGGACTTGCGGATCGATGTCGACGCGCATGCCGCGGTGCGCGAGTACATGACCGCCGACGGACTTGTCATCGCCGCGCCGGGAACCAACCTCGACCAGGCGCGCGATCTCATGCAGCGCCACCGTGTCGAAAAGCTGCCGATCGTCAACCCCGACGGCGGCACGCTGACCGGCATGTTCACCTTCAAGGACATCGAGAAGGTGCGCACCTACCCCAACGCCGCCAAGGACGACCGGGGACGGCTCCTGTGTGCGGCGGCGGTCGGGGTCGGCCCCGACGCGGACGACCGCTCGGCGGCGCTGGTCGAGGCCGGAGTGGACCTGCTCACACTGGACTCCGCCCACGGTCACGCCGCAGCGGTGCTCGACCTTGCGGCGAAGCTCAAGGACCGGCATCCCGAAACCGTGCTGATGGTCGGAAACGTGGCGACCGGCGACGGAGTCCGTGCGTGCATCGACCATGGCGCGGACGTCGTGAAGGTGGGGGTCGGGCCGGGCTCGATCTGCACGACGCGCGTCGTCACCGGGGTCGGGGTGCCACAGTTCAGCGCGGTCGTCGAGTCCGTCGAAGTGGCGCGCCAGCACGAGGTCCCTGTGGTGGCCGACGGCGGCATCCGCTATTCGGGTGACGTCGTCAAGGCACTCGCGGCCGGAGCGGCCGCGGTCATGGTCGGCAACCTTCTCGCTGGAACCGATGAATCTCCGGGTGAGCTGGTGCTGGTAGGCGGCCGCCGGTACAAGGAGTATCGGGGCATGGGCTCGATCGACGCGATGCGTTCGGGCTCGGCGGACCGATATTTCCAGGCCGACCGGGTCGGGGGCAGCGCGGCCGAGGCGGCACGTTCGTCCAAGCTCGTGCCCGAAGGGGTGGCCGGACTGCTGCCGTATCGCGGCAGTGTCAGCGAAGTCACCGATCAATTGACTGGGGGCCTGCGCTCAGGCATGGGTTATCTCGGTGCCGCGGACCTTGCCCGATTGCGCGACCATGCGTCGTTCGTGCGCCAGTCCGCTGCCGGCGCGCGCGAGTCTCACGTTCACGACCTTGAAGTCGTGCATGAAACGCCGAACTACGCCGTACCGGGGGCGTGACCCCCGACGGTCAATCCGACCACCAATCGAGCACGGCGGTGACCGCGACCGCAGCGCCGTCGTCGGCGACCGAGGGAACGACCAGGTGTGCGGCGTCGATCACCGCCGGTGGCGCCTGGCCCATCGCGACCGCGGTTCCCGCCGCTAGCAGCAGCGGGACGTCGTTGAGGCCGTCACCGAGCGCCATCACCTCTTCCTGATCGACGCCGACCGCCTGCGCGGCGCGCCGCAGCGCAGCACCTTTGTCGGCGTCCGGGTGGGTCAGATTGAGGTAGGCGAGCTCTGGTGTGCGCGGCGAGGTCGACGGGCCGACCGCAAGTCCCGTTGTCGCGACCGTCTGGATCAGCGTGGCCAGGCGCGCTTGGGTGACACCGAACGCGACGAGTGTCGCCTTGAGCACCGCAGTTCCCGTGAACGTCGCTGCGGAGCTGGCCAGTCCGGCGGGCTCGGAGCCGATCATCTCCCAGTGGGCCTGTGCGCGGCGGTCCATCGTGGTGACGAAGAACGTCTCGTCGGTGTACAGCTCGACGTAGGCGTCGTCGAGTTCGGCGGCAAACGCGATGAGCGCATCGACCTGACCGGCGGTCAGACACCAGGAACCCACAACTTCATCCCCATGCACCACCTGGGCGCCGTTGTGGAACACGTGCGGGCCGGCGAGGTCGAGCTGTGCGCACACCGGTGCGGCCCCGTGTCCGGCACGGCCTGTCGCCACACCGACGGGAATCCCGGACGACTGCACACGGTGGATCGCACGGGCAACCACGGCGGTGGCGTACAGCTCGGCGTCGAGCAGGGTGCCGTCGACATCGCTGACGACGTAACGGGGACGCCGTGCCTGCCACTGGGCGAAGCGGCCACCCGGCCGCACGGACGGCGGCAGGTCGTGAGGTGCGAGCGTCGCCGTGTTGTTCACCCCAGCGCCTTGACCTGGCCGAAGCGGTCCTCGTAGTTGGACAGGTTGGTGTTGAGCGTATTGAGCACGCGCGCGACCATCGTCGGCGCGATGCGCACGCGCGAGACGACCTCGGCGTTGATCTTGCCTTCCTCGTTGGCCGGCAGCAGCTGGCAGAAATCGAGCGTGAACTCGTGGGGGGAGTGGGAGACCAGGAGGAAGTTCGCGTACTCGCCGTGCTTGACGTCGTCACTGACGACCACGTTGACCTTCTTCTGCGGCTTGTCGGGTTCGGGCATCGATTCGCTCACGGTGTCCTCCGACTTGCGGCAGCGAGGATGGTGTGGGGCGGCCCGGGAACAGGGCGCCGTGGTGGCCGACGCCACTGCTGGCAGCTCGTGCGTAGCGAGGCTACCGGTGCAGATGTGGCCGGACATGGCGGCGGGGAGGGCTTACCCGGCCTTACTAGGCTGGACGCGAGTCGGCAGAATCGGCCGGCAGCAAACGACCACGAAGGACCCCGATGACTGGTGAGTCGTTCGGCGACACGTTCGAACTCGGCCCGATCGCAGCTGACGTGGACGCGTCGGCCGCGGCCGGCCTGGACGCGGTGCGCGGCATGTGGGCGCACGACCACACGGTCTGGTCGCCCGATCCGACCGAGATCACCGACCGCCTGGGCTGGCTCGACGTGGTCGGCCGGGTAGCCGACGACGCGGCGGTGATCCGTCGCGAGGTCACACGCTTGCGCGAGCTCGGTGTGACCGACGTGCTTCTGGTCGGCATGGGAGGGTCGTCGCTGTACCCGATGGTCTTGCGCTCCCTGGCCGGACACACCGCGACAGGCCCGGGGTTTCGCCTGCACGTGCTGGACTCGACCGATCCAGGTGCGGTCCACGCAATCGACGAGGCACTGCCATGGGGGACGAGCGCGTTGATCGCCGCTTCCAAGTCGGGTTCGACGCTGGAGACCGTCAGCCACCTGCACCATTTTGGTGCCCGGATCGGGGCGACAGGGGCCCGGGCACGAGCCGAACGGGTCCTCGTCATCACCGACCCGGACAGTGCGCTGGATCGTCAGGCCCACGCGGACGGACTGCAGGGCATCGTCCACGGCCAGCCAGACGTGGGCGGCCGGTTCTCGGCGCTCACCCCGTTCGGGATGCTCCCCGCGGCACTGCTCGGGATCGACCCGGTCGCACACGTCGAGGCGGCAGCACCGATGCTGGACACTGCACGACAGGACACACTCGAGGCCAACGCCCCGGCCGCGCTCGGCGTGGCGATGGCGTCGGCGTTCCGCTCGGGTCGCGACAAGCTGGTCGTGGTCCTGCCCCCAGAAGCGGCACCGTTCGGATGGTGGATCGAACAGCTCGTCGCCGAATCGACCGGCAAGCACGGCGTCGGTCTGCTCCCGATCGTCGACACGTCAGCTGACCAGTTCGTCGGTGGAGCCGACCGCTTCTTCGTGGTGGTCGGCGATCAACGCGTTCCCGACCACATCGGCGGTTACGCGCCGGTCGTGCGCCTGCCATGGCCCGGACTCGACGGGCTGGCGGGTGAGGTGGTGCGGTGGGAGGTGGCGACCGCCGTCGCCGGGGCACTGATGGGGATCAACCCGTTCGACCAGCCCGACGTCGCTCGGGCCAAGGAAGCGACGCAACGGGCGCTTGCCGGCGAAGATGTCCTGGAGCCGACCGGAAGCCTCGACGACGTCGTCGCCCACATCGCCGCGGGCTCCTACCTCGGGCTGCTCGGGTTCGTCACGCCGGGAGGAGCCGACGAGGCTCGGATGCATGCCGCAGCCGAGCGCCTCCGGGCCGAGCTGAATGTGCCGGTCACCGTCGGCATCGGCCCTCGCTACCTGCACTCGACCGGTCAGCTCCACAAGGGCGGCCCGGCCACAGGAGTGTTCGCGATGGTGGTTGGTGACGACCCCGTCGACGTCGCCATCCCGTCTGCGGGATACACCTTCGGCCGCCTCAAGCGTGCGCAGGCCACCGGTGACATCCAGGCCTTGCGCGAGGTCGGCCGGCCGGTGGTGCGTGTCACTGCTGCTCAGTTACTGGGGTGAGGCGGGTCACGACCTGACCTGGCGTGGGCGGGGAGGGTCTCGAACCCCCGGCCTCCTCGGTGTAAACGAGGCGCTCTCGCCATCTGAGCTACCCGCCCCAAGAACCGGGGGGAGCCTATCGTCGGCCCGCCATCGACCCGTACGCTCACGCGAGTGTGGCAAGGCCGCGTGCAGGGAGGGACGATGAGCGGATCGGATACGGTCGCGGACTGGACGACGCTCGTCCACGAGCGTTACCCGCCCGCCAACGCTGCAGACTGGGACAACGTCGGGCTGCAGGTGGGCGACCCGGCATGGCCCGTCGAACGGGTGCTGGTCAGTCTCGACGTGACGACAGCCGTCGTCGAGGAGGCCGCCGACGGGCCACCGACCCTGGTCGTGGCCCATCATCCGGTGCTGTTTCGGCCCTTGTCCGCACTCACACCGTTGACCGCCGCTGGCCGGGTCGCGCTGGCCGCAGCAAGCGCCGGCGTTGCCGTGATGGCCGCGCACACCAACCTCGATGTCGCTCGCGACGGGGCCGGCACCTCGCAGCCGGTCGCCGACCTGCTGGAGCTCGCCGATACACGGGTCCTCGCTCCCGGCCTGCGCGAAGCCGACGAGGTCAAGCTTGTCGTGTTCGTCCCGCCCGAAGCGGTCGACAACGTGTTGGATGCACTGTCGGCAGCGGGTGCCGGGGTGATCGGCGATTACGAACGTTGCAGCTTTCGCACGCGCGGCACGGGAAGCTTCCGCCCCGGGTCCGAGGCGAATCCGTATTCAGGCGCGGTCGGCGAAGACGCATCCGAGGACGAGTTCCGCCTCGAGATGGTCGTGCCGCGAGGCCGTATCGGCACCGTGATCGACGCCCTCGATACGGCGCATCCCTACGACGAGGTGGCCTACGACCTGGTGCCACTACTCACGGGGGATCGGGTCGGACTCGGCCTGGTCGGCACCCTGCGTCGAAGCGAAGCGCTCGAGTCCGTTGCGGCCCGCATCCGCCAGGGTCTGCCGGCGCCTCACCTGCGCTATGCCGGCCAGCCCGACCGTGAGGTGACCACCGTCGCGGTCGTCGGCGGCGCCGGAGGCAGCCTCCTCGGAGCCGCGCGCTCCGCCGGTGCGGACGTCTGCGTCACCGCCGATCTGGGCCATCATCTCGCCCTCGACGCTCTCGAACTCGGCATGGCCGTGATCGACGCGGGCCACCACGCAACCGAGGTGGCCGCGCTGCCCCGACTCATCGGTCACCTGCGTGACGCAGCCGAGCACCGGGGCCTGGTGTCGCCGGTGCTAGCGTCCGCGACGTCGACGGACCCGTGGAGGAGCCAGTGAGCGAGCCGACCCCGCAACAGCTGGACGGCCTGCTCGCACTCCAGGGCACGGATTCGTCGATTCGCCGCCTGCGACACCAGCTCGACGAACTCGACGAACAACGGCGGCTCGACGAGGCGCAGGCCCAACTCGATGCTCATGCGGCCGCACACGACGATGTCGTCGTCGCACTCGAACGCGCACGGGCCGAGCAACGCCAGCTCGAACGCGAAGTGGACGTGCTCACCGAACGTCGCGACGCCGAGCAGGCTCGCCTGTATGACGGGACGGTCACCAACGCGCGCGAGATGCGATCGGTCGAAGCGGAGATCGAGACGACCGTCCGGCGGATCAGCGAGCATGAGGAGCTTCTGATCGAGGTGCTCGAACAGGTCGAGCGGCTCGAGGCGGACGACACCCGCCTGCGTCAGGCGCTCGACGAGACCCGGAGCATTATCGCCGAGCTGACCGCGACACGCGATGACGCTGCCGCCTCGATTCTGGCCGACCTGGCCGAACGTGAGGTAGAGCGCGACCGCCAGGCGAGCGAGCTCCCTGCCGCATTGCTGGAGCGGTACCAGGCGGTCGCAGCGCGCACCGGGGGAGTTGCGGCAGGGCGGCTCGAAGGACAGTCCTGCTCGGCGTGCCGTGTCGAGCTGTCCATGGCCGACGTCGGCGAGCTGCGGTCCGGACCGGCACTGGCGACCTGCCCGCAATGCCGCCGGTTGCTGGTCGTCGACTGATCAGCCCCGCC
>JBJHDB010000005.1:0-23574 GCA_050486325.1 Nitriliruptoraceae bacterium | reverse complement strand
CACGTGAACGGCCTGATGCGCTGCTTGCGACGCTCGGTGGGCAGACAGCGTTGAACCTGGCCATCGAGCTCGACGAAGCCGGCGTGCTGACCGAGTACGAGGTAGAGCTGCTCGGCGCCAACCTCGATGCGATCCGCACGGCCGAGGACCGTCAGGCGTTTCGCAACGCGATGGACGAGATCGGACTCGAATCGGCGCGTTCGACCTATGTGCGCAACGAGGCGGAAGCACACGCCGCCGCGGCCATCTACGGCTTCCCGGTGGTCCTGCGCCCGTCGTTCACGCTCGGCGGCAAAGGCGGTGGTATCGCCTACGACTCGGACGACCTGACGGCGATGATTCGACAAGGTCTGGCCGACTCGCCCGTCCACGAGGTCCTCGTGGAGGAGTCCCTCATCGGCTGGAAGGAATTCGAGCTCGAGGTCATGCGGGATCGCAACGACAACGCGGTCGTCGTGTGTTCGATCGAGAATCTCGACGCGATGGGGGTGCACACCGGGGATTCCATCACGGTCGCACCCGCGATGACCTTGTCCGACCACGAATACCAGAAGATGCGCGATGCTTCGTTCGCTGTCCTGCGACGCATCGGGGTCGAGACGGGGGGATCGAACGTCCAGTTCGCCGTCGATCCGGCTACAGGCCGCCAGATAGTGATCGAGATGAACCCGCGGGTTTCACGTTCATCGGCGTTGGCAAGCAAAGCCACCGGCTTTCCGATCGCCAAGATCGCGGCACGGTTGGCAATCGGCTACACGCTCGACGAGATACCCAACGACATCACCCGACGCACGCGTGCCGCGTTCGAGCCGAGCATCGACTATGTCGTGGTCAAGATTCCACGTTTCGCCTTCGAGAAGTTCCACGGGACCGACGAGACTCTTACGACCAGGATGAAGTCGGTCGGCGAGGTGATGGCGATCGGCAGCAGTTTCAAGGAAGCGCTGAGCAAGGCGATGCGCAGCCTCGAGGACGGCCGGATCGGGTTCGGCCTTCGCGAACCGCTCGACGTCGGCGACGACGAACTCATCGCCCGACTGATCCGCCCGACCGAGGACCGCCTCGACGCCGTCGACGAAGCCCTCACGCGGGGGTGGAGCGTCGAGACAGTCAGTGAGCTCACTGGATTCGACCCGTGGTTCACCGATCAGCTGCTCCAGTTGATCGAAAGGCGACGGTCGCTGCGCGGTTACGAACACCTGCAGGCCGTTCCGAGCGACGTGCTGTCGGCGGCAAAAGCCGACGGCTTCTCGGACGCGCAGCTGGCGACGCTGCTGCAGAGTAGTGAGGACGCGGTGCGTAGCCGACGACACACCGAGGGACTTCGCCCGGTGTACAAGACCATCGACACGTGCGCGGCCGAGTTCGAGGCCTACACGCCCTACCACTACGGCACCTACGCGCACGAAGACGAAGTCGTCGACACCGACCGGCGCAAGGTGCTGGTGCTGGGATCGGGGCCCAACCGGATCGGCCAGGGCGTCGAGTTCGACTACTGCTGTGTTCAGGCCGTCATGGCACTACGCGCTGCCGGCTACGAAACGATCATGGCCAACTGCAACCCTGAAACGGTGTCGACCGACTACGACACCGCCGACCGGTTGTACTTCGAACCGTTGACGTTCGAGGATGTGCTCGAGGTTTGTCATCGGGAACGCCCGGATGGAGTCCTCGTCCAGCTGGGCGGTCAGACTCCGCTCAAGCTGGCACGCCAGCTGGAGGCAGCGGGCGTGCCGATCTGGGGCACCAGTCCGGACGCCATCGACATGGCCGAGGACCGGGGACGATTCGGCACGCTGATGGGTGAGCTCGGCGTCGCCATGCCACCCGGGGCAGTGGCACGATCCTTCGATGAGGCACGACAGGTCGCCGACGCCATCGGGTATCCGGTGCTGGTACGGCCGTCTTACGTGCTCGGTGGCCGTGCCATGCAGATCGTCTACGACCAGGAGGGCCTTTCGCGCTACCTCTCTGAAGCGGTGTCTGCCTCGCCCGACCAACCGGTCCTGGTCGACCGCTTCTTGGAGGGAGCCATCGAAGTTGACGTCGATGCGTTGTACGACGGGACGAGGCTGTTCGTCGCCGGGGTGTTGGAGCACATCGAGGAAGCTGGCGTGCACTCGGGTGATTCGGCGTGCACACTCCCGCCGATAACCCTCGGCAGTGATCAGCAGCGCCAGATCGCGGAGGTGACCCGCGGCATCGCCGCCGGGCTCGGGGTTCGCGGCCTGTTGAATGTGCAGTTCGCACTCAAGGATGACGTCCTGTGGTGCATCGAAGCCAATCCTCGGGCGTCGCGGACCGTTCCGTTCGTCTCGAAAGCGACCGGCGTTCCCGTTGCATGGGCTGCCGCCCGGATCATGGCAGGCGCGACCATCGACGAACTCGTGGACGAAGGACTGCTTCCGGCAGCCGACGTCGTGGATGGCCCACCGCTGGGTCACGTCGCGGTCAAGGAAGCCGTACTGCCCTTCGACCGATTCCCCGGGGTCGATTCTCTGCTCGGACCGGAGATGCGATCCACCGGCGAGGTCATGGGGATCGATCGTGACTTCGGTGCGGCGTTCGCGAAGTCCCAGGCGGGCACGGGTTCGATGGTCCTGCCACGCAAGGGCACCGTGTTCGTCTCGGTGGCCAACCGCGACAAGCGTGCCATCGTCTTTCCGGTCAAACGCCTGGTCGACCTCGGATTCGACGTTGTCGCGACGCGAGGTACCGCTGAGGTCCTGCAGCGGGTGGGTATTCCTGCCCGCATCGTGGGCAAGGTTTCCGACGGTGCAGACGAGCTGCTGACCCTGCTCGAGTCAGGCGAGGTCGGCCTGGTGCTCAACACGCCGTTCGGTGCGCGGACGCGTGGGGATGGCTACGCGATTCGCCAGGCTGCGATCAGCAACGGCGTGCCGTGCATCACCACGCTGGCCGGCATTCTCGCGGTTGTACATGCGATCGAATCGCTTCGCGACGGTCCCATCGAGGTTCGGTCACTGCAGGAGTACCAGGCGGACGTCGCCGAGGCGGCACGAGCATGAAGACCCGCCGGCGAGCCGGACAGGTCGAGGGCCGCCCCGGCCTGGACAGCCCGGTGAAGGCCACCTGTGAGGTGCTCGACCGGCGCCGTGAAGGCGCCTACTGGCTGTTGTCGGTCGCCGCGCCTCAGATCGCTCAACGCGCACGTCCGGGCCAGTTCGTCCAGATCGCCGTCGACGCACGTGACACGTTGCTGCGACGCCCCTTCTCGATCGCGCGGGTGTCGCGCCGCGGTGCGGTGGCTGGCACCGTTGAGGTGATCTTTGACGCGCACGGTCCAGGAACCGACTGGCTCACCCGGGTAGGCCTCCACGACGTCATCGACGTGATCGGACCGCTCGGCACCGCATTCCCGCTGCCGCAGCGCAAGGTTTCGTGCCTGCTCGTGGGAGGCGGCTATGGGGCAGCGCCACTGTTTTCGCTCGCCCAGGAACTTGTCGATCGCCAGCTGCGTGTCGACATGATCATTGGTGCGTCCACGGTCGAGCGGATCCTCAGTCCCATCGAGGCCAAGAGCGTGTCGGTGACGACCACGTTCACGACCGATGACGGCACCTACGGGCACCCCGGTCAGGTGACCGACGTCATGCCCGAGGTCATGGAGACGGCGAGCACCGGCGTCGTCTACGCCTGCGGGCCGAACCCGATGCTGGCCGCGGTCAGCCGGGTCGCCACTGAGCGTGGCGTGCCCGTGCAGGTCGCAATCGAGGAACGCATGGCCTGCGGGTTCGGTGTGTGTTTCACCTGCGTGGTCCCGGTCCATGCCAAGGACGGTGCGATACGCATGAAGCGCAGCTGTGTCGACGGCCCGGTGTTCAACGGTGCACGCATCGCCTGGGATCAGACGCGGTATGCCGCCAGCTCCGCAGACGACGGATCCGAGGACGAATCGGCGCCTGGATCCGCCCTGGCACAAGGCGCCGACCAGGGGCCGGACGACGCCACTCCTGCGGTGTCGGACGAAGGCAGCCAGGATGAGCGACGGCCGCGATCGCTGTTCCCGCACGAAGGTGGCCGATCGTGACCCCGGACGTGCGACGACTCGATACGGGCATGCCCTCGGATACCGGTGCAGCCGACACGACGGAAACCCGGGCCGACCTACGCACCAGTCTTGGGCGACTCGAGCTCCCCAATCCCGTACTGACGGCATCCGGCTGCTTCGGGTCTGGCGCCGAAGTCAACCGGTTCTTCGACGTGACCGAACTGGGCGCGATCGTGGTCAAGTCGATCACGCTCGAACCTCGCGAAGGACTGCCGACCCCTCGTATGGTTGAGACTCCCTCCGGCATGCTCAACGCTATCGGCCTCCAGAATCCCGGGGTCCACCGATGGATCGAACGGGACCTGCCCTGGCTGCGGGAGCGCAATGCCCGCGTGGTCGCCTCGATCGCCGGCGGCAGCGTCGACGAGTTCCGACAGGTCGCGCGATTGTTGCGCCGCCAGGGCGGCATCGCCGCGATCGAGGTCAACCTGTCATGTCCGAACGTCGAACACCGGGGCCTCGTGTTCGCCTGCGACCCGGGTGCCGCCGCACAGGTGGTCACCGCGGTGGTCCGGGAAGCGGAGGTGCCGGTGTTCGCCAAGCTCACATCCGACGTCACCGACGTGGTCGCGGTCGCCGAGGCGGTCGCGACGGCGGGTGCCGAGGCCGTGACGCTCATCAACACCGTGCTGGGTATGGCAATCGATCCGGAGTCCGGACGACCAGAGCTGCACAACACCTTCGGCGGGTTGTCCGGGCCGGCTATCCGACCCATTGCCGTACGCAACGTGCACCAGGTGCATCGTGCCCTTCCCGACCTGCCGATCCTCGGCTGCGGTGGAATCCAGTCGGTGACCGACGTGGTGCAGATGGTCCGCGCAGGCGCCTCGGCTGTTTCGGTCGGCACGGCGACGTTCGTCGACCCGTTCGTCGGACCACGCCTGGTCGAAGAGCTCAAACGTTGGCTCGTCTCGCACGACTTCGCGCATTTCCGGGCGTTGATCGGTGCGATGACGCCGTGGAACGAAGGACAGGGAGCGACCAGGTGACCGCATCGCCACGTGATCGTGTCGCGATCGCACTCGACGTTCCGACACTCGACGAAGCAACGTCGCTTGCGGCACGTCTTGCCTCGACCGTTGGTTGGTTCAAGGTTGGTCTGGAACTCTTCGCGGCACACGGCCCCGAAGCGGTCACCTCGATCGGTCGCCACGGCCGGGTGTTTCTCGACTTGAAGCTGCACGACATCCCGACGACGGTCGGCCGCGCCACCGAGCGCATTGCCGCGCTCGACGTCGGGCTCCTCACCGTGCACGCATTAGGGGGCCCTCGCATGATCGCCGCCGCCGCCGAGTCCATGGGCGACAGCGGCCGCGTGGTCGCGGTCACCGTGCTGACCTCACACGATGCCGCAGAGCTCGATCAACTCGGCCTTCCCGGTACAGCGACCTATCCCACGTCGCTTGCGGGGATGGCCGTGTCAGCGGGAGCCCACGGTGTCGTGTGTGCGCCCGGTTCCGCCCGGTCGGTGCGTGATGCGGTCGGCACGGACGCAACGATCGTCACTCCCGGTGTGCGCCTTGACAGCACGGCGGTTGACGACCATGCGGGTGTCGCCTCGCCGATAGCGGCGATCACCGCGGGTGCCGATCTGCTCGTCGTCGGGCGTCCCGTCACCCGCGCAGAGGATCCTGTCGCGGTTGCCGAACAGATCGTCAGCACACTGGGCTGATCAGCCGGGCGCCGAGACCACGCCGTGCTCTCGGCGATACTCGGCGATGCGTGTTCGTGTCTCGTCGTCGATCGCCTGTGGGGGCAACGAGTCGAGCACTTCGTCGATCGTGGTCAACGCCACCGTTTTCACCCCGAGTTCGTCACCGAGTTCGTCGAGGGCGCTGCGCGAGGGATCGGAGCCCCGCTCACGCCGATCGACACCGACGACAAGCCCGACCAGCTCGACCCTGGCGGACGCCCGCAACAGTTCCGCCGAGGCGCGTACCGAGGTCCCTGCGGTCGTCACGTCCTCAATGATCACCACGCGGTCACCGTCGCGTGGACGGTGACCGATCACGACCCCGCCTTCACCGTGATCCTTGGCCTCCTTGCGGTCGAAGGCCACCCCGACGTCGCGGCCATGGTCTCGCGCGAGCGCGATACCGGTGGCGACCACCAGCGGAATGCCCTTGTAGGCCGGGCCGAACAACACGTCGACGCCATCGGCGAAGTGACGGTCCACCGCACTGGCGAAGGCGTCGCCTACCGCTGACAGGTGATTCCCGGTGGCGAACCGTCCGGCGTCGATGAAGTAGGGCGTAAGCCGGCCGGACTTGGCCACGAACGACCCGAACTTCACCACGCCGCTGTCCAGGAGCATCCGCGCGTACGTCGAACCATCGCTGGGTGGTGCCGTGTCCTCCATGTCGCTCCTCGAGGTGGATCGGACGGTCCACCGTAACGCTCACCGTCGTGGAACTCGGCATCGCGCACGGCGACTATCGTGGTCGTGCCCACGATCGCAAGGCCTGCCGCGGATGACCGTTCCGTACCTTGACGCCCAAGCGCGCCGTGACGCGGCCGGGCAGGCACGTGACGCACGCCGTGTGCGCGCACTGGTGAAGCGCCAGCTGGCCCAGGGTGAGCTCGACTTCGCCGAACTTCTCGTGCGCGCCCGACACGACCCCGTGGTGGCGCAGCTGCGGGTGGTCGAGGCACTCGGTGCCTTGCCCCGGTTCGGGCCAGCACGGAGCCAGCGGGTCATGGACGACATCGGTATCGCCCCCAACCGTCGACTCCGTGGACTCGGTGCGCGCCAGCGTGCTGCGCTGCTCGCACTGCTCGTGAGCGGCAGGTGAACCGCAGTCCGCTGATTGTCGTCATCTCGGGGCCATCCGGGGTGGGAAAAGGTGCGGTACACGCCGGCGTCCGCCGTGCCCTGCCCGATGCCAGGCTCGCGGTGTCGGTGACCACTCGCGCTCCTCGTGCGGGGGAGCGCGACGGCGTCGACTACCACTTCGTATCCCGTGACGGCTTCGACCACCTACGCCGCTCTGGTGCGCTGCTGGAGCACGCCGAGTACGCCGGCCAGTGGTACGGCACCCCTCGGAGCGAGGTAGACGCGAGTGTCGTGGGCGACAACGTGGTGATCCTCGACATCGAGGTTCAGGGGGCGCTCCAGGTCAAGCGCGCCTGCGCCGACGCATTGCTGGTCCTCCTCACACCGCCGTCAGTCGAGGTGCTGGAGTCACGATTACGTGCCCGCGGTACCGAAGACGAGGCCGCGATCTCGGCACGGCTCGAGCGGGCACGCCACGAACTCGATCAACGGGACCAGTTCGACATCGTCGTGGTCAATGACGAACTCGAACGTTGCATCGACGAGGTGGTGGGCGCGATCAAATCGGCGCATGCCTGACACAGGAAGCATCTGCGGCGACTCACGCGGCCGGACGGACTCAGAACGCCGTCGCGGCGGCGTGAATCGCTGCGGCGTCACGGATCTCGAACAGGTCGCGGGGCCCGAACCCGAACGCCTCGGCCACCAGATTCGACGGGAATGCCCGTCGCCGCCGGCGGTAGGCAGCGACCTGGATGTTGTACAGCCGTCTCGCACCGGCGATCCGGTCCTCGGTCTCGATCAACTGGCGTTGCAGGCGCTGAAACGGGGCATGGCTGCGTAGTTGTGGCAGCTGTTCGGTGAGCGCCAGCAACCGGGTGAGGCCGTCGGTCAGTGCATCCTCGGCACGGGCCTGGTCGGGCGTGGCGACGGTCTCGGGGCGTGATTCGACCGCACGTGATCGGGCGCTCGCGACCGTTTCGAGCACGGTGCGTTCGTGGGTCGCATACCCGCGGACGACCTCCACCAGGTTGCCGACGATGTCGTGACGGCGTTGCAGTTCGACATCGATGCCCGCCCACGACGCATCGATGCTGGCCACCTGCGCGACGAAACGGTTGTACGAGATGACGATCCAGCCGCCCACGACCACGACTGCGGCGAGGCTGGCGGCGATCACTTCCATGGCGACCACACGTCGTTCGACGGCGGATCGTTCGACGGTTCGTCCGCAGCTGGATCGTCGGAAACCGAGATGGCCCGTGTCATGCCGGTGCGTCGCCAGTACGCCGCCGGAACCGCGCGCAACAGGCGGTGCACGTCCTGACGTACGGCCGGAAGCATCCCCACGACGCCGGTCAGCGATTCGTCGCGATGGGCCGGCTCCCCGGTGAGCACGAGGAGTCCGCTGAAGATTTCGATGGTGCGTCCGGTGAAATCCTCCACGATAAGCCGCTGCATGTCTGCGTCGAGGAACGCGATCGCGTCCGCATGATCGGTCGATTCGACGCGGAAGTTCCGGTTGAACTCGTCCGATTCGAACAGGTGCCCACCGCGAGTCAGGCCGGCACGACCCAATGCCGACTCGGGTCGGATCATCACACGTCGCTCCACGATGCCGGGCAGCGCCGCCACTCCAGCAACGAGATGTCGACGTCGGTAGTGGTTGCCCAGACGGTGTGACCTCGATGCCCGGTGAGCCCGTCTGCGCTGGAGATCCTCCCACCACCATCGAAACGCCGCGACGGTCACGTCATGTTCGGTACCGAGTACCGGACACCTCATCGGGCCTTCGACGGCGTGTTCGGTGCCAACGCGCCGATCACCGGTGGGCAGGGCCCACGACCAGTACGCCAGTTGATCCGGTGTCAAGCCGGTCGGGATCACCGTTCGGTGCAGCTCCGGTACCCGTGCGAGCAGTCGTTCGACGTCACGCCGTTCGGCCCGGCGACGCGAAGCGGCGAGCAGAATGGCAGCCATACCGACGAACACCACGACAACGACGACGAGCGTGCCGTCTCCGACGATCGGCCAGGCCGCAGCCACCATCGGATATGCCCTCACGGCAGGCAAACCTCCACTCGCGTCGTGCGGCACGCTAGCGCTGTTGTCGAGGTATCCTGCATGCGTCGCACGTGACATGGCGGCATCACGGCCCTTGTGCGCCTCGGTGCCCCCTGCTCCCGCTGATCTCGACGAAGCAGACGCGGCGTGTGCGCACGCACCCATCGGCAGGAAAGGCCGCATCATCACCCGCATCGATGACCTGATGGAACGGGTCGACTCCAAGTTCCATCTCGTTCACCTGTCCGCCAAACGTGCCCGGGAGATCAACGCCTACTTCGCGCATCTGGGCGAAGGCATCGGTCAGTACGTCCCGCCGCTCGTTTCGGCCGAATCGGACAAGCCACTGTCGATCGCGCTCGAGGAGATCGCCACGGGCAAGGTCGAAGCGGCCGAACCCACCGAGATCGAGGTCGTTGACCCGCTCGGCTTCATCGAGGACGACGACGCGGCCGACGAGCCGGACAACGCCTGACACGTCGCGGCCACGAGGAGGCACAGTGACCGTGTCGCTGGCCGGCAGGCGTATCGTGCTCGGCGTCTCCGGCGGTATCGGCGCCTACAAGGCCGCCCAGCTTGCTCGGCTCCTCGTCTCTGCTGGCGCCGAAGTCGACACGGTCCTGACGCGGGCTGCACAGCACTTCGTCGGCGAGGCGACGTTCGCCGGCATCACCGGACGTCCTGTGCGCGACACCGTGTGGCAGGACCTTCACGAAGACACCCACGTGTCCACCGGCCGTCGCGCCGAGGCCATGATCGTCTACCCGGCGACAGCGCACACCTTGGCGCGCATGGCGACCGGTCTCGCTGACGACCTGCTGAGCACTTGTGCGCTGGTCGTCGAGGGACCGATCGTGGTCGCACCAGCCATGCATTCGCAGATGTGGGGCCATCCGGCCACCGTCACCAACGTCGCCACTCTGCGCGCGCGTGGGGTCACGATTGTCGGTCCTGACGACGGACCACTGATGGGCGGTGACACGGGTCCCGGCCGTCTGGTCGAGCCGGACACGGCATTGGCCACACTCGTCGACGCCCTTGGTGGGAAGCATCGTCTTGCAGGACGTCACGTACTGGTGACCGCTGGAGGCACACGCGAACCGATCGACACGGTCCGATTCATCGGCAACCGATCGTCAGGACGCATGGGCTTCGCCATCGCTCAGGTTGCGGCCAACGAGGGCGCCGAGGTGGTGTTGGTGGCTGCGCCGTCCCAGCTCGCCACACCTCCGGGTGTGGTCCGTGTCGATGTGACCACCGCACAGCAGATGCACGATGCGGTGATGGACCGGTTCGCCGACGTCGACGTCGTGGTGAAGGCCGCAGCGGTCGCCGACTTCCGGCCCGAACATCTCGCGACGGGAAAGCTCAAGAAGGAGGCCGGACCCCCCGTGGTCACGCTCGTGCCGAATCCCGACATCCTGACCGCGCTCGGGCAGCGAAGAGGTGCGGCGACCAAGCCGTTGCTGGTGGGGTTCGCCGCCGAGACGGACGACATCGAATCCAACGCGCGGCGAAAGCTTGCGCACAAGGGCGCTGACCTGCTGGTAGTCAACGACGTCAGTGACCCGGCAAGCGGATTCGACGTCGATCGCAACGAGGTTGCGCTCCTGGATGCGGCAGGATCCTGGCGTGAGCTCCCGGCAGGGTCCAAGCACGAGATTGCCGCCCGGATCGTCGACGAGATCGTGTCCCGGCTGGAGTCCTGACCGGTCGATCAGGCCAGGAGTCTTTGGATCGGCGCGCCGGCCGCGCCCGGTTCGGCGCTAGCCTTCGCCGGCGTCATGCCCCACGGCCCCGTGTCGTGCAAGCCTCGGTACATGCCGACCAGGAGCTCCCATGAGCCGCACCCTGTTCACGTCCGAATCGGTCACCGAGGGTCACCCCGACAAACTGGCCGACCAGATCTCCGATGCCATCCTCGACGCCATCCTTGCCGAGGATCCCTACGGTCGGGTGGCGTGCGAGACGCTGGTCACGACGGGCCAGGTCATGGTCGTCGGCGAGATCTCGACATCGACGTACGTCGACATCCCGCGGGTCGTACGTGACACGATCCTTTCGGTGGGCTACGACTCGCACGACGTCGGATTCGACGGCAACACCTGCGGCGTGTCGGTTGCCATCGATGAGCAGTCACCAGACATTGCCATGGGCGTGGACACGGCCTTCGAGGCACGCACCGGCGGTGACGAAGATCCCTACGCCATCCAGGGCGCCGGGGACCAGGGGATGATGTTTGGTTACGCGACCGACGAGACGCCCTCCATGATGCCTCTTCCCATTCATCTCGCCCATCGGATGGCCGAGCGCCTCGCTGGAGTTCGGCGCAGCGGTGTCGTTCCCTACCTGCGACCCGACGGAAAGACGCAGGTGACCATCGGCTACGACAACGGGCGCCCCGTCGCGATCGACACAGTCGTGGTCTCCTCGCAGCACCGAGCCGAGATCGACCTCGAGACGCTGCTGCGACCCGACATCGAAGAGCACGTCATCGCGCCGCTGCTGCCAGACGACATCGACCGTGACAGCCTGCGCATCTTCATCAATCCGACCGGACGTTTCGAATTGGGCGGGCCTGTGGCCGATGCAGGGCTCACCGGTCGCAAGGTGATCGTTGACACCTACGGCGGCATGGCCCGGCACGGTGGAGGCGCGTTCTCTGGCAAGGACCCGTCCAAGGTCGATCGTTCCGCGGCTTACGCCGCCCGGTGGGTAGCCAAGAACATCGTGGCAGCCGGCCTCGCGGCAAAGGTCGAGTTGCAGGTCGCCTACGCCATCGGGGTTGCGAGTCCGGTTTCGATGGCCCTCGAGACGTTCGGCACCGAGAACGTCGATCCAGAGCACATCCTCGCCGGTGTGCGCGAGGTCTTCGACCTGCGCCCTGCGGCGATCATCGACGCACTCGACCTGCGTCGATCGGGTTATCGTGCGACGGCTGCCTATGGACACTTCGGTCGCGAAGGTGACCGGTTCACCTGGGAACGGACCGACCGTGCCGACGCGATCCGCGCCGCCGTCGACGCCTGACACCGTCTATGCACGCGTCGTCGTCGACGGTGCACCACTCCACTTGGGCGACACGCTCGACTATGCCGTTCCAGAAGGACTGGCCGTCGAGGTCGGTCAGCGCGTGCGGGTGCCGTTCGCCGGACGGACGGTAAACGGACTGATCGTCGAGATGGCCAGCACGACCTCGGTCGCCGAAAGCCGGCTCCGGCCGATTCGGGGACAGCTCGGCGAGCATCGTTGGGTCGACGACGCCGAGATCGTTCTTCTGCGGTGGGCTGCCGAGCGATTCGGGGCACCCCTGGCCGACGTCGTGCGACATGCCCTGCCCCCACGCACCGTCGACGTAGAGCGCCGTGCGTCGCAAGCGGGGTGGTACCCGCAAGCGGAACGACCGTCGTTCACGCTCATCGACGACGAGACTCACCTCGAGGAAGGTTGGGCACCATACGACACGATTGGCACCCGGATCACCGCCGCATGTCGATCGGGGCGCGGTTCGTATTTCTGGCGCCCGCTGCCCGGAGAAGCGGTTGGCGATCGGCTCGTCGAACTTGTGCAGCTCACGCTGGCAGGCGATCGTGACGCCCTCGTACTCGTACCTGATGCGGGCTCGGCGATTGCCGCAACGCTGCTGGAGAGATTCGGCAACGTCGGCGTGGACCTGCGTGCAGGAGCTTCGCCTCGCGTGCGTTACGGCCGCTGGTTACGCGCGCGGTGCGGTGCAGCTCGGCTGGTCGTGGGTGAGCGTGGCGCCGCATTCACCCCACTGGCGAGGCTGGGGCTGGCGGTGATCGTGGACGAGGCCAACCCAGCGTTCAAAGAGCGGCGCAGCCCTCGTCACCATGCCCGGGAGATCGTGCTGGAACGCGCGCGGCGCAGCGGTGGGGTCGGCATGGCGGTGGGAACGGTGCCTTCCGCGAGCGCGTGGGCCCTGTTGCGCGATCGACGCGTGCTCGCCGTCGCTGCGCCACCCGAAACCGAAAGGGCGCGTCGACCCCGCATCGACGTGGTCGACATGACGGATGAGCGGGAGCGCACTCGCATCAGCCTTCGTGCGCTCCGGGCAATCAAGCGTGCGGTCGACGACGGTGGGCTCGGGATCGTGCTGGCATCGCGACGTGGCGATGGTCGTGCATTCGTATGTTCCCGGTGTGGGCGACGACGGGACTGTCCGGGTTGCGGCTCGACGCTGACTGCTGGCGGTGACGGCTACCGGTGCCTTGTGTGCGCCTTCTCGGCGCGCAGACTTGGGCGCTGTTCGGAGTGCGGCGAGACCGGCGCCGTGCCGCTCGCGGCCGGAACGGGCCGAATCGCACAGGAGCTTCGACGTGCCATCGACGCGCCCGTCACCGTCATGGAGGGCTACGACGCACCGGTTCCTCCGCCGCCGAACGTGCTGGTCATGACCCGGGGATCGGCACTGGACGCTGCACCCGGACCAGTGGAAGCAGTAGTGATGCCCGACCTGGACGCCATGCTGCTTCGACCGGTTCTCGATGCCGCCGATGACACGCTTCGGCTCGCCATGCGACTTGCCGAGTGGACCATCGGTTCGCAACGGGGCCGGGTGGTGGTCCAGACCCGCCATCCTGAGCATCACGTGATCGGCGCGCTTCAGCAGTGGAGTCCGGGCCGATTCTGGCGCCACGAAGCACTGCTTCGCGACGAGCTTCGGTTCCCCCCGTCATCTCAACTGGTCGCGATCACGGTGGTCGACCCGGCGGCGACCGTCGCCGAAGAGCTGGCGAACTCGCTACCGGCAGCCGACGAACTACTGGGGCCTCGTATCGAAGGAGGTCAACACGCGTATCTGGTCAAGACCTCCGATCGGGCCACGACGCTGCGAGCACTCGCACCGTTACGTTCGGAATGGAGTCGCACGGGCATCGCCGCGCGCGTCGACGTCGATCCAGTGACGTTCTGAGGCGTATCCTGACCGTTGTAGGTCCCGTCCGCCAGCGTGGGGGAACTCGTGGCCAGGCTGCAGGTGCGTGTCTTCGGTGATCCGGTCCTTCGTCAACGATCGCGAACCGTCGAAGATTTTGATGACCGGTTGGCCACGCTCGCCCGGGACATGTTCGACACGATGCGCAGCCTCGACGGCGTGGGCCTCGCCGCCAACCAGGTCGGGGTCCTACGTCGGCTGTTCACCTGGGAGTTCCACGACCCTGACCATCCGGATGAGCCCCTGGGCGGCGCGGTGGTCAACCCCGAACTGATCAGCACCTCGGCCGACGAACAGCTCGGTGATGAGGGCTGCCTGTCGTTTCCCGGCCTGTTCTATCCGCTGGCCCGTCCGCTTAAGGTGGAGGTCCGCTACCAGAACCTTGACGGCGAGCCCGACGTCGTGAAGCTCGAAGGACACCCCGCACGTATCTGGCTCCACGAAATGGACCATCTCGACGGGGTGCTGTTCATCGACCACCTTGCCGCACACGACCGTCGGGCCGCGATGGACGCCATGCGTGCTTACCGACTGGAACATGGCCTCGACGACCCGTCCGGACGAACCCCGGCCGGTGTGCCGTTGCTCGGACGTCGACCGTCGTGACACTGCGCGTCGCCTTCGGCGGCACACCCGAGGTCGCCGTTCCCACGTTGGAAGCCTTGTGTCACGCTGACGGGATCGAGGTTGTGGCGGTGTTCACACGCCCTGATCGGCCTCGTGGCCGCGGACGTGCTGTCCAGCAGTCACCGGTCAAGGAGTTCGCGCTCGACCGGGATCTGCCGGTGCTCCAGCCCGACCGGGCTGGCGAACTCACCACCCCACTTTCGGAACTTCGATGTGACGCCGGCGTGGTGGTGGCGTTTGGTGCATTGCTGCCTCCCGCGTTGCTCGAGGTCCCTCGACTCGGGTTCGTCAACCTTCACTTCTCGCTGTTGCCACGCTGGCGTGGAGCCGCCCCGGTGCAGCATGCGATCCGAGAAGGTGACGCACAGACGGGATTGACGGTGTTCCGGCTGACCGAAGGGCTCGACGATGGTCCGATCGTTCGGCAAGAACGCGTTCAGATTGGTGCGGACGACGACGCGGGGACCGTTCTGAACAAGTTGTCGGCTCGAGGTCCGGGACTGGTCATCGATGCGCTCAAGGCCCTCGATGCCGGCGAACAGCCGCAGCCCCAGCCGGAAACCGGTGTCACCTTTGCACCGAAGCTGACCCCAGACGACTTGGAGATCCCTTGGGAGCTTCCGGCCAAAGGCGTTGCCGACATGGTTCGCAGCGTCGCACCGCTGCCAGGTGCACGCACTTCGTTCCGTGACGCGGCGCTCAAGGTGCTTCGCGTCACCACGGTCGACGGCGACGTCCCGGTCGATGCTCCGGGGACGGTGGTCGACGTCTCGCGTGACGCGGTTGTTGTCGCCTGCGGTGTGGGAACCGTCCGATTGCTCGAGGTCCAACCCGCGGGCCGCGCGCGAATGGCGATCGGTGCGTTTGTCAACGGCTATGCGCCCAAAGCCGGTGAGCGTTTCGCGGGTACCAGGTGACGAAGGCCACGGCCGACCTCGGTCTCGGACCGCGCCGTGCAGCACTCGCCGCGATCACTGCCGTCGAGGTCGACGGGGCGTGGTCGAACCTTGCCGTGCCTCGGGCGGTTGGCTCGCTGACGACGGCCCGGGACCGGGCGCTGGCCACCCACCTTGCGTACGAGACATTGCGACGGCAAGGGACGCTCGAATGGCAGCTTGGCCAGGTGCTCAACCGCCCGATCGGACGCGTCGAACCGCTGGTCGCACGGCTCCTGCGGCTCGGTGCTGTTCAGCTGCTCCACAGTCGCATCCCGGCGCGTGCAGCCGTGGACACCACCGTGCGCCTCGTTCGGGAATGCCTGCCCCGTCGACGCGCGGAGGGTGCCGCACGGTTCGTCAACGGTGTGTTGCGTGGACTCGACCGTGCGGCCCCACGACTACCTGTGCCGAAGCTCGACGACGACCCCGTGCAGCATCTGGCGTTGACGACGGCGCACCCGGCATGGATCGTCGACGAGCTGCTCAACCGAATGCCGGCTGCCGCGGTGTCGGCCCTGCTTCACGGCGACAACGCCACCGTAGGCACGACCCTGCGCGTCGATGACGACCGAACTCGGGTGATGAACGAGCTCGCTTCAGCGGACGTCGATGTCGTCGAGGGCGCCCACCCCCAGTCGATTCGCGTGCGAGGGATCGATCCCGCCTCGCTCGATCCGGTCACCGACGGCCGCGCGGTGATCCAGGACGAAGCATCGACGACGGTGGTCGACCGTGCCGCCGTACAACCCGGAGATCGCGTACTCGACCTGTGCGCAGGCCCTGGCGGCAAGGCCGGTCTCGCTGCGCGCCGTGCGGGAGCATACGGGCGGGTCACCGCGGTCGAACTCCACGAGCACCGTGCAGCGCTCGTCCGCGCCACCGCTGAACGCCTCGGGGTGGCCATCGATGTACACGTCGCCGACGGCCGCAGGCTGCCCGCATCACTCGAACACTTCGACGTCGTGTTGGTTGATGCACCCTGCTCTGGTCTCGGTGTCGGTCGCCGCAGACCTGAACTGCGTTGGCGTCGACGCCCCGACGAGCTGGCCGGGTTGCACCGGCTGCAGTTGGAGCTGCTCACGTCGGGAGCTCGACGCTGCCGCCCAGGTGGCACGTTGGTGTACGCCGCCTGCACCTGGACCGCGATGGAGACCGTTGCGGTCGCCGAGACGTTCGACCGTGACCATGCCGCGTTCCTCACCGTGAGCCGCGAGCAACTCCTGCCGCACGCCAACGGCACGGATGGCATGTTCGTGGCAGTGTGGCGTCGTGCGGAATCGTGATGCGACGCCGCCGGGGGACACCCGAGGCGATGACCGGATCGAGTGGCCGGCGATGGCCGAAGCCGCGACGCAGTAGTCTTCGCCGGGTCGAGAGGGCCCGACGTGTTCGACGTGACTATCGCGCCATCGATCCTGTCGGCGGATTTCGCACGGCTCGCTGACGAGGTCGATTCGGTCGGCACGGAGATCGGTGCCATCCACGTCGACGTGATGGACGGACACTACGTACCCAACATCTCGATCGGGCCTCCAGTCGTCGCCAGTCTCCGGTCCGCGACCAGCCACCGGCTCGACTGCCACCTGATGGTTACCGACCCGGGCCGCTACGGGCCACGGCTGGCCGAACTCGGTGCCGAATCGGTCACCTTCCATCCCGAGGTCGAAGACGACCCGCGCGCGCTGGTCGATGAGCTACACGGGCACGGGATCGACGTCGGAGTCGCGATCAAGCCCGCGCATCCCGTTGCGATGGTCGCCGAACTGCTGCCGCACGTCGACCTGCTGTTGGTGATGACCGTCGAACCGGGTTTCGGGGGGCAGCCGATGATCACCGATGCGTTGCAGAAGGTCGCTGAAGCGCGCCGGGTGCGCCGGGATCACGGCTACCGGTTTCGTATTCAGGTCGACGGTGGCATCGGACCCGGCACGATCGGTGCGGCAGCCGTCGCCGGAGCCGAAGACTTCGTCGCGGGGTCTGCGGTGTTCGACCGGGACGACCGCGCTGCCGCAGTCACCGAACTCGCTGAGCTGGCCCGCAACGCACGTCAGCATGCCGAATGACCGCACGCGTACTGGTCGTCGACGACGACGAGGACATCCGTTCACTCGTTCGGATCACCCTCGAGCTGGCTGATTACGACGTGATCGCCGCGCGTGACGGTGTGGAAGGTCTCGAGCTGGCACGGACCCAGTCACCCGACGTGATCCTGCTCGACGTGATGATGCCACGCATGGACGGCATGGAGGCCTTGGCCGAGCTCCGCAGCGACGGGCGCACGTCGCATCTTCCGATTCTGCTCTTGACGGCCCGTGCGCAAGCCGATCAGGCGGTCAAAGGACTCAACGCCGGGGCTGACGACTACATCACCAAGCCGTTCAACACCGAAGAGCTTGCCGCCCGAGTCCAGGCCGCTGTCCGCCGGACCGGTCAGCAGCGCGCCCGCAACCCCCTCACCGGCCTGCCCGGCAACGAGCGCATTCTCGCCGAGCTGACCGAGCGGCTCGCCGCAGACGAGCCCACGGCACTCCTCTATGTCGATCTCGACGCGTTCAAGCCGTACAACGACTATTACGGATTTCTGCGGGGCGACGCAGCACTGCGAACGCTCGCTGAGCTCCTGACGACGGTCTGCATCGATCTTGACGATCCGCGAGCGTTCGTCGGCCACGTCGGCGGTGACGACTTCGTCGTGCTGGTCGACCCCGACTTCGCGCTGCTCACCGCACAGCGAATCTGCGAGCGCTTCGATGCGCTCGCACCTGAGCTCTATGACCCTGAGGACCGTTCCGCAGGATCCATCGAGGTGCCTGACCGGCGTGGTGTGGTGGAGAGGTTCGGACTGTTGTCACTGTCCATCGGCATCGCCTCGACAGCACGTGGCACCTTCCGGCATCATGGCGAGTTGGTCACCCTGGCGACCGAGATGAAACGTTTCGCCAAGAGTCGGTCCGGTCCTGGCTCACGATTCGCAGCAGACCGGCGGGCAGACGGTGAGGATCTCGAGCTCGAGGTCGACCTTCCCGAATCCTGACCGTACGTACCGGAGCAGTGCTGCATGCCGATCGTCGCACACTCGTCGCTTCCGACCTTCGACGACCTGCGCGCGTCCGGTGAAGCGGTGCTCAGCCTCGACGAGGCACTGCGCCAGGACATACGCGAGCTTCACATCGGTCTGCTCAACATGATGCCTGATGCGGCACTGCGCGTGACCGAGCAGCAGTACATCCGCCTGCTCGGCAGCGCCAACCAGATCGTTCAGCTCTACCTCCACCCGTTCACGGTTCCCGGGCTGGTGCGTACCGAACGGGCTCAGGCCTACATCGACACGTTCTACGAGACGTTCGACGACCTGGTTCGCGACGGCCTGGACGGTCTGATCATCTCCGGCGCGAACGTCACCAATCCCAGTCTGGATCTGGAGGCGTTCTGGCATCCCCTCCGCGAGGTGATCGAGTGGGCCCAGGAGAACGTCACCTCGGTGCTGTGCTCGTGCCTGGCCACCCATGCGCTCGTTCAGCTTCTTCACGGTGTCCATCGACGACCGTTGCAGCGCAAACGCTGGGGGGTGTTCCCACACCGTGCGATCGACCCGGCTCATCCACTGCTCCATGGCACGAATACACGGTTCGACGTGCCGCACTCCCGTTGGAACGAAATCACCTCCTCACAGCTGGCCGATGTGGGCATCCGTGTGCTGATCGAATCTCTCGACGGTGAGTTCCACATGGGCACGAGTGCCGACGGCATTCGGATGGTCTACCTCCAGGGCCATCCTGAGTACGACACGACCAGCCTGCTCAAGGAGTTCAAGCGCGAGCTGACCAGACACCTTCATGGCGAGTTGGTCGCCCTGCCGCCGCTGCCGGACAACTACCTCCCGCCACCGGCGGCTCGGCTGTTGCACCGCCACGTCGACGTTGCGGTGGCCGCTGCCGCCGCTGGCCGCGACCCGGAGCCGTTTCCCGAGGACGAGATCGTCCGATGGCTCGACAACACCTGGACCGATACGGGAAAGGCCGTCTTCAACAACTGGCTCGGCCAGATCTATCGACTCACCAGTATCGAACGCGGCCGGCCGTTCATGACTGGCATCGACCCGTCAGATCCGTTGGGACTGCGAGCTGCACGCAACGTCGCACCGCTCGGCGACCAGCCCGATGATCCGCCAGGTGACCCACCGATTCGATGACCCGTCACTGCCGGAGCCCGAAGAGACCTGACGGGGACTAGGCGTATCGGACCGAATCCACCCACCCGACCAGAGACCATGGACCAAACGACGCAACGAAGGTGAAAGGAACGCACGTGCACCAGGAAACCCAGGCCATTCACGCGGGATACACCCCGGACCCGACGACGAAGTCCGTCGCCGTACCCATCTACCAGACGGTTGCGTACGCGTTCGATGATGCCCAGCACGGTGCGGACCTGTTCAACCTTGCCGTCGAAGGCAACATCTACACCCGCATCATGAATCCCACCCAGGACGTCCTCGAGCAGCGCGTCGCGGCGCTCGAAGGTGGAATAGCCGCTTTGGCGACCAGTGCCGGCAGCGCGGCGATCAACTACTCGATCCTCACGATCGCGCAGGCGGGAAACAACGTCGTAACCGTTCCGCAGCTCTACGGCGGCACCTACACGCTGTTCGCACACATGCTGCCGTCACAGGGGATCGATGTCCGATTCGCCGAGAATGACTCACCAGCGGCGCTGGAGAGTCTGATCGATGACAAGACCTCCGCGGTGTTCGTGGAGTCGATCGGAAATCCAGCCGGCAACATCCCCGACCTCGAGGCGATCGCCCAGATGGCGCACAGCCACGGTGTGCCGGTGATCGTCGACAGCACCGTGCCGACGCCGGCCCTGATGCGCCCGATCGAGTGGGGTGCGGACATCGTGGTCCATTCGATGACGAAGTACATGGGCGGGCACGGCACGACCCTCGGCGGAATGATCGTCGACAGTGGCCGATTCCCGTGGGCCGAACACGCCGAGCGCTTCCCGGTCCTCAACCAGCCTGAACCCGCTTACCACGGATTGGTCTACACCGAGGCGCTAGGGCCCGCTGCATACATCGGGCGGGCGCGGACCGTGCCGCTTCGCAACACCGGTTCGGCGATAAGTCCGTTCAACGCGTGGATCATTCTGCAGGGGCTGCAGACCCTGTCGCTACGCATGGAACGCCACGTCCACAACGCCGGAGTCGTCGCCCGCTACCTGGCCGATCACCCTCAGGTCGACTGGATCGAGTACGCCGGACTGCCGAGCTCGCCCTATCACGACCTCGCCCAGAAATACACCGATGGCAAGCCCTCGGCGCTGATGACCTTCGGTATCAAGGGCGGATACGAAGCGGGCGTGCGTTTCTATGACGCGCTCGAGCTGTTCACCCGACTGGTCAACATCGGCGACACCAAATCGCTGGCCGCACACCCCGCGTCGACCACCCACCGCCAGTTGACCGAAGAGGAACAGGCCACCGCCGGTGTCACCCCGGACATGATCCGGCTCTGCGTCGGCATCGAGCACGAGGAAGACATCCTCGCCGATCTCCAACAGGGCTTGGAAGCCGCGGCCTGACCGACCTGGCCGGCCCACCGGTGTACACCGTCGGCGGCCGCATGGGCCAATGCCCGGTTCATGTGGCTGCCGGCGGTAAACTCGGCTGCCGTGCGCGGCCAGCGTGCACCGCGTCATTCGGGTTCGTCACCTCATGTCTTCCACGATCAGCGACACCGACCGTGCGCACCTGGCTACGGCGATCGCGTACGCGGAACAAGCACGAGCCACCGCGTCACCCAATCCCGGGGTCGGTTGCCTGATCGTCGGCCGCGACGGCGTCGTCGGCCACGGCCAGACTTCCGCGCCCGGCGGACCGCACGCGGAGATCCGAGCGCTGACGGCAGCAGGGACGAATGCACGCCACGCTACGGCGTACGTCACGCTCAGTCCCTGTGGACACCACGGCCGGACCCCGCCTTGCGCCGACGCGCTGGCTGCAGCCGGAGTTCGACGCGTCGTGGTCGCGCTGGCCGACCCCTGGCCCCCTGCAGCGGCCGGGCTCGCCACGCTGCAGCGTGCTGGAGTCGAGGTCGCGGTCCTGGAGGCCCGATCGGTGCTCGCACGCGCCGTCGCCGCGCAACTCGAAGGCCACCTCACCGTGCAGGGACACGGCCGTCCGCACATCACCCTGAAGCTCGCCCAGACCGTCGATGGCCACCTGACCGCGGACGGGCGACGGTGGGTCACCGGTTCCACCGCGCGGCGAGCCGTGCACGTGATGAGGAGCAACGTCGACGCGGTACTGGTCGGGTCGGGCACCGTGCTGGCCGACGACCCACGGCTGGATGCGCGCGGCGACGATGACCTGCCACTTCCCGGCAGACAGCCACGTCCTGTCGTCATCGACACGCGTCTGCGCATCAGTCCCGAAGCGACGATCGTCGGTCGGGGAGCGATCGTGCTGACCTCACCCATCGCTGCAGCCGACACCCGGGCGGCACTCCAACAATGGGGTGCCGAGATCCATCCACTTCCCGTCACCGGAGGGCGTGTCGACCTGCATGCCGCCGTGAGGCTGCTCGCGTCGCTCGGTATCACCCGGGTTCTGGCCGAGCCAGGCCGCACACTCGCCTCGGCGCTGCTCGACGCCGACCTGGTGGACCGGCTGGTGCTGCACGTCGCGGCGGGGGAGGGCAACATTCGCCCGGCGCTGCTGCCGTCAGCCGGCGCAACGTGGCGACGTGTGCGCGTAGGCGGCGCTGGCGCGGACGCGGTGATCGTTTTCAGCCGGGACGTCGATCCCACGCGGCATGGGTTGGCGGCCTGATGTTCACCGGGATCGTCGAGGAGGTCGGCCGGGTCGTCGACATGGTTCGGGCAGACGGCCATGCCGAGTTGACGATACGGGCGGATCGTGTCCTGGGCGACGCGCAGCTCGGCGATTCCATCGCCGTCGACGGCTGCTGCCTGACGGTGGCGCACCGCGACGAGGCCACCTTCACCTCCCAGCTGATGGCCGAGACACTCCGGGCGACGACACTCGGGAGATTGCAGACTGCGGATGGTGTCCATCTCGAGCGTGCCGTCGCTGCCGATGGACGCTTCGGCGGGCATCTGGTCCAAGGCCACGTCGACGGGGTCGGGCGCGTCGTCGAACGGCGCGAGCAGCCAGGTACGGTGTCGCTTCGCATCGAGCCACCCGACGAGGTGCGACCGTTCCTCGTCCCGAAAGGCTCGATCGCCATTGCGGGCGTCAGCCTCACGGTGGTTGCGTGCGATTCCACCTCGTTCACGGTTGGACTCATTCCCCACACCTGCGCCGTGACGCTGCTGGGAGAGCTCGACCAAGGCCACGTGGTGAACCTGGAAGCGGACATCATCGCGAAGTACGCCGGGGCACTGCTGGCCGCGGACACCGACACGCCGTACCGTCAGAACACCGACGGCACCGCTTCCACGACCGGTTGACGAGGCCCCATTGAGCCGTTTCGCCGCAGTCGAAGATGCCGTCGCGGTTATCCGCGACGGCGGGATGGTCATCGTCGTCGACGACGAGGACCGTGAGAACGAGGGTGACCTGGTGATGGCCGCCGACGCGGCCACCCCCGAATCGCTCGCGTTCATCATCAACCACACCAGTGGCGTCGTGTGTGTGCCGATGCTCGGTGAGGACCTGGACCGCATGCGGCTGCCCATGATGGTCACCCGAAACGAGGATCCAAAGGGCACGGCCTACACCGTTTCCGTCGACGCAACCTTGGGCACCTCCACGGGGATCTCCGCGGGTGACCGTGCACGAACCTGCCAGGTCCTGGCAGACGCGGCGTCGAGCCCTGAGGACGTCACCCGGCCCGGACATGTGTTTCCGCTGCGATACCAGCCGGGCGGTGTGCTGCGACGGGCAGGCCATACGGAAGCGTCCGTGGATCTGGCCCGCCTGGCGGACCGCCGTCCCGCCGGGGTGATCTGCGAGATCGTCAATCCCGATGGGTCCATGGCCCGACTCGACGATCTCCACCATTTCGCTGACACGCACGGCCTGCTGATCGTCACGATCGCGGACCTGATCGCCTATCGACGCCAGCGGGAAGCACACGTCGAACAGATCGGTCGCGCGTCGCTACCCACGCCCTACGGT
>JBJHDB010000004.1:0-24531 GCA_050486325.1 Nitriliruptoraceae bacterium | reverse complement strand
GAGGTTTCCGGACCGATCACCCCGGTGATCCGGGATCATCTCGCCGAAACGGTGCGCGATGCCGCCACCGACGGTCACCAGGCCCTGGTCATCGTGCTCGACACCCCCGGCGGAGGCCTTGACGTCACGCGTCAGATCGCCAACACGCTGCTCGATGCGCCCCTGCCCACGATCGTCTACGTCGCGCCTCCCGGCGCCGACGCAGGGTCGGCGGGGACGTTCATCACTTATGCCGCACACATCGCTGCCATGGCGCCGGCGACGACCATCGGTGCGGCCAGCCCGGTCGACCTGGAAGGCGGAGAGGTCGGCGACAAGATCGTCGAGAACACCGTCGCGTTCGGCCAGGCGCTCGCCGAGTTCCGTGACCGCGACGAACAGTTCATCGTGGAGGCCATCCGTCAGGGCACGTCGGTGACCTCGACGATCGCGCTGGAGCGCGGCGCGATCGATCTGGTCAGCCCGTCTCTTGGGCAGCTGCTCGACGACGTCGACGGTTCGACGGTCGCCGTCGGAGAGACCCTGACGGTTGTTTCCACCTCGGGTGCCGCGGTCCAGGAGTACCCGATGACCGGGACTCGGGGGCTGCTGCAGATTCTCGCCAATCCGAACCTGGCCTTCATCTTCCTGTCACTGGGAACGCTCGCGATCCTCTACGAGATCGCCAACCCTGGCTTGGGCCTCGGCGGCGTCGCGGGGGTGGTCATGCTGATACTCGCCATGTTCTCGCTCGCCGTGCTGCCGGTGAACTATGCGGGTGCGGCGCTGCTGCTGGTCGCGGTCGCGATGTTCATCGCCGAGCTGTTTGCCCCAGGCATCGGTGTGGGCGCCGCCGGGGGCACTGCCGCACTCATTCTTGGCGGTCTGTTCCTGTTCCAGGCACAGACCGGTGTCGGGGTCGACCTGTGGGTCCTCATCCCGACCGCCGTGGTCACCTTCGGGCTGGTGGTGTTCGCTGGTGTGCTCGTCGCCCGGACGCGGGGCAGGGAGTCACGCGCTGCCTCCGATTATCTGATCGGGCGGACGGTCTCGATCGACCGTGTCCGTGACCGTCAGGCCTACGCACGTGTCGATGGAAGCCTGTGGCGGGTCCACGCGGCGGATGGCTCCGCCCCGCTTGCCGTCGGCGAAGACGTGCGGATCGTCGGACGTGACAACCTCGAGTTGTACGTGGCAACCCTCGAAGCGGGCGGAAGGTCCGACACGCCGGCCGCCGGGGACGACCACACATCGCAAGACGACATCGCACCAAAGGACAACACATGAGCGGAATACCCGTCGGTATCGGGGTCGCACTGGCGATCCTGATCGCCATCGTCATAGCTGCGGTTCGCATCGTCGACGAGTACGAACGCGGCGTGATCTTCCGGCTCGGCCGGGTCATCGGTGCCAAAGGCCCCGGACTGTTTTTCATCGTGCCCATCATCGACCGCATGGTGAAGGTCAATCTGCAGACGGTGACCATGGACATCCCGCCCCAGGACGTGATCACCAAGGACAACGTCACGATTCGCGTCAACGCCGTCACCTACTTCAACGTGACCGAGCCGGTCAACGCCGTCGTCAACATCCAGAACTATCTGTTTGCCACCTCGCAGGTCGCCCAGACCACGCTGCGGTCGATTCTCGGCCAGGTCGAGCTCGACGAAATCCTCGTCAACCGTGACGAGATCAACGACCGGTTGGCGGTGATCATCGACGATCTGACCAACCCGTGGGGGGTCAAGGTCACCCTGGTGGAGGTCAAGGACGTCGAACTGCCTGAAGCGATGCGTCGAGCGATGGCCCGGCAGGCCGAGGCGGAACGGGATCGCCGCGCCAAGGTGATTCACGCCGAAGGTGAGTTCGAAGCGGCAAAGCGGCTCTCGGAGGCCGCTCACGTGATGGCCACCGAAGCCGGTGCGATGCAACTGCGATTGCTGCAGACGCTCGCCGACATCACCGCGGAGAAGAACTCCACACTGGTGTTCCCCGTGCCCGTCGAGCTACTTCGATTCATGGAGGCAGCGACACCGCCGAGGCCGGATGACGGTGCGACCTCGACCCAGTGAACGCGTTCCATCGTTGGCTGGGCGCGGCAATCGTCCTCCTGTTCGCGGCGCTGATGATCTGGGGGCTGGTGCTTCGCGTCGCCCGGCGCGACGAGGCGCCAACTGCCATGTGGGCGGTGCAACACTGGACGGAGAACCTTCTGGCTGTCCAGGTCGTCGTCGGCCTGGTCATGCTGCTCGTCGGACGGCGGGTGATCGGCGGACCGCTGGTCTGGTTCCACTATCTCTACGGATCCCTGTTCCCCCTGATCGCGGTGGTCGGGGGGCGGATTGCGGCACTGCGCCGAGAAGACCGCGAATACGTCAGCCTGGCATGGGGCGCGCTGGTGGCGTTCGGCCTGACCCTCCGCGCGGTGCAAACGGCATGCGGTGACACCCTCGAGGAGATGATGCGATGTATCGCGCGGTGACACGTCGCAGTCGGTCGCGCAGCTACACTTCGTCGGGTCAGTCGCGCGTCTCCTCGGTAGTTCCGCGTCGCAATGGCGCCATCGTGGCTTCGCCGACGGCCGACAGCAGGACAATCCGGGGTAGCTCAGTTGGCAGAGCGCTCGACTGTTAATCGAGATGTCGCCGGTTCGAGCCCGGCCCCCGGAGCCAGGACCACTTTTCCGAACACCTCCCCCCGGTCCAGCTTGGCCAGCGCCGACGGCGCGTCGTCCAAGGCGAACACCTCGTCGATGACCGGTCGAAGTCCCGTCACCTCGAGCATGGTCAGCAGCTGGCGGAGCTCGTCGAGGGTCCCCATCGTCGAACCGATGATCCGCAGCTGTCGAAAGAAGACGTGCTGCAGCTCGGCGGGGGGCGCCGGCCCGGACGTGGCTCCGGCGACGACGCAGACGCCGTCCGATCTCAACGCACCGATCGAGTGACGCCACGTGGCTGCGCCGACCGTTTCCACCACGATGTCGACGCGCTGCGCGAGCCGCTCACCGGGTTCGACGGCCTCGTGTGCCCCGAGTTCGACGGCACGGCTTCGACGCTGCGCTGATCGGGACGCGACCGTCACGTGCGCACCGGCGGCGCGTGCAAGCAGTAGCGCCGCAGTCGACACCCCGCCGCCAGCGCCCTGGATCAGGACGCGTTGCCCACCGCGAAGCTGCCCTCGGGTGAACAGCATCCGGTATGCGGTGAGCCAAGCGGTGGGAAGGCATGCCGCTTCGGCGAACGACAGCGCTGCAGGCATCGGCACCAGGTTGCGACGCGGCACGGCGACGCGTTCGGCGAACGTCCCGTCGTACCGTTCCGACAGGATGGTGCGATCAACCGCCGTGGTCTCGTCGCCGTCCCCGTTTCCGATCACCGCATGGACGACGACCGCGGCTCCGTCGGCGGTCACGCCAGCCGCGTCGCAGCCAAGAACGATGGGAAACCGGGCCGGGTCGATCCCGACCCCGCGAAGTGTCCACAGGTCGTGATGGTTCACCGACGCTGCACGGACCTCGACGACTTCCCAGCCTTTGGGCACCGAGGGTTCAGGACACTCCACCAGGGCGACCCCGGACAGCGGATCTTCAGGATCGGCGCGAACCGCCGTGACCGCGAACATGCTCGTCAGGCTAACGGACGCGAGGTGATCTCCCCCTGACACAGCGGCGACCGGCCGTCGGGCCCTAGCGGTGCCCACGGTGCCGCACCTTCGACTCGGTGCGCGATCAGAACGCCAGGTCGACCGTTTCAGGCTGACCAGCGAGCACGTCGAGCCAGCCGGCAACCGTCGCGGCGATCATCGGATCACCGATGCGAACCAGTGCTTCCACCTCATCGAGCTCGACAGCGTTGCGCCACCGGGTTGTCGCGACACGGTCGCGCTCGATGCCGAGTTCATCGGCCCACCGGTGCGCGGCGATGTCCCCGGAGACCTGTGGCGCGGTGCGCAGTACGACCCGCACGCGCATCGGATCGAGCTCCGCGTACGTTTCCAGCCACCCCAACAGCTGGGCAGCAACTGCGCTGCGACGCGTGGTCAACGTCACGGCGTGATGATCCAGCTCCACCATGCCTGCCGCCAGGCCGAGGCCGAATGCGAACCTCGGGTCGGCGTGCATCATCTGCCGTCCGGCCGTCGACGCCGAAGCACGCTGCAACCGGTACCGGGACTCGTCGCGGGGCACGGACTGACGGTGAGGTTCGCGACGGCGGCGGTCCCCGCCACGAACGGAGCGGGACGCATCACGCACCGTGACACCGTCGGTCCAGGCACGCAGCAACAGTTCGTCGACCCCGAGCTCATCGGCGATCTCGTGAAGCGAAAGCCCCGCGCGGCGCATGGCACGCGCACGTGCGGGGCGGGTATCGGCGGGGTCGTCGTGCGCCACCTCACCGCCCGGCAGCACGGTCAGCTCAGGCAGGGCCTCGGGTGCGACAACACGCCGAGCGCGAGCGGTCAAAGCAAACGCGACCGGATCATCGGATTCGTCGTCGAATCGCAGCGGCTCCAGGGGAAGCTGCTGCGGATCGAAACGGGAGTTGCCATGTTTGGTGTTCATGGTCTGACATTACGTCAGGGGTGTGACATCTCGACCGGATGGCCTTCAGCGGGCGGAAGGCTCAGCTCGGCTCGCGTACCGCCGAGTGGTGAGGCCGCCAGCCCGAAGGTTCCGCCATGCAGTGCGACGGCACGGTGCACGATGGACAGCCCGAGCCCCGTCCCGGACGGCCAGTGTCGCCGGGCCAGGCCGCCACGAACGAACGGATCATGGACGTCATCCCGTTCGTCTTCGGGTATGCCGATACCAGCATCGTCGACCCGGACGACCACCGCTCCGTTGTCGCGCGGATGCCCGGTGACACGCACCCGCACCGGCGTGCCCGGAGCGTGATAGCGCAGCGCGTTGTCGATCAGGTTGTGCAGTACCTGGCGGAGCAGCACCGGGTCACCGGCCGCCGAGGGCAGCTCACCACGTTCAACCGACGCATCGGCGTCCAGTTCATCCACGATGTCATCGACGAGCGCCGCGAGGTCGACCGTCGTGCGACGCAACGGGGTGTCGATGGTCCGGATCAGGGCGACCAGGTCGTCCACCAGCCGCAGCGTGCGCTCGGCGGCTGCGACTCCTCGTTGCAGCACCTCCTCCCGCTGCTTCGGGTCAGTGACCCTGCCGTGCGCGAGCGAGGCGAAGAAGCCGTGGAGCGTGCCGAGCGGCGCCTTCAGGTCGTGCGCCATCGCATGCGTGAGCAACTCGAGGTCGTCGTAACGTCGCTCGAGCCCCGCCTGATTCTCACGCACCGATGCGGCCATGGTGTCGAACGCGTCGGCCAGCTCACCGAGCTCACCAGGCGCACGCACTGCGGCGGGCATCGGGGAACCGGTGCGTGCCTTCATCGCCGCGTCACGCAGCGCGATGATCGGTCGGGTCATCCGCAGCGAAACGCGCCAGGCCACGAGAACCGCAACGACCACGATCGCCAGCATGGCGACGACCATCGTGTGCGCGAGATCCCGAACCGGGGCGAGCAGCGCGTCGCGGGGCACACGCACGGTCAGGCCCCAATCGAGCGGTTCCATGTACCGGGTGGCGGCCACCACGCGGGTGCCCTGTGCATCGACCGAGTCCAGCATCAGACCCGCAACACCGTCGAGCGCCGCATGCGCGGGAACTGCGCTCGCCGTGGCGGGGATGACCCACGCCGCACCGACCTCGTCAGCCAACTCGGGCAGCGATGCATCCTCGGTCGACGACGGACTACCGCCGTCGGATCCACATGCGGCGACCTTGTGTCCCGAAGGCGAGATGTCGACGACCGCGGCGGCACCGTCCGACATCCGGTGATACAGGCATGTCGTGGCCTTGCCATCGCCGGTGGGCCCGTCGACCAGGTCGGCAAGGGTTGCCAGCCGCGGTTCGACCACAACCGTGCCGATGACGACACCCTCGCGCTCCATGAGCCTGCCCGCGATCAATCGCACCGTGCCGTCGTCACGAATGACGGCGGTGGTGACCTCGCCGGGCGCCATCGGCGGTGGCAACGCATCCAGGGGAGGTGCGTGCTCCGAGGTCGAGTGGACCAGCCGGCCCGCGGTGTCGAACACCGCGATCGCCATCAGGTCGTCGGTCGCCTGTTGGGCATCACCGAGGATGCGCACGATGTCGGTTCGGGCCGCACGGTCACCCGCGTCGAACTCGGCGAGCCGGTCACGCAGAACCGTACGACTTGCGATCTGGGCGAGCTGAAGCTCCACACCACGTTCGACGAGTTCCAGCCGGCCCAGCTGGGCGTCGGCGATCGTTTCGAGGTCGGTTGCCAGTCGCTGGGTCAGCGCGCGCGACTGGGCGACGATCGCCGTCGCGGCGAACAGCCCGGTGGGCACCACTGCGGCCGTCAGCAGTACGGATGCCACCGACCACGTCAGCCCACGACGCGCCCGTGGCCGGTGCTGGCGCCGAACCGGAATGGGTGGCTGGGATGCGCCATTCAACGCCGCACCCGGCCGCGGACGCGCCTCGCCTCGCGTGCGGTGCGTGTCCAGGGTCCACCTCGGTGCGTGCGCAGATTCGAACCGTCCGTCGGCCGGAAACGTTCAACCGTGAAGGTAGCCCTCCAACGCGTCGGCGAACGCGGGATGACGCAGTTTGGCCAGCGCCTTGGACTCGATCTGTCGAATGCGCTCACGGGTCAGTCCGAGGTCCTCGCCGACCTGTTCGAGGGTCTGTGGCTGTGCTCCGTGCAACCCGAACCGCCGCTCGATGACGGTGCGCTCACGTTCGCCGAGTTCTTCGAGCACAATCGTCAGATGCTGGCGAAGCATCAGGTAGGCCGCAGCTTCCAACGGAACGGTCGCGTTGTCGTCCTCGATGAGATCTCCGACCGAGCCCAAGCTGTCCTCGCCGACCGGTGCGTCCAGCGAGGCTGGATCGACCGCGAGCCGACGGAACTCCTCGAGCCGCTCGACAGGAAGCTCCACCGCAACAGCGAGCTCGTCCACGCTCGGATCCCGGCCGAGCCGCTGCACCAACAGGCGCTCGACCCGTTTGATCTTGTTCATCGCCTCGACGAGATGCACCGGGATGCGGATCGTCCTCGACTGGTCGGCGATCGACCGGCTGATCATCTGACGAATCCACCATGTCGCGTAGGTCGAGAACTTGTAGCCGCGCCGATAGTCGAACTTGTCGACCGCCCGCATCAGGCCGAGGTTTCCCTCCTGGATCAGGTCGGGAAACAGCAAGCCCCGACCGACATATCGCTTCGCGATCGAGACGACCAGCCGGAGGTTGGCCTCGATGAGCTCTCGCTTGGCCGCGCAGCCGAGCCGCTCGATGCGACGCAATCGTGCACGTCGCTGTGGTGCCAGCTCGGCCAGCGAGTCGAGCACCGCGGCAGCAGCAGCACCCGCGTCGACCCGCTTGGCCAGATCGACCTCGCGCTCGGGCGTCAACAGGTCGACGCGACCGATCTCGTTCAGGTACAGCCGGACAGGGTCGACCGCAGGTGGCGTGTCGTCCATACGATCCGGCGTGCCAGAGTCGCCGAACACGACGGCGTCACCGACCGTTGCGGAGTCGCGAACCGTGGTGGACTCACCGGCCGGGGCCTGGTCGCGTCGGAGGGGTATCAGGGGAACGACGTTGGAGGCGTGTGCGCCTGACTCGGCCAGCGACGTACCTGCCCGCGGCGGCGACGCCGCTGCGTCATCGTCGGTGATCCGACGCGACTCGGGCGGGTTGGCGCCTGACGGCATGTCCTCCCCTGGATCGTGGTCCGACCGACCGTGGCCTTCCCGGTGGCATGTGCCGACGTTCGGACGGTAGGTGGACGCCTCCAGCCCGAACGTCGACCGTCGATGCTAATGAGCCCCTGGGACGCATGGGTCGGGAAAACCACTGCGCCGACCACGTGCGCACCCGCCGCACGGCGGATCCTGCCTTCAACCCGTCGGGGCGACCAGCCATCGACGGCGGCGTTCCAGTTCGAGCAGCTCGGCCTGCACGCGGCGTACCTCGTCGGCGTCCTGGCCGTGATGCAGTCGCGCCAGACGCTGCCGGAGCTGCTGCGCCTCCTCGGCCACGCGGTCAGCGAGGATGCCGCGAACCCGCTCGGCGGCGACGCGTCCGGCCAACAGCGAATCATCCTCGGACGTCCCGGTCGGAAGCTCAGGGTCGTCCTCGAGGGCGAGCGCACGGATCACGTCGCGCAGCTCGTCGTCGACGGCGGCGTCGAGTACGGCGTCCAGGGCGACGCCCGCGCCCCCTGCGGTGTCGATCGCCTCCCAGATCGCCTGGGCACGTGGATGTGTGAAGGCATCGACACCAACCTCGAACCATTCCTCGGGAAGCAGCTCTGGGCGCTGAAGCGCGACCCGCAGCACGGCGCGTTCGCGGCGGGCTCGCGCCGAACCGACCGCTGTGCCACTGCTGGCCGCTGACGAGCTTCCGGGTGCATCGGACGTGACCGTGGCGACGGCCACCCCCTGGTGTGCATCGATCGCAACACCCATCCGCTCGGCGCTGCGTGTGACGAAGTCGTAGGCGAGCCCGATGCGGTCGGCGACCTCGGTCCGCGCCCATTCACGCCGCAGATCCGGATCGGGCTCCTTCGCCACGAGCTCGATCGCGATCCGCAGCGCGTTCGCACGGCCCGCTTCGCTGTCGAGGTCTTCGTCCGCCAACCGATGACGCAACACGAACGGCACCACCGGATGGGCATCCCCGACGGCCGCACGGAGACGATCGACCCCGTCGCGGTGAACGAGGTCCGCAGGGTCGGTGTCGGCATCCAGTTCCAGGACGCGCAGCGCGAGCTGGCTGCCTCTGGTGTTCGCCAGGGCCGCGGCGGCCTCCCACGCCCGCTCGGCAGCGCGGACACCCGCCTCGTCACCGTCGAAAGCGAGGACCACGTCGGTGGCGTATCGCGCGATGGAACGCAGGTGCTCGCCGCCCACGGCCGTTCCACAGGTCGCCACCGCATTGGCGAAACCCGCCTGATGCAGCGCCATGACGTCGGTGTAACCCTCGCAGATCAGCACCTGCCCGGTCCGCACGACCTCGGCACGCGCCTGACGCAGCCCGTAGAGCACCTGCGCTTTGCGATACAGCGGCGTCTCCGGCGAGTTCAGGTACTTCGGTGGGTCATAGCCTCCGTAGTCCAGGTCGGGCAGAACCCGGCCGCCGAAACCGACGACGTCGCCGCCGGGATCTTCGACCGGGAATACGAGCCGACCGCGGAACCGGTCCCGCAACTTGCCGTGATCGGTGCGCACCGTCATCCCGGCGGCGACGAGGTCCTCGACGGCATGGCCGGCCGCCGTGAGCGCATCGGTGAGCGCAGTCCAGGGCAACGGGGCGAAACCCAGCCCGAACTGTTCGGCCTCATGCCGGCCGAAGCCGCGCGCACGCAGATAGTCGCGCGCGACCGCCCCTTCGTCGGCGAACAGCATTTCTCGATAGAACTCGCGTGACGCCGCGGTGACCGCGACCAGGCGTGAACGCGTCCCGAGCGCGCCACGCTGGCGCGCGGTCAGCTCTTCGTATCGAAGCGTGAAACCCACCCGTCGCGCCAGCGCCTCGACTGCCTCGGGGAACTCGAAACCTTCGATGCGCATGAGGAAGTCGAAGATGTCACCCGAGGCGCCGCATCCGAAGCAGTGGAAGAAGTTGCCTTCCTGGGTGACGGTGAACGACGGCGTCTTCTCGGTGTGGAAAGGACACAGCCCTTTGAACGACCGTCCGGCACGCTTGACCGTCGTGTAGTCCCCGACGATGACGACGATGTCGGCCCGGCGACGCAGCTCCTCGATGTCGTCCTTGACAATGCGTCCGGCCACGCGACCCTCCGATGCGCGCTACGCGTCAAGCCAGTCGTCGCTCCAGTCCGGGTCGAGCTCGACCAGGAACGCCGCGAGGCGGTCGACCTCGGCCTGTTCACCAATCTCTCGAGCGGCGTCGCGTAGACGCGCGAGACAACGCAACGCGCCCCGGTTGCCCGAGCTGGACCAACGCACGTAACCGCGGCCACCCCACCCGGCTGCACGCAACGCGTCGAGCCCGCGGTGGTATCCGACGCGGGCGTAGGCGTATCGCTCGATCGCGTCACGGCCCAACGTCGACAACGCTGCCCAGCCATCCAGAAACGTCGGATGATCGGCGACCACACTCGCCACGGCCGCGCGACGATCACCGGGGTCGACCTCGAGTGCGGCGGCGAGTGCACGCGATGCCGATGGTGGAGGCGGGGCGATGACCGTTTCGTGGCGATCAGCGAGCGGAAGATCCGGCACCGTGTGCTTCCTCGGGTCGACAAAGTGTTGGCCTCGGACGATACCGAGCACAAGAGTCGACCGGACAGACCGGCGACGACCCGCCACGGGACCCGGTTGCACCTCAACTACAGTCGCACGCCACGTCCCGCCCGCCGCCGTGGCCCTTGAGGAGCATCGCACAGTTGACAGAACCGATCCGCTACGAGGTCGATCTCACCGACCGGCTTCACCATCTTGTCCGGGTGCACGTCCACCTACCGCATGCCCTCGCCGCGGGTGCGCGCCTGGTACTTCCCACCTGGACTCCGGGTTCGTACACCGTGCGCAACTACGCACGGCACGTGCAGTGGGTCACCGCCCAAGCCCGTGACGGCCAGCCCGTTTCGCTGACACCGGACACCGTCAGCTCGTGGCGCCTGGACGACGATACCGACCGAGCCGTCTCGGTCACCTTCGAGCTGTACGCCAACGAGCTCACGGTTCGCACCAACCACGTCGACGACCATCATGCACTGCTGGTTGCCGCCGCGACGTTCCCGTACGTCGAGGGCGCAACCGAACGTGAACACGTCGTACGCCTGGAGGCCACCCCGGCGAACCACCGGGTCTGGTCGTTGCTCCCACCCGGCCCGCAGCCCGACACCTTCGTCGCCGACAACTACGACCACCTCGTCGACGCGGCGTTCGAAGTCGGCGACCACCCGTCGACGACCGTTGACGTCGGCGGCGTAGCCCACGAATTCGTCTGGGCCGGCCACGGCCCCGCCCCCGACCTCGCCCGGATCAGCGACGAGGTGTCCGCGATCGCCGGCGCCGCTGGCGAGCTCATGGGTGGCCCCGTACCTGCCCGGCGCTGCACGCTGCTGTGCCTGGCGTGGGACCACGGCGGCGGTGGCCTGGAGCATCGCGACGGTGCGGTGATCCAGGTGCCGGTGCACACCTTCGGCGACGACATGCTGACGGCTCGGTTCCAGTCGCTCGTCGCGCACGAGTACCTGCATCTGTGGAACGTAAAACGGCTCATTCCGGCGGCGCTGGTGCGGCCCGACTACGAACATCCGACCCACTCCCCCTCGCTGTGGGTCGCCGAAGGCTGGACCGCCTACTACGACGAACTGATCCCGACACGCGCGGGACTGTGGACCGCCAGTCAGCTGCTCGATCACCTCGCCGAATCATGGAGGCAGGTCGTCACCAGTCCGGGAATCCGGATGCAGTCGCTTCGACAGGCCTCCCACGACGCGTGGACCAAGCAGTACATCCGCGACGAGAACACGCCGAACGTCACCACCGACTACTACGCACACGGCGCCGCCGTGGCCTGGGAGCTCGACCTGCGCCTGCGGGCCGCATCGCCCGACGGCGGCGGGCTCGACGACGTGCTGCGCCTGCTGTGGCAGCGACACGGCGGCGCCGACGACGGCTATGGCGAGGCGGATGTCATCGCCGCCTTCGACACCGTCGGCGGTGACGAGGTCGCCCGGATCGCCGAGAGACGCGTCGCCGAGCCCGACTCACCACGGATCGACGACGCACTCCTGGCGGCGATCGGACTGCGGTGGGTCGACAAGCAGGAGCGACCGATCCCGGACCTGGGTGCACGCACGTTCGAGGACGACACGGGGATCCGGTTGGCGCACGTGCTGAGAGACAGCCCGGCGTGGCGTGCCGGGCTGACCGGTGGTGACCACCTGCTCGCGGTCGACGGCACGAGTGTGTCCAGGGGCGAGCTGGCCTCGGTGCTGCGCCGGCACGTCGCCGGTGAGCAGATCGAACTCACCGTGCGGCGAGGACCGCGGCTTCTGACGCTTCCCGTCAAACTCGGTGACCCGGTACCCGAGCGGCGTCTGGCCCGCGTCGCGGAACCGACGGACGCACAACGTGCGGCGTTCACCAGCTGGTGCGGTAAGGAGATCGAGCAGCTGGGCTGAGCAGGCACCGCGCCGATGCGGACTCGGCCGACCTGCGGCACCATGTGCCACATGGACTCTGTTCCCTCCCCGCGCGAACTGCGCACAGCGGCGCGTTCCTGCACGGTGCTCGCCTATGCCGCCGGCCTCGCCGGCATAGCCGCGGGGACGCTGGTGCTCCGCGACGGTTCGATCGCCCTTGCGGTGATCGTGTGGGTGATGACCTTTGGAGTCGGCGCCTGCCTCATGGGTGTCGCGGTCCTGCTCCGTGCGATGGTGGGAACCACGGCCACGATCGCCCACCTCGAATCGGACGTCCGGCTGCTGGTCGCCGACCGTCGCGCCGACGCCGAACACCCTCGCCCACCCGAGATCGATCCGCACCGGACCTGGAGCACCACGCTCGGCGACCAGACGTCAGCTCCGGCTCAACAGCGGGCAAGCCGCTCAGACAGGTAGTCCTCGAGGCGGTCGATGGCCACACGATCCTGGTGCATGGTGTCGCGATCGCGCACGGTCACCGCTCGATCCTCGAGACTGTCGAAATCGACCGTGACACAGTACGGCGTGCCGATCTCGTCCTGCCGGCGGTACCGGCGCCCGATCGACTGCGTCTCGTCGTACTCGCACATCCATCGCTGCTTGACGATGTCGAACACCTCGCGTGCGGTGGGCGTGAGCGTTTCCTTCTTGGACAGGGGAAGCACCGCGACCTTGTAGGGCGCCAACCGTGGGTCGAGCCGCAGCAGCACACGTCGCTGCAGTTCGCCCTGGGCGTCGGGCGCCTGCTCGACCCGATACGCGTCGTAGAGAAATGCCAGGGTCGCCCGGGTCGCACCGGCGGCAGGTTCGATGACGTACGGGTGGTAGCGCCGGTCGGCGGCCTGGTCGTAGTAGGTCAGATCCTGGCCAGACACCCGCTCGTGCGCCTTGAGGTCGAAGTCGGTCCGGTTCGCCAACCCTTCCAGCTCCGACCAACCCATCGAGGGGTCCGGGAAGTAGTACTCGATGTCGACCGTGCGCTTGGCATAGTGCGACATCTCCTCGGGACCGTGCTCGCGCACCCGCAGGTTCTCCGCACGGATTCCGAGGTCCCGATACCAGTCGAGCCGGTCGGCGATCCACCGTTCGTGCCATTCCTCGTCGGTGCCGGGTTCGACGAAGAACTCGAGTTCCATCTGTTCGAACTCACGCGTACGGAACACGAAGTTCCCCGGCGTGATCTCGTTGCGGAACGACTTGCCCATCTGGGCGATACCGAACGGCACCTTCATCCGAGCGGTGCGCTGGATCGTGGTGAAGTCGACGAACATCCCCTGTGCGGTCTCGGGCCGCAACCAGACGACGTTCGAGCCGTCTTCGACCGGCCCGGCGAACGTCTTGAACATCAGGTTGAAGCTGCGCGGGTCACTCAAGGGACCACCGCAGTGCGGGCAGACCAACTCGGCGAGGTCGTCCACCCCGGCCTGTTCCATCAGGTGGTCCGCACGCTCGCGCCGGTGGCACTCGGCACACTCGACGAGCGGGTCGGAGAAGTTCTCGAGGTGGCCGGACGCCTCCCAGACCTTGGGGTGCATCAGGATCGACGCATCGAGTCCGACAACGTCGTCCCGCAGCTGCACCATCGTGCGCCACCATTGCCGCTTTACGTTCTCCTTGAGCTCCACCCCGAGCGGACCGTAGTCCCATGTCGACCGGAACCCGCCGTAGATCTCCGAGGACGGAAACACGATGCCACGCGACTTGCACAGCTCGACAATCGTGGGCAGGTCCGCCTCGACGGACGGCTCGGCCGCGCCGGAGCCGAATGCGGTGGCCGTAGGATCGTCAGGCTCGGTGGTCACGCAAGGCTCCTGTACCGGTAGGGGTCAGCCGGTGGTCCGCGCGGCGGCACACCGCCGAAGGCAGCGACGCCGACGACGAGTCCGGCCGGCACCGACGCCGGCCTCGTAGGCATCGTAGCCGTCGCCTCGTCCGGTCCCGGGCGCAGGTCGACGACCGCCATTGCCCGACGGTCACGCAGGTCCGATCCGCTCGTCGAGCCAGGTCCGTGCGGTCGCGCTCAGCTCTCCACGGGCCGGCACCAGCAGCTGCGCCTGCGACGCGTCGCTGGTCATCACCCGCATCACCTGCGCGGGCGTGACGTCGTGGTCAGGAGCCGCGACGACCGACACCGCATCCCCTGCGGAAATCGTGCCTGTGGTCACGACACGCAGGTAGGCGCCAGGCCGTCCCGCAGCGATGAACCGTCGGATCAGGTCGGGCTCGTTCCAGAAGCCGGCAAACACCCGGCAAGGGATCCGGGGCGCGGTCACCTCGACGACCACCTCCGCTCCGATCCGCCAGCGGGTCCCGATCGGCGCATCGGATACGGCCAGGCCCGACACACGGAGGTTTTCGCCGAACATCCCGGCAGGCAGGTCGCGTCCGATGTCGGCGACCCAGTGATCGGCGTCTTCGACGCTGTACGCGTACAACGCTTGATCCGGCCCACCGTGATGTGCGTGGTCCGCTTGCTCGTCACCGGCGAGACCGAGCGGGCCAACGGCAACCGGCTCGGTGACCGCACGCTTGTCGATCGCCGTCCGGCCCAAGCGTCCCGCCCAGGGCACGGTCGTAATGGTGCCGACGCACACCTGGTCCAGGCGCCCACGGCCCATCGAGGCGGGTCGCGGTGCACGCTCGGGTCCACCTCGCCGAGCGGACATCGGAACCTTTTCGGGTCGGGTCAGTCGAGTTCCGGCGGCCGCCGAGAACGCCCACCGGTTCGGGTGTGGTAGGCGGTGCGCACGCCGCGGAACGCACGATAGCCCCGCGCGACCGGTGCTACGCCACCCCGAAACGCGGCCGCTGGCACGCGAGCCAGCTGCCGACCGGTTCGGCGCACCCGCCGCAACCGCTCGACGCCGGCAAACACGTCTCCACCGGAGGTGGGCTGGGCCGGGACCGGGATTCCGGGCCGGCCGGTGACCACGAGGGCAGTTCCGGCCACGACGATCGCCCCCGCGACGAGCATGCGCATGGACAATGCTTCACCGAGCACCGCCCAACCCAGCAACACGGCCACGACCGGGTTTACGTAGGCATGCGTTCCTACCACTGTCGGTGATGCGTGGAGCAACACCCACCGGTATGCCGCGAAGGCGATCAGGGAACCGGCCGTCACGAGGTAGCCGAACGCCGCGAACGCGGCGGGCGAAATCTCGGCGAGGGCGAACGTCAGATGCTCGCCGCGCACCAGCCCGACGACCAGGAACACGCCGGCGGCACCGATCATCTCCATCGACGCCGCGACCATCGGGCGTGAAGGGGCAGACACGATCCGGCTGCGCATGGAGCCCGCCGCCCACGCGAGGGCGCCGCCGAGTGCGAGCAGCATCGGCAACAGCTGTCCCCCAGTCGGGTCGACCAGCACGCCGATCCCGAACAGGCCGAGCACGAGCCCGACCCACGCCCGTCGCGACAGCCGGTCACCTAGCAACGTGTGGCCGAGGATGGCCATCCAGACGGGGACCGTCGCCGCGAGCAGCGCCGCGGTGCCAGAGCTGATCCAGGTCATCGACAATGCGACCAGGCCGGTGCCGCCGACGAGCAGCATGCCGCCGGTGACGACTGCGTGCATCCACTGCCGTGCCGTAGGTCGATCGGCGGCACGGTCACCACGACGGATCGCCCAGGCGTACAACATCGCTCCCGCCAGGGCGAACCGAGCCGACATGAGCAGCATCGGAGGAACCGTGGCGATCGCGACCTCGATCGCCATGTACGTCGACCCCCACACGAGGTACACGATCGCAAGCGCGGCCACGATCCGCCAGCTCCAGCCGCCTCGGCTGCGTATCCGGTGCAACCCGGGGCCGAGAACACGGGAAACCGTCTGGGTCATGCCTGCTCTGCTCCTGCGCTCAGCCGGCCGTCGTCGGGACGAACCCGCGGACGGTGCGGACGACCTAGGGTGGCCGTCGGGCACGCGATCACGGACCGACGACCGGACATGAAGTGATTCTGTTACAATACAGATGTTATGTCTGAGTCGTTACAGTATCCCATCCACGGTGGCGATGCCGCCACAGTGGCCCGGTCAATCGAACAGGGGGTGGTGTCCGGCGCGCTGGAGCCGGGCGAACCGTTGCCCTCGGTGCGTGGACTCGCAAATCAACTGGGCCTGTCACCGTCGACGATCGCGGCCGCTTACCGCGATCTGCGCCAGCGCGGTGTCGTCGTCAGTCACGACCGGTCCCGAACGACCGTCGCGCACCGCCCACCGCTGGCCGTTCGACTGGTCCCTGAGCTTCCCGACGACGCGATCGACCTCGCGACCGGGAATCCCGACCCGGAGCTGCTGCCCGACCTCGGACCGGCACTTTCGCGCATCGGTCCGGTGCATCGGCTCTACGGTGACTCGCCCACCGTCGACCGACTGGTTGCGCTGGCATCCGACGACTTCGCCGGTGACGGAGTGGACACCGCCAACCTCGCCGTCGTCGGCGGTGGGCTCGACGGCATCGAGCGTGTGCTCGAGATTCACTGTCGGATGGGTGACCGGGTCGGGGTCGAGGATCCGTGCTACATCGGAACGATCGACCTGGTGCGCACGCTCGGGCTGATCCCGGTCCCATTCGGCGTCGACGACGAGGGTCCGGTGCCCGAAGAGCTCGCCGAGGTGCTCGAACGCGGCGTCTCAGCCGTGCTGACCGTCCCACGTGCGCAGAACCCGACCGGAGCGGCGCTTTCTTCTGATCGGGCTGCAGTCCTGCGGACACTCCTGGCCGATCATCCCGATCCCGTCATGATCGAGGACGACCCGGCGCCGTGGATCTGCGGTTCGTCCTACCACACGCTCACCCGGCGCCGTCGACGCTGGGCGGTCATCCGGTCAATCGCGAAATCGTTGGGCCCCGACCTGCGTGTCGCCACCCTGGCCGCCGACGCCGACACCGTCACGCAGCTCCAGGGGCGCCAGCGACTTGGAACCGGCTGGGTCAGCCACCTTCTGCAGCGGCTCGCCGCGGAAATCTGGGTGAGCGCGCGCGACGATGGCACGCTCGCCAACGCCACCACGACCTACGAACGGCGCCGTCGCACCGTGGTCGACGCGCTCGCCGGCCATGACCTGGTTGCTCATGGCGCGAGCGGAATCAACGTCTGGGTACCTGTCGCCGAGGAGGTACCTGTCGTGCAGGGAATGGCCGCACGCGGCTGGGCGATTCAGGCGGGTGAACCCTTCCGGGTCGCCTCGCCTCCGGGCGTTCGGATCACCGTCGCAGCACTCGGCGAAGCAGACGGAAAGCGGATGGCCGACGATCTCTCCGACGTTCTGGGCCACCACCTGGGGACGCGGCGTGGCTGATGCCGGTCACCCCCGACTGTCGAGGTTCGCGCCGGCTGTAGGGCCTTGCTCACCGTCAGCGTTCGCGTTCACATCCGGACGATCCTCGGCGGTTCCGAAGCGGCGATCGCGTCGCTGATACTCGACGATGCACCGGCGCAGCTCGTGACGGTCGAAATCCGGCCAGAGCGTGTCAACGAACACGAGCTCCGCGTACGCCACCTGCCACAGCAGGTAGTTGGAGATCCGCTGCTCCCCCGAGGTCCGGATGAGCAGGTCGACGTCGGGCATGTCCGCGTCGTCGAGCTGGCCGGCGAGAAGCTCCTCGTCGATGTCGCCCGCACGGATGGTCCCTTCGGCGACCTGCGACGCCAAGGCGCGCGCGGCGTCGACGAGCTCCGCCCTGCTGCCGTAATTGAACGCGATGCACAACGTCATGCGGGTGTTGTCGGCGGTGCGCCGCTCTGTCCGTTCGATCAGCCCGATGAGCCGGCGCGGCACCGGCTTGGCTCTTCTGCCGATGAAACGCACACGAACTCCACGGTCGTCGAGCTCGTCGACACGCCGCAGAAGCAGTGATTCGTTGAATCCGAGCAGGAACCGGACCTCGTCCGCCGGTCGACGCCAGTTCTCCGTCGAGAACGCATAGACGGTCAGCTGCCGCAGCCCGAGCTCCAGCGCACCTTCGACGGTGTCGAACAGCGCCTGTTCGCCGGCCGTGTGGCCCTCGTTGCGACGCAGGCCACGCTGATTGGCCCACCGTCCGTTGCCGTCCATGATGATTGCGACATGATCCGGCACGCGCGCCGGATCGAACGGGGCCTGACCCGCCTGAACCGACACGCTGCCTCCCGATCAGATGCGACCACACGGAGATCGGAAACCGTGACAGTCGGGGCGATGCACATGGTCCCGCCCGAGCGTACTTGCTGGCCTACCGCTGACCTGTCAGGGTCGCAGCGCGCACACCCAAGCGCCCGGCACGAGCGGGCTCACGGCCGCGGAACCGCGTCGTAGCTGCGCAGGCGCCGATCGAGGTGATGCTCGACGAACGCGCGGGTATATGCCGCAGCTGTCCGTCGAGCTTCGGTGGCCTGTTCGGCGAGCCCCGGAAGCGCTGCCCACTCACCGGTGGCGTTCAGCATCCGGACGATCTCGACGACCCGACCGTCGACGGCACGGGTGCCGGGTGGCGCGCAGTCGGGACACAACGTGCCGCCGGCCTTCACGGACAGGAACCCGTGCGGACCCGGTGCCCGGCAGATCGCGCACGCTTCGGTGAACGCGTGGAAGCCGATCGCCGAGGCGACCCGCAGAAGGAACGCATCCACGAACACGGAGGGATCCACGGGACGTGCATCGAGCGCCTGAAGGCCAGAACGCAACAGGAGGAACAGCCTTTCATCGGGCTGGCCTTCCTGTGCCACCGCGTCGGTCAACTCGACCATCACCGACGCTGCCGCCGACCGGATGAAGTCGTCCCGCACGGCCGCATGCGGCGCGATGAGCTCCGCCTGGGTGACGACGTCGAGGTTGCGTCCTTCGTAGAGCTGGAGATCGACGTGGCTGAACGGTTCGAGGCGGGCACCGAACCGGCTCCCGGGACGGCGCACGCCCTTGACCACGGCACGGACCTTGCCCCGTCCCTGGGTGAGCAGATGCACGATCCGGTCGGTCTCCGCCAGTTTGGTGCTGCGCAGCACGATGCCCTGATCCCGGTAACTGGGCATGCCGGTCAGGTCTCGCCTGGATTGAGCAGGCCATCGAGCCAGTCGAGCGCGATGCTTCGCTCGGACAGCAGCCCGACGAGGAGAAACCCTCCGACATAAACGATCGCACGCACACGCGGCCGCAACTCGCTCTGCATCGCCGTCATCACGAGGAGCAGCTGGCCGAACCCGACCACGGGGGCAAGTGGATAGGTCGCGAAGACGAACACGATCATGGAGGCATCACGCAGCCAACGGAGCCGCTTGACCAACGGCGCCAGGAACGCCACGGCAACCGCACCTTCGACGACGATGGTCGCCCATGCCAGCCACGGGGTGATGCGCATCACCGCATCGCTCAACAGCAGTGCACCGGGCTCGGGAACGGTCCCGGGCCTGCGCCAATCGGTGATGATCGCACGATTCGCTGCGGCGGCATCCGGCTCCTTCACACCGGCGAGCGCAGCCACGTCCGCCAGCCGACTGTCCGCGGCGATGGTCGCGTCGAAGAACCCTCCGCTGACGAACTCCGGGGCGATGAGCTTCCACAGCACCGCGAACAGGAAGGCGAACCCGACGAGCAGACGCGCACTGGTTCGCAGCACCTCGTCCTTGGCGGTCGCGAACCGGCTGAGCGCGATCGCCACGACCCAGTACAGCTGGAGCCAGTGGTGATTGTCGAGCGCGAGCCATGGCCGTTCGATCGGACTCATGGCGAAAAGCCCGGCGACGAGTACCCAGTACCAACGGTTGCGTGCCAGCCCGGGCACCGCGAGTCCGGCGACCGCCACGACAGGTGCGAGCGTCGGCGTCGCCGGCGGGGCCCCGGTGACCACGATAACCAGCGTCAATGTCAGCGCCAGCACGGACGCGTTCCGAAGCGCACGATCGTCCGTGTCGGCCATCGGGTCGATCGGGTCGTCGGACAACCAGTCACGCAGTTCGCCCCAGCGGGCCTGCGGTCGGTGCGTAGCCGGTTCCATCATCCGTCTCGGAGCGCAAGGACGAACTCACCGGCCGGTTCTGGCACAAAGGCGCCCGAACCTCGCGGGTGGGTGGCCTTGAACACCTCGAGCCGGATGGCGTCGACGGTGACGGCCCGTTCGACGCCGTCGAAGCGGCGCAGGACCAGAGGGCCGACCTCGCCCGGTTCGAGCGGCCGCGTGCGCCGGGCGACATCGCCCTCTACGGTCCACACCGTCTCCGCCACCACAAGGGCCAGCCGGCGGCCCCGGCGGTCGTCGAGCAACCCGCGTGCGTTCGTGAACGACTTGGCGTCCTGACCGCCCACGTCAGCGAGCGCGTGCACATCGAACGGGATGTCACCGGCCTCGGTGACGAACGTGCCGTGGACCGCCCGGTAGTTCAGGCGGTCGACACTGGCGAACATGCCGAACCCTCCGCCTTTCCACGGCGTCAGATCCCGGGCATGAGCGAGAGCGACCTGGTGCAGGGCGACGACGATCAGCACCACCGGCATCGTCCAGGCGATCCCACTGTCGAGACGACTGCGCACGTCTGCTCCTGGCCACGGCCCTCGCGAGCCCGTCACCGGCGCCGCGAGGCCACGCAAGCGGCCCCTTGGCGGCGGCAACGGTGGCCGCACGCTACCCAGCCTGCTTCACGACGCGTGCCATGATCGACGCCGCTGGACCGCGGTCGCACGGTGATCAGATCGGTGGCCACGGGTAGGGACGATCCCCGGTCGGGGACGGAAACCGCGCCACGGCAGCGATCCGCTCCGCGCGGCCGGCCAGGCGCCGCTGTTCGTGTCGGTCGAGCAACCCGTCGAACACCTGCACACCGTCATCGAGCAGCGCGGCGAAGCGGGCCAGGTCGTCACGATCGGCGAGGTCGACGGTTTGGCCCGCGAAGTCCCAGGCGACGGTGCGCAGCTTGTCCTCGGTGTGGAAGCTCACCCCGTGGTCGACCAGTCGGACGTGGCCGTGCCACCCGTCGTCTTGCCTCCTGGCCTGTTCGAGGAGCACATGACCCGCTTTGCGGTCGGCGTTGTCGATGAGCAGGTCGAACAGCACCATGCGCTCGAGCTGGGCACTCACGTCGGGTCCCGCGTCAGCGACCAACGCGAAATAGTGAAGTGCGGGGTCATGGGCCACGAATCGTTGCAGGCTTCCCGCACCGAACGGACCGTCCGCCCGCATGACCGTCGTCGGCACGAGGTCCCATCCGAGGAGCCGGGACACCCGGTAGGCGGCGACCTCCCGACGATGCAGCGTGTGGTCGGGAAAGTCCCAGAGTGGCCGTTCGCCTCGCGCTGGCTTGTACACCGCCAGGGCGGCCGGGTCGAGGTCGTCGGGTCGAATGGCACGCCCGAGGCGCACCGCGATCTCTGACAGCGGCTCGTCGTCGGCACGGACCAGCCGCACCAGCAGCGTCGCATTCGACGCGTCGGCGAATCGGCCGATCACCTCGATGGGCGCGGCCTGAAGCAGACCCTCGTCGACGTCAATCAGCCAGCTTCCCGTGACCGTTGGTGGCCGGACACACGTGGGTTCCCTCCGGTCCTTCCGGCCGCCCGCAAAGCCGACAGGTCGGGCGTCCCTGGCTGACCTGCTCGGCCGCATGCGCGGCCAGCCGTCGCGCCTGGTCGCGGTCGAGATGCACGCGCAGTTGCGAGGGCTCCTCATCGCCGACCTCGGTCAGCTCGATCACGAACCGGTCGGACTCGAGGTCGATCCCGACCCCGATCTCGCCGACCCGCCAGTCGGCCTCGGCTGGCGGGCGCAGCTCCATCGCGCGCCGGTCCCAGTCGGTGGCCGGACCATCATCGAGCTGGACGAGCAGTTGTGTCAGCAGCTGGCCGATCCCCGCCGCCTGCCCCTTTTCGAGCAGCAGTGTCACCCGTGCATCGTCGTCCTCGGCCTGGAACAGAAACATGCGTTGGCCCGGTGTGCCGACATAGCCCACGGTGACGTGATGGGGACGGGTCAGTTCGAGCGGGTCGTCGGGCCCCATCAGCGGCGCCCACCATCGGCCGGCCGAGCGCTGCGATCACCATCGGATTCGACACCCGTGTCGTTGAACCGGACGAGCCGCGGGTGGCCGGCAGCGGGCAGCTCGAGCACCGTCACCGAAGCAGGTGAGACGACCAGCCGTTGAAAGGCGTCCAGCGGCATGGCCAAGTGATGCGCGACGACCGCCTTGATCACGTCCGCATGGCTGACCAGGACCACCGTGTCGTCACCGTGATCCGCCGCGATCGCCTCCGAGGCATCCACTGCACGAGCCTGCGCCGACCGGATCGACTCACCGCCCGGAAAGGTCACCCGTGACGGGGTCGACTGCACCTGGTCCCACATCTTGCGGCGCCGCAGCTGGCCGAGTGGCTGGTCGGTCCACTCGCCGTAATCCACCTCGCCGAGCTGCCGTCTGATGCGCACACGCAGACGGTGCGGGCGGGCAATGATTCGTGCGGTTTCGACGGTGCGCTCGAGTGGCGAGCTGTACACCGCGGCGAGGGTGAGTCCGCTGAGTCGTTCGGCGACCGCTTCAGCCTGGGCACGCCCCTTGGCCTGCAGGTGCACACCGGGTGTCCATCCACCGAGCCGCTTGCCGGTCGCGGGCGTCTCGGCATGACGGACGAGAATGAGGGTCGCCACGGCCTCCCTCGCACGCTCGACAGGTCGGGACAGCGTGCGGCAACCTATCGCCACGAAGCCGTCCACCCGAACGGCGAACCCGGGGTCAGCCGATCTCGTCGGGCATCTCCGACTTGCGCCGCTCCACGTACTCGCGCAGTTCGGCGTCGAGCGCATCGTCGATCGACGGCGGTTCGTAGGACGCCAGCAGCTCCTTGACCCGGGCGTTGGCCCGGTTGGCCGCGGTGAGGCTGCCTTCCTCCTCCCACTGTTCGAAACTGGCGTTGTCGGCGATCTGCGAGCGGTAGAACGCCGTCTCGAAATTGGCCAGCGTGTGGGCGCTTCCCAGGTGGTGCTGACCCGGACCGACCTCACGGATCGCGTCCAGTGCCTGGCCGTTTTCGGACATGTCCAAGCCCGACGCGAACACCTCCATCATGCCGAGCTGATCGGCGTCCATCACGAACTTCTCGTAACTGAACGCCAGGCCACCCTCGAGCCACCCGGCGGCGTGCAGGACGAAGTTGACGCCGGCCATGACCGTGGGAAGCAGGGTGCTCGCGCTCTCGTAGGCGGCCTGGGCATCCGGGGTCTTGGACGCCGTCAGCGACCCGCCGGAACGGAACGGTACCCCGAGGCGACGTGCCAGCGCAGCGACCGTGTACAGCACCAGCGCGGGCTCGGGTGTGCCGAACGTCGGTGCGCCGGTCTGCATCGACATCGAGCTGGCGAACGAGCCGAAAACCACCGGCGCGCCGGGCCTGACGAGCTGGACGAAGGTCATCCCGGCAAGCGCCTCCGCCAGCGTCTGTGCGGCAACGCCAGCGGCGGTTACCGGCGCCATCGCGCCGGCGAGGATGAACGGGGTGATGATGCACGCCTGGTTGCTGGACGCATACACCTCGGCGGCATCCAGCATCGTGGCGTCCCAGACCAGTGGCGACGACGCATTGATGAGACTCGTCATCACGGTGCGGTCGGCGAGATCGCCACCGAACGCGATGCGTGCCATCTCGACCGAATCAGCCGCGCGTTCACCGGCGGTCACCGATCCCATGAACGGCTTGTCGCTGTAGCGCAGATGCGTGTAGACCATGTCGAGGTGACGTTTGTTGACGGGCACATCGACCGGCTCGCAGACGGTCCCGCCCGAGTGGTGCACCGCCGGCGTCAGGTAGGCCAGCTTGACGATGTTGCGGAAGTCCTCGAGCGTGGCGTAACGGCGACCGTGGTCGAGATCGGTCACGAACGGCGAGCCGTAGTTGGGGACGAACACGGTGGCGTCACCGCCGACCTGCACTGAACGCTCCGGGTTTCGCGCATGCTGGATGTAGCTCGCCGGGGCGTGCTCGGTGACGATCCGCCGACACATGCCACGGGGAAACCGCACGAGGTCCCCGTCGACGTCGGCACCGGCCGAAGCGAGCAGTTCGAGCGCGCGCGGATGGTCGCGGAACTCGACGCCCACCTCGGCGAGAATGGTGTCCGCGTTGTCCTCGATCGTCGCCAGCGCCTCGTCAGTGAGCAGCTCGTAGGGCGCGATGCGCCGGGTGACGAACGGCGGATGTGCCGGTGCCGCGGCGGCACGTGCCGCCCGTCGGCCCGCGCGTCCACCGCTGCGCCGCCCCTGCGGCTGATCCTCGGTCATGTCGGCTCCTTTCGAGGACGACGGCGCCGCCCACCCGGGGTGGCGGCGGTCGTGGTGACAGGTGCATCCGCCGGCAGTTCGACAA
>JBJHDB010000003.1:0-30204 GCA_050486325.1 Nitriliruptoraceae bacterium | reverse complement strand
GAACAACCTCGCAGATGTCGTCTTCACGCGGCAGCGTAGTCGTCACGTCACTTCGACCGATGATCCTGGATGGTCAGATGTTCGCCGCACGCATCCCGTCGAGTTCGCGCTTGAGATCGGCTATTTCATCGCGAAGGCGGGCTGCGAATTCGAATCGCAGCTCCCCCGCTGCGGTGTGCATCTCTTCTTCCAGGCGTTGTATCAGTGCGACGAGCTCGGCTTGCGGAAGCTCACTCGCGGGTTCGCCTCCAGCTGCTCGCCGGTCAAGAGGGTCTCGTCGTAGGTAGGTCTCGCCGGACTCCTCGGCGCGAACCGCTTCGATTATGTCGCCGACCCGTCGTCGTACGGTCTGCGGGTCGATTCCGTGTTCAGCGTTGTGCGCCAGCTGCTTGTCCCGGCGCCGATGCGTCTCGTCGAGTGCGGAGCGCATCGCGTCAGTCAGCTGGTCGGCATACATGACCACACGGCCGTCGACGTTGCGGGCAGCCCGCCCGATCGTCTGGATCAGCGAGGTCTCCGATCGCAGGAAACCTTCCTTGTCCGCGTCGAGGATCGCAACGAGTGCGACCTCGGGCAGGTCGAGGCCTTCGCGCAACAGGTTGATCCCGACGAGCACGTCGAAGTCGCCGAGGCGAAGCGCACGCAGAATGGCGACGCGTTCGACGGTGTCGATGTCGGAGTGCAGGTAACGCACCCGAACACCGTTCTCGAGCAGGTAATCGGTCAGGTCTTCGGCCATCTTCTTGGTCAACGTGGTGACCAGGACGCGCTGCCCGCGTTCGGCGGCCGAGCGGATCTCGTGCATGAGATCGTCGATCTGTCCACTGGTCGGTCGCACCACGACTTCAGGGTCGACCAGGCCGGTGGGGCGGATGAGTTGTTCGGCGATTGTGTCCGACTCCCTGCGTTCGTAGCCCCCGGGAGTCGCCGAGATGAACAGCCTCTGTCCGATGCGGTCGAGGAACTCGTCGAATCGCAGCGGACGATTGTCCCGTGCCGACGGCAACCGGAAGCCATGCTCGACCAGTGTCTGCTTGCGAGACCGATCGCCCTCGTACATTCCGCCGATCTGGGGCACCGTGACGTGCGATTCGTCGATGAAGACCACGAAATCGTCCGGAAAGTAGTCGAGCAACGTGAACGGCGGATCGCCGGGATTGCGCCCGTCGAAATGGCGTGAGTAGTTCTCGATGCCGCTGCAGAACCCGACCTCCCGGATCATCTCGAGGTCGTAGTTGGTCCGCATCTTCAAGCGCTGGGCTTCCAGCAATTTGCCCTGCTGCTCGAAGTCGGCCAACGTCTCGGTCAGCTCCTGTTCGATCGAGCTCACCGCGGCTTCGAGCGCCTCGCGTGACGAGACGTAATGCGACGCGGGGAAGATCGCCAGTTGATCGACGGGATGGGTCACCTCGCCGGTCACCGGATCGACGCGCACGATCCGCTCCACCTCGTCTCCGAAGAACTCGACGCGCGCGATGCGTTCGTCGTCGGCCGGGAACACTTCGAGGGTGTCACCACGCACCCGGAACGTCCCACGGACCAACTGCAGGTCGTTGCGCGAGTACTGCAGATCGACGAGCTTGCGCAGGCTGGTGTCGAGTCCGGCCTCCTCGCCGGAACGCAGCCAGAGGACATGATCTTCGTACTCGAACGGCGATCCCAGGCCATAGATGCACGAGACCGATGCGACGACGACGACATCCCGACGCGACAGCAGAGCCATGGTCGCACGATGACGGAGCCGGTCGATCTCGTCGTTGATCGACGAGTCCTTCTCGATGTAGGTGTCACTCGCCGGGATGTAGGCCTCCGGCTGGTAGTAGTCGTAGTAGGAAACGAAGTACTCGACCGCGTTGTCCGGCAGAAACTCGCGGAACTCGTTGGCGAGCTGGGCGCCGAGGGTCTTGTTGGGCGCGATCACCAGGCATGGCCGCTGGATGCGTTCCAAGACCTTGGCGGCGGTGAACGTCTTGCCTGTACCCGTCGCGCCGAGCAGCGTCACCGCACGTTCCCCCGCGGCGAACGCCTCGACGATCCGGTCGATGGCCACCGGCTGGTCACCAGCGGGCTCGAAGTCGCTGACGACACGCAGCGGTGTGTCGTCGCGGATATTGCGATGGAGCAGCGCACGGTCGGCCATTCGACCAACGTACCGACCACCACCGAGTTGACCCGTCACCCCCGGTGAGGACGGAAAGGTGCCGCTACCCGCCGGCGGTCACGACCTGGCCCGCGATTTCCTATCGGTGAGTTCGGCGTACAGCCGCGCAACTACCGGGCGCAGATCTTCGAGCGTCCCGTCGTTGTGTACGACGTGCGTGGACGCCGCCAGACGGGTCTCGTCGTCGGCCTGTGCCTCCATGCGAGAGTAGGCGTCGGCCTCTTCCATGCCGCGGTGTCCGACCAGTCGACGCACTCGTGTGCTGACGTCAGCGAGTACGACGACCACCGCATCGAATGTCTCAGCAAGACCAGCCTCGACGAGCAGCGGGTGATCGACGACGACCAGCGGGGGATCATCGTCCGACGCGGCGAGGATCCCCTCGATCGCGCTCGCGATGCGTGCCTCGATATGAGGATGGGTGATCGCTTCGAGCTGCCGTCGTGCCGACGGCTCGGCGAACACCAGCTGTGCCATGCGCCGACGATCAAGCCCACCATCGGGTCCGATCATGTCCCGTCCGAAGGCGTTGGCGATCTCACCGAGCGCCGGTTCACCCGGCGCGACGACCTCACGTGCGATCTGATCGGCGTCGATCACGGCAGCACCGTGCTCGGCCAGCAGCGCCGCGACGGTCGACTTGCCACTGCCGATGCCGCCCGTCAACCCGACGGGCAATACCGGCGTGGTCTCAGGCAGGGTCACGCCGGCTCACACGGCTTCGTCGTCGACGGACTCAGACCGTTACGCGGACTTTGCGTCGTCACCTTCGTCGGCGGGCTCGGTGTCACCGTCGCCGGCATCCTCGATCGGGGTCTCGGTCGTCGCCGCTTCGGTCTCGCCGGGGTCGGCGGGCGTCGCGTTGGCGTCGGCATCCGCAGCCTCTGTTTCGACAGGCTCGGGCAGGTCAGCCTCGGCGAGCGCGATCTCTTCGGGAGTAGCTGCGGCGCCGAGCCCTGCCTGGGCGAACGCCTCAGCGAATGCGCCGGATGCGCTCGGCGTGTCATCACCGGACGAGTACGCCGTGGACACCTGCGGCTCGTCTTCGTAGGTGTCTTCCACCTCCGGAGCTCCGGGGGCATGGGCCTGTTTGAGGGACAGGCTGATCCGGCGACGGACACTGTCGATGTCAATGACCTTGACCTCGATCTTGTCGCCGACGTTGACGACCGCTTCGGGTACCTCGACGTGCTTGTCGGCGAGCTCGGAGATGTGCACGAGCCCTTCGATGCCGTCGGCGACGCGGACGAACGCGCCGAACGGAACCAGTTTGGTCACCTCGCCGTCGACGACCTCGCCTGTGCCGTGCTCGCGGGCGAAGCGCTGCCAGGGGTCTTCCTGCGTCGCCTTCAAGGACAGGCTGACCCGTTCGCGCTCGAGATCGACGTCGAGGACCTCTACCTCCACCTCGTCGCCAACTTCGACGACTTCCGATGGGTGGTCGATGTGCTTCCAGGACAGCTCGGAGACGTGCACCAGACCGTCGACACCGCCGAGGTCGACGAACGCCCCGAAGTTGACGATGGAGCTGACGACACCGGCGCGGACCTCGCCCTTCTGCAGCGACTCCAGGAATTCGTTGCGGAACTCGCTCTGGGTCTCTTCGAGGAACTTCCGGCGCGACAGGACGACGTTGTTGCGGTTGCGGTCCAGTTCGATGATCTTGCACTCGAGGGACTCACCCACGTAGGGCGCCAGGTCACGCACGCGACGCATCTCGACCAGCGAGGCGGGCAGGAAGCCGCGCAGCCCGATGTCGAGGATCAGGCCACCCTTGACGACCTCGATCACGGTGCCGGCGACCGTGCGGTCTTCGGCGTAAATGCGTTCGATGGTGCCCCAGGCACGCTCGTACTGGGCACGCTTCTTGGACAGGACGAGGCGACCTTCCTCGTCCTCCTTCTTCATGACCAGCGCTTCGATCACGTCACCGACCTGAACCACCGTCGAGGGGTCCACATCCAGCTTGATCGACAGCTCCCGCGACGGGATGACCCCCTCAGATTTCCATCCGATGTCGAGCAGCACCTCGTCGGGGTCGACCTTGACGACGACACCTTCGATGATGCGGCCCTCCTCGACCGCCTGAACCGTGTCTTCGAGCGCTGCCTCGAACTCGTCGTCCGATAGATCGTTGTCGACGATCGCATCACCGGTCGAGGTGAGGGTTCCACCGGGTTCGTCGAGGACGACGACGGGCTCGTTGGCAGTGCTGGGCGCAACCTGCGCCTGCGCATCGGTGTCCGCCGGTGGCGTCGAGGCCGCGTCGGATGCTTCGGTATTGGGGGTCTGGGACATGGGGTCGGGTTCTCGGGGGGTTCGGGGACGTGGGGTTCGCACACGGCGTCGTGGCGAAGGTGTTCGGGATGCTGCGGGGCGTTCGTGGTGCGACGCACCGACGCATTCGACCAGGCTATGCACCCGGTAGTAGGGAAGGGTCGCACCGCGCGGGCTTCGTGTCAACGCATAACCGTCGGCGTACGTTGATGCACGAACCTCAACGGCGCGGGGACGCATGGTAGCGAGCACGGACGAAGCGGACCTCACCGTCGGCGGCGACGGGATGCGGCGTTGCTGGTGGTGCGGAGGCGAACCCGACTATGTCGCGTATCACGATCACGAGTGGGGCCGGCCGGAGTACGACGGCATCCGCCTGTTCGAGAAGCTCAGTCTCGAAGCATTCCAGGCCGGCCTGTCGTGGCTGACGGTGCTGCGCCGACGCGAGGCCCTTCACGCGGCGTTGGCCGGACTCGACCCCGTTCGCCTGGCCCGGTTCACCGAGACGGACATCGATCGGGTTGTCGCCGATCCGCGTGTCATCCGACATCGAGGCAAGGTCAACGCGGTCGTCGCCAACGCGCGTACGTTCCTCGAACTCGGCGGCGCGGAGGCGTTCAGCGCGCGGATCTGGCGCCACGCGCCCACGGATCTGCCCGTTGCACCGCGCAATCGTGACGAGGTCCCGGTTACTACCCGGGAGGCACGGGCGCTCGCGCGCGATCTCAAGGACGCCGGTTGGCGGTTCATCGGTCCGACCAGTGCATATGCGTTCATGCAGTCGATGGGGCTCGTCAACGACCACCTTGCGGGCTGTCATCGGCGGGACGACGTGCACACCGCCGCCCGAAGGATTCCCGGGTGACGTCCAGTACCGTGTGCACCGGTCGTAGCCACGTCGGCGCAGGAGGACTACGTGGGTCGGCGACGTCGCAAGGCAGCCGCCGTCACCCGCGAGCTCCAGCCGGACGGGGTGCCCAAACGCGGCCTATTCACCGAACCCGTCCGGGTGGCGCATCTGCGCGCGCTCGACGTCGAGGCCGAATCGGACGGCGCCTATCTGGTCACCTTCCTCGCCGAGATCCGCGACGCCGAAGACCGCCGCTGCCCGGATTTCTCCGTCGAAGCCCAGGTGAGCGGCCCCGAACGTACTAGTGAGGCGCAGGGCACCACCGACATGCTCGGGCGCATCCGGTTCCGGATGCGTGGACCTGCCGGCGCCTACCGAATCGAGGTCACCGACGTCGCCGCGGGTGGCATGAACTGGGACGCTGCGGCAGGACCGATCGTCGGCGAGGTAGAGGCAGGAACCGTCTCGACTTCGTGACCTTGCGCCCATCTCAGTGCTTCTGGGCGTCGTACCACGTGCGGCCGAAGGCGGTGTCGACCTCTAGGTCGACGGCGAGCTCGGCGACCGAGCCCAACGTGTCCACGGTGAGCCGCTCGACCTCGTCGCGTTCGTCGTCGACGACTTCGAGGATCACCTCGTCGTGGACCTGCAGCAGCTGCTGGCTGGCCATCCCGGCTTGGTCGAGCGCCTGCTGCAACGCCACCGTGGCGAGCTTGATGATATCGGCCGCGGTTCCCTGGATCGGCGCGTTGAGCGCCATCCGTTCGGCCATCTGCCGGCGGTTTCGGTCATCCGAGCGCAGGTCGGGCAGGTATCGCCGCCGACCGAACAGGGTGGTGGTGTAACCGTTGTTCGCCGCACTGGCCACTGCGGAATCGAGAAAGCTCCGCACCTTGGGGAACCTTGCGAAATACGCGTCGACGATCTCCTGGGCCTCGTCGGGTGGGATGCCGAGCTGCTGACCGAGCCCATAGGAGGTAAGCCCGTACGCCAGCCCGTAGTTGACGGCCTTCGCACGGTCACGCAACGCGCCGTCGACCTGATCCAGCGGAAGTTCGAACACCTTTGCGGCGGTAGTGGCGTGGATGTCCTCCCGGGCGGCGAAGGCCTCCAACAGTCCTTCGTCACCGGACAGGTGGGCGAGGATTCGCAGCTCGATCTGTGAATAGTCCGCGACGAGGAGCCAGTCGAAGCCCTCTCCGGGGACGAACGCCCGACGAATCTCACGGCCCTCCTGGCGCCGCACCGGGATGTTCTGGAGATTCGGCCGGGATGACGCCAGGCGGCCCGTTGCTGCGACCGTCTGTGAAAGTGTGGTGTGGATGCGTTTGGTCGACGCGTCGATCAACGGGGGCAGCGCGTCGATGTAGGTCGACAGGAGCTTGGTCAGTTCCCGCCATTCGAGGATCGCCTCGATGATGGGATGTTGTCCGCGCAGTGAGGCGAGCGCCTGGGCGTCCGTCGAGTAGCCCGTCTTGATCTTGCGGGTGTGCGGAAGCTCCAGCTCGTCGAACAGCACGGCCTGCAGCTGAGGTCCCGAACCGATGTTGAACGTGCGTCCCGCGTGGTCGTGAACCTCGTCCTCCAGATCGGCGACCCGTGCGACCAGCCGCGTGCGCAGCTCGTCCAGGACGTCCCGGTCGATCGCGATGCCCGCCCGTTCCATGCGTGCCAGTACCGGCGCCAACGGCAGTTCAATCCGTTCGAGCAGTTCACGTTGTCCCCGCTCGTCGAGGATCGCACCGAGCGTGGCGGCCAGCTCGAGGGTCGCTTGAGCACGGTGAGCGAGCGCAGCGAGGTCGCGTCCGGCCTCGTCGAACGCCAGTTGGTCGCCCGTGGCGGGTTCGGCGACAGCCAGTGATCTCTGCAGGTACTGCAGCGCCAGTCGGTCGAGTTCGAAACTGCGCTGTTCGGGACTGACCAGGTAGCCGGCGAGCTCCGTGTCGAGCACCACACGGGTGAGCGACCATCCATTGGCGTGAGCGGCATGGTCGAGCAGCTTCGCCCCGTGGGTCACGACCTCACGGCTGGCATCGGTGAGCAACGCGGCCACGGCGTCACGGTCGGCGGCGTCCATGTCCTCTGCCGCGATTGACACCGGCGGGTGGTCGGGTGCTGCGCAGGCGAGCGCGGCGAGCGACACATGTGGCACGACCCCGTCGATTTCGACGACGACTGCGACACGGTCTTTCGCGGCACCGATCCAGCGCGCCAGTCCCCCGGCCTCGGCAACCTGAACCTGCTGGTCGCTGCGGGCGGCCGTCGCGTCTTCGATATCGCCGAGCACGTCGGCGACGAACCGGTCGTACAAGGCACGGAACTCCAACGTGCCGAACAGTTCGCGGACCGCGTCAGGGTCGTGTTCGCCCCGCGCCAGATCGTCGACACCGATGTCGAGGTCGACATCGCGTCGCAGGCGCATGACCTGCCGGTTGAGCCGCACACGATCCTCGTGCTCGGCGAGCATGGCGGGCACCTTCTTACCGCCGATCTCGTCGAGATGCGCGTACACCCCGTCGATGTCGCCGTAGGTCGAGATCAGCTTCGCCGCCGTCTTGTCGCCGACACCGGGAACGCCGGCAAGGTTGTCGGAGGTGTCGCCGCGCAACGCCGCGAGGTCGACGTAGGCGCCGGGCGGGACGCCGTAGCGCTCCTCGACCGACGCGGGCGTCATCTCGGCGAGCTCGGTGATACCCCGCAGCGTGTACAGCACGGTCACCCGGTCGTCGACGAGCTGCATCGCGTCACGATCCCCGGTGACGACCGCCACCTCGTAGCCCGCGTCGCGTGCCCGGGTCGCGATCGTGGCGAGCACGTCGTCGGCTTCGATCCCAGCGTGCACGACGACCGGGATGGCAAGGGCGTCCAGCACCTGCTTTATCAGCTCGACCTGCGGGCGGAACTCGTCGGGCGGCGCCGCACGATTGGCCTTGTAGTCGGGCACGGCTTCGGTGCGAGCCACGTCGCGACCCTTGTCGAACGCCACCGCGATCGCGTCCGGAGCGTGCTCGGCCAGCAGTTTGATGAGCATGCTGGTGAAGCCGTAGACAGCGTTGGTCAGCTCACCCGTCTGCGTGCGAAGCGTGTCCGGCAGTGCGAAGAACGCGCGGTACGCCAGGCTGTGACCGTCGAGCAGGAGCAACGACGGCCAACTGTCGTCCCCACCGAGGCCGGTCGAATCCGCCGGCGCAACGGTCGCATCCGCCGATTCCGACACGTCTGCCTCGCTTCGCCACCATCGACGGGACACCCGGTGCAGCGTAGTGGCCCCTGTCGGCCCAGTACCGTCGTGGTCGGAGGAGGTCTGCGGGCCTCCCCCGGCTGAGAACGAGCCATGGAGGTGGCGCACGATGCAGGGTCCGACGATCACACCGACGGTGTTCGACGTCGACGACGCGACGTTCGACACGGCCGTCATCGAACGGTCGCGCCAGGTGCCGGTCGTCGTCGACCTCTGGGCGGCGTGGTGCGGCCCGTGCCGCACGCTCGGGCCGATGATCGAGGACGCCGTCACCGCCCGGCAGGGCGCGGTGCTGCTGGCCAAGGTCGACGTCGACGCCAACCCGCAGACCGCACAGCGGTTCCGGGTGCAGGGCATCCCCTACGTCCTGGGATTCCGGGGCGGCGAGGTCGTCGACCAGTTCACCGGGGTCATCCCCCAGCCCCAGCTGGAGGCGTTCCTGGGCCGTCTGGCGCCGTCCGAGGCCGACCTGGCCGCCGCCGACGCCCGACACAGCCCCGGCCCGGCGGCGGTGGAACGCCTGCGGGCCGCACTGGCCGACTCCCCCGACCACCGGGACGCGTCGGTCGCACTCGCCGAGCTGATCGTCGACGACGATCCCGACGAGGCGCTGCGGCTGGTCGCACCGCATCGCCCGGACCCGGCCGCGGAGGCGGTCGCGGTGCGTGCCGAGCTGGCCGGCCACGGCAACGCCGACCGCGACACGCTGCGCCGCGCCGCCGAGGCCGGCGAGGCCGACGCAGTCATCGCGTTCGCCCGTCATCTGGCGGCCCGCAGCGAGTTCGATGACGCCTTCACGGTCCTGTTGGACGCGGTACGCGACGGTGGCCCGGCGCGCGAACCCGCACGTGAACAGCTGTTGGCACTGTTCACGATGCTCGGTGACGACGACCGGGTGGCCGCTGCCCGTCAACAGCTCGCACGCGCGCTGTACTGAGGCCGTTGCCTCGACCTGTCGCTGCGGGTCATCAGCGCACCCTGGTGACGAACCGCCGGGTTCTTTCGTTGCGGGGATCCCGCAGGACCTGTTCGGGCGGGCCCTGCTCAGCAATCACCCCATCATCCATGAACACCACCCGGTCGGCGACATCGGCGGCGAACCCGAGTTCGTGGGTGACCACCATCATTGTCATGCCCTCCGCCGCGAGGTCACGCATGACGGCGAGCACCTCTCCGACGAGCTCCGGATCCAGCGATGACGTCGGTTCGTCGAACAACATCATCTCGGGCCCCATCGACAGTGCCCGCGCGATGGCAACCCGTTGCTGCTGCCCACCTGACAGGTGTGCTGGGTACGCGTCGATCTTGTCGAGCAGGCCGACACGTTCGAGGGTCGCGCGTGCGATGCCTACCGCCTCGCCGCGGCTTCGTCCGAGGACTCGCTGCTGGGCGATCGTGAGGTTGCGAAGCACCGACAGATGGGGAAAGAGGTTGAAGGATTGGAACACCATCCCGATGCGGGTGCGGATGCGATCGATGTCGACGTCCTCGTCGGTGATGTCGACCCCGTCGATGCACACCGTGCCGCTGTCGGGACGTTCGAGGAGATTGACGCAACGCAGCAACGTCGACTTGCCCGAACCCGATGGCCCGATCACACACACGACCTCGCCGGTGGAGACGTGGAAGTCGACACCGCGGAGCACCTCGAGGTCACCGAACGACTTGTGCAGGCCCGCGACATCGATGGCCCTGCCTTTGGGCAAGTAGGCGGTCGACATCCGATTCACCGTGCCCGCCGGTTGCGCCGCTCGAGCACCGCCACGAGCTGCGTCAGTGGCACCGTGATCAGCAGATACACGAATCCGACGACGATCAGCGGGGTCGGATTGGCCGTCTGCGACAGCAGATCTCGCCCAAATTTGGTGAGTTCCTTGGTGGCCGGGGTCGTGCCGAGCACGAACAACAACGAGGTGTCCTTGATCAGCAGGACCAGCTCGTTGGTCAACGGCGGAATGACCAGCCGGAAACCCTGCGGAATGACCACCGACGCCATCGCCTGGGAGTCGGACATCCCGAGCGAACGTGCCGCTTCGCGCTGGCCCTTGGGGACACCCTCGATGCCGGCACGGATGGTTTCGGCCATGTAGGCCGCTGCGACCAGGCCAAGACCGAGTGTGATCCGTGTGAGCACGTGCCAGTCGGTACGAAACGCCAGCGGGATACCGAACCCGACGAGGAAGATGGTCAACAGTGCCGGCAGGCCACGGAACACCTCGATGTAGACCGTGGCGAACCAGCGGTACGGACCAATCGACGACAGACGCATCAACGCAAGGATCAGTCCGAACACGAGGCCGAATACGAAGGCGAGGAAGGTGTAGACCAACGTGTTGCGTGCCGCGATCAGCAGCACCTCCGGAAACATCCGCCGCGCGATCTCAGCATTGAAGAAGAACTGCCCGAGCGTGTCCCAGTCGGCCACTGCAACCAGCGTCGTCGCCGCGACCACGAACAGGACGTACAACCCCCATCGAGTCAGACGTTTCCGTTGGCGCCTGGTCACCACGCATCGCCCCAGTTCGAGCCGGCGGATCCAGGTGGGCCCGGCCGCGTGACCGGGCCCACCCGCTGTCGGTCAGTCGACCGCGAAGTACTTGTCGTAGATGTCCTGGTAGATGCCTGCATCACGGATTGCCGTCAGTGCGGCGTTTACCGCATCGACCAGGCCATCCTGACGTCCGAGCTCCATCGCGAACCCATACTGCTCGTCGGTGTCGAACTCTGCGACCACCGTCGCGGAGTTCTCGCGTGCGTACTCGACGTTGACGGGCTGGTCCTGAAGGATCGCGTCGAGCTGACCTGCCTCCATCGCGACGAACAGATCGCCAGGGTTCTCGAAGGAGACGATCTGTGCGCCGGGGACGTTCTCCTCGGCGTAGGCCTCGCCGGTGGTTGCCGATTGGACACCGACGTCCACGCCCTCCACGAGGTCGTCGATCCCGGTGATGGTGCTGTCCGCCGGTACGAGCAGGGACTGCACCGCGTCGTAGTACGGGTCGGAGAACGCGATTCGCTGGGCACGCTCTTCGGTGATCGTCATTGCCGTCGCAGCGATATCACAGGTGCCGGCCGCGAGGGTCGTTCCCGACTGCAGCCCTTCGAATCCCGTGGCAACCACGACGATGTCGAGCTCGAGCTCGGCGGCGATGGCCTCCATCAGCTCGATGTCAAAGCCGCTGTATCCGGTGGGGGCCTCCGGGTCTTCGAACTCGAATGGCGCATAGGGCACGTCCGAGCACACCGTCAGGGTGCCTTCAGTGACCAGGTCGAGGTCGTCGGTGTCGGCGGCCGTCTCCGTAGAGTCCGCGCCGCAGGCGACCAGAAGCATGACCGCTGCGGTGAGCGCAGCCATGCGACGAAGTGATGGGTACATGTTCCTGCTCCTGAAATGGAGGCCGGCGTGGTGAACCGGCAGGATCGACGCGCCAGGCGCCGACACGGTATGGCGCTGGTGACCAGCGCCGATGGTCAGTCAGCCGTCCGGTCGTCGGCCGTGGCCTGCAGCTCGGCGATGAGGCGTTCAGCGACCTGACGCATGGTCTGTCGCCGTTCCATCGCCTGTCGTTGGATCAAGCGGAACGCTTCCGCCTCGGACACATCGTGATGCTGCTGAACCAAGCCTTTGGCCTGTTCGACAACCTTGCGGGCTTCTAGCCTGCCCTGAAGGTCATCGACCGTGTCCTCGAGTCCGGACAGCTCGCGAAATCTACCCGATGCGATCTCGACCGCGGGAAGCAGATCGTGCTTCTGGAATGGCTTGACCAGATAGGCCATCGCACCGGCACGGCGCGCCTTCTCGACCAGATCACGCTGGCTGAACGCGGTGAGGATGAGAATCGCCGCCAATCGGTCCTTCGCGATCTCTTCGGCGGCTTCGATCCCGTCCATGACGGGCATCTTGATGTCCAGAATGACCAGGTCGGGGCGAAGCTCCCGGGTCAGGCGCACCGCGGATGCGCCGTCTGCGACCTGGGCGACTACGTCGAAACCTTCTTCTTCGAGCATCTCGGTCAGGTCGAGCCGGATGAGGGCTTCGTCCTCGGCTATCAAGACCCGTGTGGGACGGCTGTCGGCATGGTCGGTAGCGACGGCCCCGTCATCGGTGTGCGTCGTGGTGTCCGTCGTGGTATCCGTCACGCCTCGCCGACCTCCTCCAGCTGACCCTGAACCTGGCCGCGTCGTACCCCCGGTGGGACTCGAACCCACAATCCCTCACGGGAAGACGGTTTTGAGCCGTCCCTGTATGCCAATTCCAGCACGGGGGCCCGAATGAGAGACGGCGACCAAGCCGCTGCCGGAGGGCACTGTACCGGTCGTGAGCATGCCGTCGGCGGCTCAGCGCCGCTCGACACCGGCACGCAGCTCGCCGACCAACTGCGCGACACGATCGGGCGCAGACGCCGGATCCCCCTCTCCTACGACGGCGACGATGGCTGATCCAACGATCACTCCGTCGGCGTACTCGGCGACTGCGGCGGCGGACGAACGGTCCTTCACCCCGATTCCGACCGCAACCGGTAGCGACGTGTGGTCACGCACACGTCCCACAAGTTTGCGCGTGGCTTCGTCGGCGACCGTGTGCACCCCGGTCACGCCGAGCAGTCCGGTCGCATACACCCATCCCTGCGAGGCGGCACCGATCGCCGCCAGGCGCTCGTCGGTCGATTCGGAAGACGCGAGGAAGATGGTGGCCAGTCCCGCTGACCCTGCTGCCGTTCGCCAAGCATCCGCTTCGGGCACCGGAAGATCGGGCAGGATCACCCCCGCCAGTCCTGCAGCCGCGCAACGGTGCGCGAACGCGTCGTAGCCTCGTGTGGCCGCGATCGTGACATAGGTCATTGCTACCCGTGGGACGTCACCGACATCCAGCGAGGCGGCCAACGCCAGCTGGTCGTCGACGCCGTGGCCCTTGTCCAGCACCTGCTGATTCGCCGCCTGGATGATCGGTCCGTCCATCATCGGATCGGAAAACGGCAGGCCTATCTCGAGCACGTCCGCGCCAGCCTGGGCCGCAGCCTCGAAGCATGCGCGCGAGGTGGCAACGTCCGGGTAGCACGCGGTGAGGTAGATCACGAGTGCCGCACGTTGCTCGGCTCGCGCGCGGTCGAATGCCGCGCTGAGGGCTTCGGCTCCGGTCATGGCCGTCGGCCGTTCTGACCGTGGTCGCCATCATCGGCCTCTGCGCCGATGCTGTCGCCGGCGTGAGGTGTCTCCCGGGTGGAAGCGTCAGCGAACGCCCGGTCGACACCGACGTCGAAGTCGGCCACCTCGATCACCTCGTCGACATCCTTGTCGCCTCGTCCGGACATGGTGACCACGACACGCGCGCCGTGCCCCAGTTCCTCGCTGCCGTGCGCGAGCACCCACCCCACAGCGTGTGCTGGCTCGAGCGCGGGGATGATCCCTTCACGCTCGCATGTTCGCCGGAAGCCTTGGAGTGCGAGTGCATCCGTCGCGCTGAGGTAGGTCGCCCGTCCAGTGGTCTTCAGCCAGGCGTGCTCGGGTCCCACCCCCGGGTAGTCGAGGCCTGCTGACACCGAATGTGCCGGAAGCACCTGCCCGTCGTCATCGACCAGCGCGATCGATCGTGACCCGTGCAGAATGGCTTCGCGGCCTTCCGCCATCGTCGCCGCCGACCTGCCGGTTCCCACGCCCTCGCCGGCGGCCTCGATCCCGATGAGGCGAACCTCGGGGACGTCGATCCAGTGCGCGAATGAACCGATGGCGTTGGAACCGCCACCTACACATGCGATCACGGCGTCGGGGACTCCGCCGGGGTAATCAGCGAACTGCATCGCGACCTCCTCCGAGATCACCTTCTGCAGTTCTCGCACCATCGTCGGGAACGGGTGGGGGCCCATCGCCGATCCGATCAGGTAGTGCGTCGTGGCGACATTGGTGACCCAGTCACGCATCGCTTCGTTGATCGCGTCTTTGAGCGTCTGTGTCCCACTGGTGACCGGGACGACGCGAGCGCCGAGCAGCTGCATTCGCACCACGTTGAGCCGCTGCCGACGGCAGTCCTCCGCACCCATGTACACCGTGCATTCCAGATCGAACAGTGCTGCGGCGGTCGCTGCGGCCACACCATGCTGGCCAGCACCGGTCTCCGCGATGATGCGCGGTTTGCCCATCCGCCGGGCGAGCAGCGCCTGCCCCAGGACGTTGTTGATCTTGTGGGATCCAGTGTGGGCCAGATCCTCGCGTTTCAGCCATACCTCGAGCCCCGAATCCTGCGACAGCCCCTCGGCGTGGTACAGAGGGGTCGGCCGTCCCCCGTAGTCGCGCCGGAGGCGGTCAAGCTCGGCGGCGTAGGCCGGATCGTCACTGGCTGCGTCCCATGCCTCGGCCAGCTCGCTCAACGCACCCGACAGCGCTTCGGGCACGAACTGGCCCCCGAAATCACCGAAGTAGCCCACGCGTTCCGGGCCAGATTCCGCCTCGACGGGTTTGGCGTCTGCACTCACCAGCTGCTCCTTGGTCAACCCTCGACACCGTGGTCCACCGGGGTTCCGGCGGCGACGAGCGCAGCCACCGCTGCACGTCGATCGCCTGCGGTGACGACCGCTTCTCCGACGAGGACTGCGTCGGCCCCGTGGGCACCCAGCCGCCGCACGTCGTCGGGTGTGCTCACCCCAGACTCGGCCACGGCGATCACACCTTCGGTCAGCGTCGAACGCAACTCAGTGAAGCGCTCCGGGTCGATCGTGAAGCTGCGCAGGTCACGGGCATTGACCCCGATCACCTGAGCACCCGCAGCCAACGCTCGCTCGCACTCGTCGCGGTCGTGGACCTCGACGAGTGCGCTGAGATGCGCCTCGTGCGCAGCCGCCTGCAACGTGGCGAGTTCGGCATCGTCGAGCGCGGCGACGATCAGCAGAACTGCGCTGGCGCCGGCCGCCCGCGCCTGCCAGACCTGGTAGGGATCCACGATGAAGTCTTTGCGCAATGTCGGCGCGCCGAGGGCGGCGACCGCCGAAAGATCGGCCAAGCTGCCGTTGAACCGGGAAGGTTCGGTCAACACCGAGATAGCTGCCGCCCCACCAGCCAGGTACTCGGCCGCGACGTGGTCGGCCACGACGCCAGGTGCGATGGCGCCACGTGACGGCGAGGCACGCTTGATCTCAGCGATGACCGAAACGCCCGGCGCGGTGAGGGCATCGACGAACGATGGTGGGACAGGGCACGCCCCGGCACGACCGCGCAGCTGGGCCAGCGGTTCACGTGCCGCATCATCGGCCACACGCGCACGTGCGGTCGCGAGCAGCTCGTCGAGATAGGTCGTCACGGTGGTCCTCGGTACACCTGCCGCACGGCGGCACGTGTTGGTGCAAGCGTACGCACCACCTCAGGCCCTGAGCTGCTCAGCCGCTCGGACGGCTGCGATCACCGCGTCCGCCTTCGAGCGGGTTTCGCGTTCCTCGCTGACCGGATCCGAATCGGCGACGATGCCGGCGCCGGCCTGCACGTAGGCGGTGCCATCGCGGATGACCACGGTGCGGATCGTGATGCAGGTGTCGAGGTTGCCCGCGAAGTCGACATAGCCGACGGCACCGGCGTAAGGGCCGCGACGGGTCGGCTCCAGCTCGTCGATGATCTCCATCGCGCGAACCTTCGGTGCACCCGAGACGGTCCCCGCCGGGAACACGGCGCGGAGCACATCGACCGGCCCGTACTCATTACGCAGCAGGCCGTGGACCGCGCTTGTGAGGTGCATCACATGGCTGAAACGCTCGACCTGCATCATCTCATCGACCCGCACCGACCCGACCTCGCACACTCGGCCGAGGTCGTTGCGGGCAAGGTCGACCAGCATCACGTGCTCGGCGCGTTCCTTGGCGTCGGCGACGAGTTCGGCTTCGAGCCGGTGGTCCTCCTCGGCATCGACACCTCGTCGGCGTGTTCCGGCGATCGGCCACGTCTCGACGTGCCGGCCCTGCACCTGAACCAACGCCTCCGGTGAGGATCCGACCACCTGTGCCTCACCAAGGTCGAGCAGGTACAGGTACGGCGACGGGTTTATGACTCGCAGAACCCGGTAAATGTCGAACGCTGAAGCGGAAGTGGACAGCGCAAACCGCTGACTGACCACGGTCTGGAATGTCTCACCGGCGACAATGTGTTCCTTGACGCGAGCGACCATGCGCTCGTAGTCGCCTTCGGCGAGGTTCGACGGTGCATCCTCGCCAGCGGTCCGCAACGGAGGCTCGACCGGACCAGCTTCGGTGAGCGGCGCAGCCAAACGCTGCACCACCTCGTTGGTGGCCGCCACCGCGTCGTCGTATCGCGCGGCTAGCGCAGCGGGCTCGACACCATCTGTCACCACGTTGGTGACCACGGTCATTACCTGACGAAGATGGTCGAACGCAACGACATGACGGGGAAACATCATGTCGACGTCAGGGAGTTGAAGGTCATCGACGCCGGTGTCGGGAATGTCCTCGATCTCACGAACAGCGTCATATCCGATGTAGCCGACCGCTCCCCCATGCAGCGGGAGGTCGGGCAGGGCCGGGGCACGCAGGGCCGCCATCGCGCGGGCCAGAGCGTCGAGCGGGCCGGTTGCCTCGGCAGCATCGTGCGGTGGGATTCCGGACCAGGTGACGCCACCAGCCCGTCCACGCAATACCAGGAATGGGTCGAAGCCGATGAACGAGAACCGTCCCCATCGTTCACCGTGCTCGGCCGATTCGAGCAGGAAGCTCGGTCCGGTCGCGCACAGCTTCGCGTAGATCGAAAGCGGGGTGTCCAGGTCGGCGAGCACCTCACGCCTGACCGGAACGACCCCGTGATCGCGCGCCAGCGCGAGGAAATCGTCGCGATCAGGCCGAACAGTCAAAGTTCGGACTCTGCTGACGCGGGCCCGTTCTGGGCCGATTCGGACGCCTCCAGCAACGTCTCGAGTGGCCGATGGAAGCAGCTGCGCCGACCGGTGTGGCAGGCCACACCGGTCGGGCCCTGATCGACCTGAACCAGGAGTGCGTCGCCGTCACAGTCGGCATCGATTCGTACAACATCTTGGCGATTGCCGGAGGTATCGCCCTTGGCCCACCGCTGCTGGCGCGACCGGCTGTAGAACACCGTTCGGCCGGTCTCGATCGTCTCGGCGAGCGTCTCGGCGGTCATCCATCCCAACATCAGCACCTCGCCGGTGTCGTGCTGGATCACCACAGCCGCAACCAGACCGTCGCCGTCGAAACGTAAGGCCCGTGTCAGACGGGCCTGGATGTCTTCGGCGAGGGCGTCCTCGGAGATCATGGGGCACCTGGAGGTCGCGAATGGCACCGGAAACCACGAGACTATCGGCGTGGACGCTCGCCCCCCGCCGCGCAGTCGTCTACGGTCGTGGGTGCACGCCACGAAGCCGTGCACGAGGTCGTACGACCACGAGATCGACAATCTGCTCATGGCATCGACCTGAATGACCACATACCCGTGACGAAGACATCCACCCAGCCGGAAACCCGATCAGCCAGGGAGCCGGCGACCGTGGAACAGGGAGGACGCGACGTGACCACGCCCGCAGCCTGGCATCCGGATCCGACCGGCAGACACGAATATCGTTATTGGGACGGACAGCAGTGGACCGAGCATGTCGCCGATGGTGGGCAGTCCGGCGTCGATCCGCTCGACGGTTCCGGCGCGCCCGCCACGCAGGCCGGTGACGCCGACACCGGCGGTCAGGGCGGACCGGCCACCGCGAGCACTGAACCGGCCTCGGCTGACGCTCCGGCCGACGAATCCGGTGCGACCAGCAGCGCCGAAGCTTCCGGGGACGACGCGTCGGCTTCGGCCGAAGACGCAGAATCGGCGGTGTCCGAGGCCAACGCAGAGTCGAAAGCGGAATCGTCTGCAGCCGAGCCTGCGGCCTCGCCTGCTCCGGCTGCGGCAGCTGGCGCCGGTGCTGCGGCGGCGAGCGCTGCGCAACCGGCCCAGCCCGCGCAACCGGCCCAGCCCGCGCAACCGGCCCAGCCCGCGCCGCAGCCTGCGCAACCCGCACAACCGGCGCAACCTGCACAACCGGTGTACGCCCAGCAGCCCGCCGCCGCGCCGCAGCAGGCGCAGCAGGCGCAGCAGTCCGGCGGGAGCAACGGTATGGCCATCGCGGCGCTGATCATCGCGATCTTCTCCCTTCTACTTTCATTCATCCCGTTCGTCGGCCTTCTCGGCGTTTTCGGCGCGCTGGTAGCGCTGTTGCTCGGCTTCATCGGCCGGAGCAAGGCCAAGAAGTCCGGTTCGGGTGGTGGCGCAGCGATGACCGGGATCATCCTGAGCATCCTGGCATTGATCATCGGCATCGCCACGACCGTGCTGCCGCTGCTGTTCTTCCAGGGCGTCACGAGCGAGTTCGGATCGCTGGTCGAATGCATCGAGCGCACCGGCAACGAAGAGGCCTGCGCACGCGAGTTCGAGCAGGGTCTGATGCGCTGGTTCGGCGGCTGACGACACCCGGCCGTCCGGTTGGAGGTCAACGGTGCGCGGCCTGAGGCGTCGCGCACCGTGCCGCCACCGGGCGGCCATCAGCTCACCACCTGCGAAGCGGAGCTGAACGAGGCCTAGAGCACCCGGCGCACCGGCATTCCAGCCAGGGCCAACGCCGACTTGACCTCGTCGATGCGCAGCTGACCGAAGTGGAAGATGGTCGCAGCGAGCACGGCTGACGCACCGCCGTCACGTGCCGCCTCGACCATGTGGGCGGCGCTGCCCGCTCCCCCCGATGCGATCACCGGCACCCGAGCCGCCTCACCGACGGCACGCAGCAGCTCGAGATCGAACCCGTCACCGGTTCCGTCACGGTCCATCGACGTCACCAGCAGCTCGCCTGCGCCGGAGTCCGCCGCTTGGCGGCACCAGCAGACAGCGTCGATCCCGGTTGGGGTACGGCCCCCGTGAATGACCACCTCCCACCCGTCTGCCGCGTCGTCGAACGTACGGCGGCGGGCATCGACGGCGACGACGACCGACTGTGATCCGACTGCCGATGCGGTGGCCGCGATCAGCGTCGGATCGCGCACGGCCGCGGTGTTGAATGCGACCTTGTCCGCACCGGCGTGGAGCATCCTGCGTGCATCATCGACACCACGCAGACCCCCACCGACCGTGAACGGGATCGACACCTGATCGGCGACCGCTTCGACGACTCCGACCATGGTCTCGCGGCCGTCGCTCGATGCGGTGATGTCGAGAAACACCAGCTCGTCTGCACCTTCGCGGTCATAGGCCGCGGCAAGCTCGACAGGATCGCCCGCATCACGCAGGTCGACGAAACGCACGCCTTTGACGACCCGCCCGTCAGTGACGTCGAGGCAGGGGATGACGCGTACCGCGAGCGTGTCGGCCTCCCTCGCGGAAGACGACTCCGCTGCTCCCGGTGAGGTCATGAGCGCGCCGGTGACATCATGATGCAGTGGTGGATGGGGCTTGGCCTGGGCCATCCAGGACCGAAAATGCTTCAGGGAGGGTGAACGCCCCGCTGTACAACGCCTTGCCGATGATTGCGGCGTCGACTCGGTCATGGCAGCTCGCCAGTGCCTCGACATCTTCGAGACGAGCGACTCCTCCCGAAGCGGTCACCGCACCGGTCGTGGCCTCGGCAACCTCGGCCAGCATCGCAAGATTCGGTCCGGCAAGCATGCCGTCGCGAGCGACGTCGGTGTACACGAACCGCTCAACACCGATCGCGGTGAACCGTTCCAAGGCGTCGAACAGGTCACCGGCCTCCTCGGTCCAACCTCGTGCCTGCAACGTCGTCCCCCGTGCGTCGAGGCCGACCGCGACACGTCCCTCCGCCACACCGAGCGCTTCGACGACGAAGTCGGGATTCGTCAACGCCATCGTGCCGATCACCACCCGTGCCGCCCCGTAGTCGATGGACGCACGCACGTCATCGATGGTGCGGACACCACCGGATGCCTGAACCTGACACCCCGTTGTGGAGACGATGCGTTCGATCAGGTGCCGATTGCTTGGCTCGCCGGTGAACGCGGCATCGAGGTCGACCACGTGCAGCCATGATGCGCCGTCCGCGGCAAATCGCTCGGCAACTGCCACCGGATCGGCGTCGTACACCGTCTGGGCGTCGGCACGCCCCTGGGTGAGTCGCACGGCTTGTCCCCCGCGTATGTCAACAGCGGGATACAACGTCAGCACGAACGACCTCCGGCGACAGTTCGGGCGGAGCCTACTTGGCGCATGAAGTGCGTTTCGACACGCCAGCGGCCCTTCAGCCCGTGGTGCATGCGCGCAGGTGACGGCGTATCACGCCAGTGAGGCGACCCAATTGCTCAGCAGCCGCTGGCCGACCGCGCCGGACTTCTCCGGATGGAACTGGGTTCCTACGACACTGCCGTCACGCACCAGGCAGGGGAAGGTCACGCCGCCGTACGCGCACGTCGCCACGACGTGGGCATGGTCCGAGGGAACCGCGTAGTAGGAATGGGTGAAGTAGAGCCGTTGACCGTCGACGCCGTCGAGCAGCGGGTCGTCCCGTTCGGCGTCGGTACCAGCCACCAGATCCCAACCCAGGTGGGGCACGATGGCACGCGAGGGAAATCGCACCACGCGGCCAGGCAGCAGCCCGAGTCCGGGTTCGTCCCCTTCCTCCGACCGTTCGTACAGCAGCTGCATCCCGACGCAGATCCCGAACACCGGCCGACCCGCCGCGATCCAGTGTTCGAGCAGCTCCGCCAGTCCGCTCGCGCGCAGCTGGCGCAGGCACGACGAGAAATGGCCGACCCCCGGCACCACCAGCACCTCCGCCCTGGCTGCGACGTCCGCGTCGCCGGTGATGTCGGCGACTGCACCAGCGGCGGCGAAGCCCCTGCGGGCGGAACGGACGTTTCCGGCGCCGTAATCCAGCACCGACACCCGCAGCGCGTCGCTCACGCCCACCTCACTGCAGCACACCCTTGGTCGAGGGAACGCCACCGCCCGTCACCGCGACGGCCCGACGCAACGCCACGGCGACTGCTTTGAACACCGACTCGAACACGTGATGGGTGTTCTCACCTCGGATGTTGTCGACGTGCAAGGTGATGCGTGCGTTGGCGGTCAACGCTTCGAAGAAGTGCTTGACCAGCGTGGTCTCGAAGGTGCCAACCACCTCGACGGGTGTGTCGACGTGATAGACGAGATATGGGCGCCCTGACAGGTCGATCGCCACCCGGGTGATCGCCTCGTCGATCGGAACGGTGGCATCACCGAACCGCTCGGTTCCCGACCGGTCGCCCCAAGCTTCGGCCAGCGCCTGACCCAACGCGATTCCGGTGTCCTCGACCGTGTGATGGGCGTCGATCTCCAGGTCTCCGTCGGCCTTGACGGTGAGGTCGAGCCTGCCGTGCCTGCCCAGCTGGTCGAGCATGTGGTCGAAGAACGGCACCCCGGTCTGAATGTGGGACTGGCCCGTTCCATCCAGATCGACCTCGACACTGATCGTGGTCTCCCGCGTCTGCCGGTCGACACGTGCGGTCCTGGCGCTCACGTCACTCCGTTCGGTTCGTTCGGTACGAGGTGATGCGTGCCCGGGTGCGAACGCCAGGGCACGGCTTGGCCACGGTCATCGATGACGGACCCGATGGTAGGGCCGCAGTCGTCACGATCGCGCGGCGACGATGTCGGCGAACGCCGTCAGCAAGCGGGTGTTCTCGTCATGGGTGCCAACGGTGATCCGCACACACCCGGCAAGGCGGGGCTTGTCGGAGAAATCGCGCACCAGGATGTCATGCTCTAACAGCCGTTCGAACAGGCGATTCACCGTGCTGCGCACCAGCACGAAGTTCGCCGCCGAATCGAAGACTTCGACCCCAGGGAGTTTCCGCAGCTGGGTCGTCAGGCGCTCGCGTTCCGCGACAACACGGCGGCGATGCGCCAGGAAGGCTGTTTCCCGTTCGAGCGCGATCATGCCGGCGCGTTGCTTGACGGCATCGAGGTGATAGGGAAGCCGGACCTTCTGCACATCGTCGACGACCCACTGGCGCGCGACGAGATAACCCAGGCGCAGGCCGGCGAGTCGGTACGCCTTCGAGAACGTGCGCACGACGACCAGCCGCGGCAGTTCGTCGAGCAGCCGGAGGACGCTGGCGCCGTCGGGTCCGAACTCGATGTAGGCCTCGTCGATGATGACGAGCCCGTCCCCCGCCTCGTGCAGCGCTCGGACAGTGTCGTGGCTGACCAGGCCGCCGACTGGATTGTGGGGCGATGCGAGCAGCACCACCGACGGACAGTGTCGATCGACCGCATCGACGACCGCTGTCTGCTCGATCTCGAGCCGGTCGTCCAGGTCGACAGTGACCAGCGAGGTGAATGCGTCTCTGCACAGCTCCGGATACATCGAGTAGCAGGGCTGCGTGCTCAACACCGATCTTCCGGGTCCGCCGTAGGTGAGCAGCAACTGCAGCAGGACTTCGTTCGAGCCGTTGGCAGGCCAGACCTCAGCGACATCGCGTCCGTGCCGCGCAGCGATCGCACCACGCAGATCTCGCGCATCACGATCCGGATAGCGGTGCAGGTCGAGGTCGTCGAGGCCGGCGGCGAACGCAGTCAGGAATTCGTGCGGCGGCGGCTCGGCGGTCTCGTTGGTGTTGAGCCGTACTTCCACATCCAGTTGGGGGGCGCCGTAGGGCACCACCTCGGCGAGGTCGCTGCGGATCGGTACCCGTTCGTCGTCGCGACCATCGCCGGAGTAGGGCGCGCGGGGCTCGGTCATCGATCAGGCTCCGTGCGCACCTCGACGGCACGCCAATGGGCCGGGAGGTCTTCAGCGGCGGCGAGCACCTCGACGGTCCCCGCGAGTTCGTCCAGGGCGTCGGACGTGTAGGAGACATGGTTGACGGTGACCATGAACGACGCCGTGGTCAGCCCACCAGTGAACCGGGCGGTACCCAGCACCGGCAAGGTGTGGTTCGGGCCAGCGGCGTAGTCACCCAGCGACACCGGTGTGCTCGATCCGATGAAGGTCGTGCCGGCATACCGAATGCGTTCGGCAACTTCCTGTGCATTGTCGGTATGGACCTCCAGATGCTCGGCCGCGTAGGCCTCGGCAACCCGCACGGCCTGGTCGATGCCGGCGACGATCACGGCCGTCCCCTGGCCTGCCAGCGCTGCTTCGACCCGTTCGCGGTGCCGTGTCACCGCAACTTCGTACTCCAGGGCGTGCTCTACGGCCACCACCAGATCTGGTTCGGTAGTGATGAGCAGCACTCCGGCCATCTCGTCGTGCTCGGCCTGGGCCACCAGATCTGCTGCGATCAGACGGGGCTGGGCGCTGCCGTCGGCGACGATCGCGATCTCCGTTGGTCCGGCCAGGGCATCGATGCCACACAGTCCGCGCGCCTGCACGTGCTGTTTCGCGGCGGCGACGTAGAGATTGCCCGGACCGACGATCTTGTCACACCGGGGGATGGATTCGGTGCCGTAGGCCATGGCCGCGATCGCCTGGGCACCGCCAGCGGCAATCGTCACCTCGACGTCGAGGAGCTCCGCTGCGGCAAGGATGGCCGCATTCGGATATCCCTCGCTACCGGTAGGCGGCGTGCACAGCACGATCTCGTCGACGCCGGCGACCCGTGCGGGCACCACGGTCATGACAACGGTCGAGGGGTAGGCCGCCTTGCCCCCCGGGACATAGACGCCAACCCGCTCGACCGGCCGGTGCCACTGGCCCATCACTGCCCCGTCACGTTCCGCCTGCCAGGACTCCGGACGGGCGTGCTCGTGGAACCACCGCACCTGGTCGACCGCCCGTTCGAGCGCAACACGCAGCTGCGGGTCGAGTGTCTTCAGGGCATCACGACGCCGCTCGTTCGGTATGCGCAGGGTGGTCTGCTCCACCCCATCGAACATGGCGTTGTAGGCCAGGACGGCGGCGTCACCTTCGTTGGCGACGCGCTCGAGCACCGGGAGGACCGCAGCAGCGGCTTCCTCCATGGAGGCACGCGGCCGCGGAAGCAACCCCCGCGGGTCCCGGTGGTCGTCGCGCAGGTCCAACAGGGTCAGTCGCGCCATCGTCGAACCATTCGGTTTGTCGTCAAGAACGGTAGGGCACACCAGATGCGCATCGGTTCGGCCCGTACCGGTGCGGAGCGCACCGAGGATGCAGGTGGCGCGCCAGAACGTGCGGGTGCAGGCTACAGCGCCGGTGGACGCCAACCGGGCCGACCACCGTTCATGCGCTGCGTGGGAGGTCCTGGCTCGGCGAGTAGGTGCGATCACCTGCGCCATCTTCCACCGCATCAGGGCCGAACGCCGCTTTGAGCGCGCCGAACAGGCCACCTCGGCGTTCGACGCGAAGGTCGTCACCGAGCCGGTAAACCTGCTGGGTGCCTTCGTCACCGTCCACCTCGAGGCGGACCGGGACGGCACCGGGATGCTCGGCCAGGATTGCGCGCAACCGTGCCACGGCATGTTCGGTGCACTGTTCGGCGGCGAAACGAACCACGACGGGTGCGCCCCGGGCCTCGCTCAGGTCGGGCACGACAACCTTGTTGGCTGCAACCTTCGCCTCGCCCTCGCGCAGTTCCAGCCGGCCGGTGATCAACAGCACGGCGTCCTCGGACAGAACCTCGTGGGCAACCCGGTAGGTCGCCGGCCAGAACACCACTTCGACCGCGCCGGTGAGGTCCTCGAGGGTCGCCACGAGATAGGTGTCGCCCTTGCGCGTGAACTTCTTGGTCATTCCGGTCAACACTCCCCCGATGGTGACCGACGCTCCGTCTGGACGCTCGGTGAGTTCCGCGCAGGCTGCGTCGATCTGCGCTTCGAGCACGCGTTCGATCCCGAACAGCGGGTGATCGGAGACGTACAGCCCCAGCAGTTCACGTTCGAACTTCAGCAGCTGGGTTTTATCGAACTCGGCGACGTCGTCATCGATCATCGTCGGCGTCACCGGCGACGCGCCGCCATCCATCTCCTCGAACAACGAGTACTGCCCCGCGGCTTCGGCACGTTTGCGACTCAAGGCCGCATCGACGACCTGTTCGTATGACTCGAGCAGTGCCCGTCGCCGGTGTCCCAGCCCACCGAACGCGCCCGCGAGCACGAGGTTCTCGATCGTGCGCTTGTTGAGCACCTGTGCGTCGACCTTGGCGCAGAAGTCGGCGAAGCTCGTGAATCCGCCCGCCCGGTTTCGGGCTTCCACGATCTGGGCGACCAGTCCGGCGCCGACACCCTTGACCGCGGCGAGCCCGAACAGAATCTCGTCACCCCGTGGGGTGAAGTCGGCGTCGGATTCGTTGACGTCCGGTGGACGGACCGCGATACCCATGCGCCGGCACTCGTTGAGGTACAGCGGCTTGCTGTCCTTGTTGTTGCGCACGCTGGTGAGAAGTGCCGCCATGTATTCGACCGGGTAGTGGGCCTTGAGCCATGCCGTCTGGTAGCTGATGACGCCGTAGGCGACCGTGTGTGCCTTGTTGAACCCGTACTCGGCGAACCGGTCGATCAGCCCCCACAGGTTGTCGACGAACCCACGGTCGTATCCACGCTCGAGGCCGCCAGCAACGAACTGCTCGCGTTGCGCCTCCATCAGACTGCGGTCCTTCTTTCCGACCGCTTTGCGCAACGCGTCGGCTTCGGCCAACGAGAAACCGCACAGGTCTGTAGCGATCTGCATGACCTGTTCCTGGTAGACGATCACCCCGTGGGTCTCGCCAAGGATCGGTTCCAGATCAGCATGGTCGTAGCTGGCCTCTTCGAGCCCGTTCTTTCGGTCAGCGAACGTCAGGTGCATGGATTCGCCGAGCGGACCGGGCCGGTACAAGGCGAGCAGGGCCGAGATATCCGCGAACTGGGTCGGCCTCAGGCGGCGGACCAGTGCCTGCATCCCACTCGAGTCGAGCTGGAACACGCCCAGGGTGTATCCGGTGGACAGCATCTCGTAGGTTGCCGGATCGTCCATCGCGCCCAGCACGTCCGGGTCGTCCAGATCGACCACCACGCCCCGGTTGCGTTCGATATGGCGCTCGGCGTCCGAGATCACGGTGAGGGTGCGCAACCCCAGGAAGTCCATCTTGAGCAGGCCGAGCTGTTCGGCGGCGTGCATCTCGTACTGGGTGAGGATCTCGTTGTTCTCGGTCCGCAGCAGTGGCACGGTCTCGGTGAGCGGCTGCGCTCCGATGATCACCGCTGCCGCATGAATGCCGTGGTGTCGTTTGAGGCCCTCGAGACGCTCGGCGGTGTCCAGGACCTTCTTGTAGCTCGGATCTTCACGCGCATCGCGCAGCTCGGTCGACTTCTTGTACGCCTCGGCGAGTGTCGACTCGCGCCCCTGCACCGGTGGGGGCATCATCTTGGCCAGCGTGTCCCCGACCTTGAACGGTTCGTCGAGCACGCGGGCGGCGTCACGGATCGCGGACTTGGCCTTGATGGTCCCGAAGGTGACGATCTGGGCGACGTGCGCCTCGCCGTACCGTTCGGCGGCGTACCGGATCATCTCCCCACGGCGGCGGTCGTCGAAGTCGATGTCGATGTCGGGCATCTGTTGGCGGGCCGGGTTGAGGAAGCGCTCGAAGATCAGCCCGTGGCGGATCGGGTCGACCCGGGTGATGTCGGTGCAATAGGCCACCACCGAGCCACCTGCCGACCCTCGGCCAGGTCCGACACGAATCCCGGATCCGCGCGCATACGCGCACAGGTCGGCCACGATCAGGAAGTACGCGGGGAAGCCCATCCGCTCGATCACCTCGAGCTCGAACTCGACCCGCCGTCGCACCTCGTCGGGGATGGGGTCGCCGTAACGCTCACGTGCGCCCTGCCACACCTTCTGCCGGAGATACTCCCCTTCGTTCAGCCCGTCGGGACACGGAAACGCCGGAAGCAGGTCCCGCCCGAACTCGATCTTGGCCGTGCACATCTCGGCGATGTCCAGGGTGGTGTCCAGCGCCGCGCGATGGTCCGGGTATCGACGACGCATCTCCTCGGCGGTCGTGACGTAGTAATCGGGACCGGAGAACTTGAACCGATCGGGGTCGGAGATCCGTGCGCCAGTCTGGATGCACAACAGTGCGTCGTGTGCTTGCGCATCCGATGCGTCGGTGTAGTGCGAGTCGTTGGTGATGACCGTGCGCAGGCCGAGCTCGCGAGCGAGCTGCTCCAACAGCGGCCAGGTGCGGCGCTGTTCCTCGAGGCCGTGGTCCATCAACTCGATGAAGAAGCGATCGGCGGTGTAGATGTCGCGGAAGGTGCCAAGGGACTGCCGAGCCGCGTCGAGGTCGCCTGCGAGCAGCGACTGGTTCACCTGGGAACCAAGGCAGCCGCTGAGCACGATCATGCCCTCGCGGTGCTCGTTGAGCAGCTCCAGGTCGACGCGCGGCTTGTACCAGTAGCCCTCGAGGTACGCACGCGTCGACAACGCCATCAGATTGCGATATCCGGTGTCGTCCCCGGCCAGCGCGGTCAGGTGGAAGTAACGCTGGCTGCCATCCGCTCCACCGAGTTGTTGGTCACGCCGGGAACCGATCGCCTGATACAGCTCCGATCCGAGGATCGGCCGCAAACCACGCTTCTCGGCAGCCCTGTAGAACTCGACGAGGCCGAACAGCACCCCGTGATCGGTGATCGCCGCCGCGGGTTGACCGTCCTGGGCAACCTTGTCGAGCAGGTCGTCGATTCGGGAGGCACCGTCCAGCATCGAGTATTCGGTGTGGACATGCAGGTGGACGAAACTGTCGTGGGCCACGGTGGTCACGCGCTGCGTCTCCCCTGTCGTGCATCTCATGAAGCTCGGACGCTTCGTCCGACTGGCGGCCCACAGGCATGTGCCGGGGAAGAACCACACGCCTGTTGTTCGTCGTCGACGATAGCAGTGCCCCTGAGCATCCGCCTGCAAGCGGCGTCAGGCTCCTGGCTCCACATCAGCGACCAGCGATTCGAGAGCCGACGCGCTTGTCGGCACCTCGATCGACAGTCCGGCGCAAACCGAAGCGAGATCCACAGGCGCCGGTGCGAACACCTCTACCGGTTTGCCCGTCGACGGATGGTCCAACCGCAACAAGGCCGCGTGCAGCGCCGGCCGGTCGATGCCCAGTGTCCGGCCCAACGCTGCACCCCTGCCGTAGACGGGATCGCCGAGAACGCCATGCCCGATCGCCGCCATGTGCACGCGGATCTGGTGGGTCCTGCCGGTCTCGAGTCGACACGCCAGCAGGCTCACCTCCCGGAACGTCGGATGGTCGACCGGGGCGGTGGCGACCACCGTGTATCGCGTCACCGCCGGCCGCCCGTCGGACACCACCGCGAACCGGGTGCGGTCACGTGGATCGCGTCCGATCGGCCCTTCGATGCGACCGTGAACGTCCGAGGGTCGTCCGACCACCAACGCGAGATACCAACGGGCCACCTGCCTGGCCGCCAATGCCACGACGAGCCCGGCGTATGCCGTCTCGTTGCGTGCCACCATCATCACCCCAGAGGTGCCACGATCCAGGCGGTGGACGATGCCCGGTCGACGCGGATCGTCCCCGCCGACCGGGCCGAGCCCGGCCTCGACCAGCGCGTCGACGAGCGTGTCGTCGAGGTGACCGGCACCTGGATGGACGACCAAGCCTGCTGGCTTGTCGACGACGAGAAGATCCGCGTCGTCGTACAGCACGGGCGGGGCGACGGGCGGCTCGTGCGGGGCCGACGACGCGGCCCGACCGTCACGGTCACCACGATCGTGCCTACCCGCATCGGCATCGGCGACCGTGACCGTGGTACCGGCGGCCAGACGCTGCGCCTTGCCCACGACGTGGCCGTCGACGGTGACACGGTGATCGGCGAGCAGCGCGGCCGCTTGGCTGCGCGACATCCCCAGTTTGCGTGCAACGAAGGCATCGACCCGCGTGTCGGCGTCGGCCTCGGCGACCGCAAGCGTGATCACTCCTGTCGTTCGTCCCGCCACAAAGCGACCACCAGCAGCACGAACCCGACGGTGATCGCCGAGTCGGCGACATTGAACCGCGGAAAACTGCCCCAGGCCACGAAGTCGACGACCCAGCCGTCCCCGATCGGCCATCCGTCAGGGTCGCCGGGACGCACCAGACGATCGATGACGTTGCCCAGCGCACCGGCGAGCAGCATGCCGAACGCGACCGATTGCAGCGCGCTGGTGGCACGCGGCAACGCACGCGCGACGACGAACACCACGATCACCGTGACCGTCAGGAACAACCATGACGGTGCGGGAATCCCGAACGCTCCCCCCGGGTTGTAGACCAGCTGCCAGCCGATCGAGTCACTCAACCACGGGACGAACTGACCCGGCGTGAGCACGGTCTCGACGAACTGCTTGCTGGCCTGATCCAGGGCGGTCAGCGCGGCCGCGACCACCAGTCCGATGACGATGAACCGTCGATGGGAACCGGCCGTCTGCCCTTCCACGGTGGTGTCGGGCACCGGGGAGTCCTCGCCGCTCAGCGGCCGCTCTCGTCCCGGCGTTTGCACGCCATGCACAACGTCGCGTACGGCAGCGCTTCGAGCCGTTCCGGCTCGATGAACTCGTTGCAGTTCTGGCACCGGCCGTACTCCCCGGCGTCGATCCGCCGCAGGGCATCGTCGATCTGCTCCAGCAAACCGCGTGCGTGGTTCGACAGTGACTGGGCGGTCTCTCGCTCGAAACTCGCTGAGCCGCTGTCGGCGGGGTCGTCGTCGAATCCGGCGTCACGCCAGTTCTTGACGTCCGCTTCGGCATCCAGCTCG
>JBJHDB010000002.1:0-34735 GCA_050486325.1 Nitriliruptoraceae bacterium | reverse complement strand
TGCCGTGCCGCGAGTTCGTGCTGGGGGTGGGACGGCAGGCCCGGATAGTTGACGACGGTCACCTTGGGGTGTGCCTCGAGGTGTTCGGCGATGCGCTGGGCGTTGTCCTGCTGACGTTCGACGCGCAGGTGCAGCGTCTTCATGCCGCGCAGCAGCAGGTAGGCGGCTTCTGGGTGCAGGGTCGCGCCATTGATCTCGCGGTAGTGGTAGATCCGTTCGACCAGGTCGGCGCGACCGACGACGACGCCTCCGAGTGCGTCGGCGTGGCCACCGAGGAACTTCGTCGCGCTGTGGACGACGAGGTCGGCGCCGAGGGTCAACGGCTGCTGGTTGATCGGTGTCGCGAAGGTGTTGTCGACGGCGATCACGGCGTCCTGGGCGTGCCCGGCTGCGATGAGCCGGTCGAGGTCGAGCACCTTCAGCGTCGGGTTGGTCGGTGTCTCCAGGTAGAGCAGGTCACAGCCCTTGCCGACGGCCTCCTCGACCGCGGCGGTGTCGGTCGTGTCACACAGCTCGACGTCGATGCCGAATGCGGGAAGGAACTCGGTGAACAGCTTGCTCGTGCCGCCGTAGGTGTCCTTGACGCTGACCACCCGCATGCCCGGACGCAGCAGTGCGTGGAGCATGCTGCTGATCGCCCCCATGCCGGTCGATGCCGAGGTGGCCGCCTCGCCTTGTTCGAGCAGACGGATCTTCTCCTCGAACACCGCGACAGTCGGGTTCGTGTTGCGACCGTAGATGTGGCCCTCGCGCTCCCCGACGGCGACCCCGTACCACGTGTCGAAGTCGTCGTAACCGAACGAGACGCTGTTGACCACCGGTACCTGGGTTGCGCGCTCCATGAATGGTGGACGTTCGCCTCCCCACACTGCGGTGGTCGCAGGCCCGGCGTCCCGTGCGTGGTCACGGTCGGATGAGCGGTTCATCGATGGCTCCTTGCGGTGTCGTGCGGCCGTTCGGCTTCGCACACCATGGCGGGACTTCGTGGTTGAACGTGGCGGAGTCGTGTGGTTCGCCGGTCTGTCGTGAGGTTGAGTGCATGCGGCGTCACACCTCGCCGCAGCAGTTTGTCACCCGATGGGTCGTGCAATGTGCTGGTTGAACCGGTCGAGCAGCATCCGCATGTGCTGGCTGCGGACCTCGGCGAGGTCTTCCCCCGACGAGCCGGTGAGCGCGGCCCGCGTCTGCCGAACTTCTTCGGCCATCGTGGCGATCTCGCTGGCGAGATCCATCTCCGGCAGGAACTGCAACCAGACGCGAGACGTCTGGTAGTACAGCTGGTCGTAGATGCGTCGCAGCGTCTCGTTCGAGAACACCTCCAGCACGGTCTGGTGATACCGGCTGTAGAGCACGCCGAGCTCGCGAGGACCCATCGATTCGTGCTCGCCCCGGAGTTCCTCCCCGATCGCATCGAGCTGTTCGAGGACGGACGGCGGAGCGGGAAGGCGGACGAACTCGCCGATCAGCTCGGCGAGCTTGAGCCGAACCGCCCACACGTCGCGGAGTTCCTTCGTGTCGACGATCGCCACGGTCGTGCCACTTCCCGGGCGTTGGTCGACGAGACGCTCGTGCTCCAGACGATCGAGAACCTGGCGGATCGGGGTGCGGCTGACGCCGAACTCCGCGGCCAAAGCCTCCTCGGTCAAGCGGGCACCGGGGGGTAGGTCGAGCAGGCAGATTCGCTCGCGCAGTGCACGGTAGATCGACTCCACCGAAGGTCTTGCTCGCTGACCGGTCACGGCGTCCTCGGGGGCTGGGCATCGACGTCACCGGGTGTGCCGTCGACGGGGTGAAGCGCCGCACCGGACTGTACGGGGTGGCCAGCGCGGGTGCATGCGGATTGGATACATGGTGGACACGCCGGTACTACCTGCCTAGCATCCCCGCAGCCACGCCCGTTGGGACAGGTCCGCGGATCGGATCGACCCGACCACCGGACCCGGGACGGGAGACCGGAACGGTGGCCAGGGACAGCACATCGGGGCGGGCAGACCATGACCGATCAGGACCGACCAGATTCCTGCCGCTGATCGAAGAAGACGAGAGGACGCGAAGATGACCGCGAAGGACACGAGAACGCGTTGGGTGCGGCTCGCCGCCGTGATGGCCACCATGGCGATGGTCGTGGCGGCGTGCGGCAACGGTGACTCCGCTGCCGACGCCGACGGGCTGCTCGCCGAGCTTCAGGAAGCGGGCACGATCCAGGTCGGCGTCGCCAACGAGGTGCCATTCGGCTACATCGGCGACGACGGTGAACCGACCGGTATCGCCCCTGACGTCGCCCGTGCCGTGCTCGCCGAGCTCGGCATCGACAACATGGAGGCCACCGTCGTCGAGTTCGGTGAGCTCATCGGCGGTCTGCAGGCCGGCCAGTTCCACATGGTCACCGCAGGCATGTACATCACGCCGGAACGTGCGGCCCAGATTCACTTCAGTGACCCTGACTACTGCATCGCCGAGTCGCTGGCCGTCGAGGCCGGCAACCCGCTGGGCATCGTCGACTACCAGTCGGTCGTGGAGAACCCCGATGTGATCATCGCCGTGGCCACCGGGACCGTCGAGCTTGACTACGCCCTGGATGCGGGTGTGCCGGAGTCGCAGATCGAGCTGTTCGCCGACATCGACGGCATGTACCGCGCGCTCGAGGCCGGTGAGGTCGATGCGGTGACCGGTACGGCGGCAACCGTGCAGACCCAAGCGGCGGCGCGTGACGGCATCGATGCGGTCGAGCCGTTCTTCCCGGTCGACGCCGAGGGCAACCAGACGTTGCCGTGTGGCGCCCACGGGTTCGCCGACGAAGGGCTGCGTGACGCCTTCAACGAGGTGCTCAACGAGCTGCGTGCCGACGGCACCACCCTCGAGATCATCACGCAGTACGACCTGTTCAGCCCCGAGGATGTCGAGTTGGCGAACACGCTGACGCTGGCCGACTTCCTGGACTGACCACACCTCGGTGACGGGGTCCGGTCAGAGGGAGCCGGGCCCCGTCACCGCGACGGCCGCCGCGCTCAACGACGTCGGACGGTCGATGTCCGCCGGACGGGGGGTGGAGGGAGACGCTCGTGGAGGAGTGGGTGCTGAGCCTGGGCCAGTACCAGGCGTTGATCCGTGGCCTTACCGTCACCATCCAGGTGCTGCTGTACTCGTTCGTGCTCGGGATCGTGCTGTCACTGCTCGGGGGCGTCGCACGCCTGTCCGACCGTGAATGGGTCCGAGGTATCGCGCTGGCCTACGTGGAGTTCGCCCGCGGGATCTCGTCGATCATCCTGCTGTTCATCATGGCGATCGCGATCCCGATCCTGCTGCAGATCGGCCAGGCACCCCTGATCTTGCTCGCTTCAGTCGCGCTCGGGCTGAACATGGGTGGTTACGGGGCGGAGATCGTGCGCGGGGCGATCCAGGCGATTCCCAAGGGGCAGACCGAGGCGTCGATCGCGTTGAACCTGAGTCCGACCCAACGTCTGCGCTACGTGGTGCTGCCCCAGGCGATGCGCATCATTCTGCCGCCCATGGGAAATCTGACCATCGAGATACTCAAAGGCACCGCACTGGTCTCGCTCATCGGCATGTCCGACCTGATGCAGACGACCCGCAACCTCGCCCAGCAGCAACTCGCCGGTGGTGTCGCCGGCGTCACCACCCTGTTCCTCAACGTGCTGATCATCTACTTCGTCGTGGCGCAGCTGATCAACCTGCTGTTCCGTTCGGGTGAACGACGACTCAACAAGAGGTTCGTTCGACGCACCGGGTCGGCGGCCGTGGCGGTGCCGGAGGTGCGGGCATGAGCGGTCAGGCCTCCGTGATCGACACGATCGAGTTCAAGCCACACAAGAAGTGGTACCAACGGCCTGAGATCCTCATCCCGGTGCTGATCATCGTCGCGGTGTTCGTCGTGCTCGCCGCCACCGGGCGCACCCAGCAGTTCTACCGATCGCCGTTCCAGGCGGATCCGTCCAAGCGGTTCGACGCGGAGTACTTCTGGTCGCTGGTGCCTCAGATGTTCCGCGGCCTGTACATCACCGCGCGTGCGACCGTCCTGGGGTTCGTGTTCGCCGTGGTGTTCGGATTCGTGCTCGCACTCGGACGTCGGGTCACGGCCCGCCTGGTGCGTTGGCCCGTGTCTTTCTTCATCGAGTTCGTGCGCTCCACGCCGTTGCTGGTGCAGCTGGTGTTCCTCCAGGCGCTCGTGCGTGCGACACCCGCCATCCGGCTAAGCGCGATCGAGATCCTGGTGCTCGGTCTTGGCATCCATTACGCCACCTACTGTTCGGAGGCGTACCGCGCCGGTATCAACAGCGTGCCCAAGGGCCAGTGGGAGGCGTCGATCGCCCTCAACCTGGGTGCGTGGACCAAATGGACCAGGATCATCATCCCGCAGGCGGTGCCCAACGTGCTGCCGGCGCTCGGCAACTACCTCATCGCCGGATTCAAGGACGCGCCGATGGGTGGTCCCGCACTCGGGGTGACCGGCATCCTGTTCTTTGCCGCCACGATCCGAAACGTCGATTTCCGGCCGGTCGAGCCGTTCCTGCTCATCGGGCTGGGCTTCCTGACCGTCAGCGTCATCGCCGCATGGGCCGTCCGCAAACTGGAGAAGCGCATTGAGTACGAACGAGGCGAATGAGGTCGTGGAGTCCGCGGTGGCTGCGGTCAGCGGCAACCCGGACGTGTCGGCTAAGGGCGCAGCCGCCGTGCGGATGCGTGGGGTGAACAAGGCCTTCGGGACCAATGTGGTGCTGCGTGAACTCGACCTGGACGTCGAGCCTGGCGAGCGGGTCGTCATCATCGGGCCGAGCGGATCGGGCAAGACCACGATCCTTCGGGTGACGATGACCCTCGAACGAATTGACGCGGGCACGATCGAGGTCGGCGGTCAGCACCTGTACCACGAGCACGACGGTACGCGGTTGAAGGAGGCAAGCGAACGCCATATCCGCCAGGTGCGTTCCAACGTCGGGATGGTCTTCCAGCACTTCAACCTGTTTCCGCACATGAGCGCGCTCGAGAACATCATGCTGGCGCCCGTCAAGGTGCACGGCGTGTCACGCGACGAGGCACGCCAGACCGGCATGGAGCTGCTCGACAAGGTCGGGTTGGCGCACGCGGCGAACCAGACACCGGGGGAACTGTCGGGTGGGCAGAAGCAGCGGGTTGCGATCGCACGAGCCCTGGCGACGCAGCCAGCCGTCATGCTTTTCGACGAAGTGACGTCGGCGCTCGACCCCGAGCTCGTCGGGGAGGTGTTGAACGTGCTGCGTCAGATCGCCGAAGAGGGCAAGACGACGATGATGCTGGTGACCCACGAGATGGGTTTCGCCAAGGAGGTCGCCGACCGCATCCTGATGTTCGATGCCGGGCGCATCATCGAGGAGGGCAAACCCGCCGACGTGTTGCGCTCGCCACAACACGAGCGGACCAAGGCGTTCCTCGGCGCCGTGTTCGAGCACTGAGCGCCAGCTTCACTCGAGCCGGCCGAACGGACACGGCTGGGTAGGGGCGTAGGCGACGCGGCAGGTCTGCACGGTGGTACACACCCGCGGACGTGCGTGGTCTCACGAGCCGACGCCTCACGAATGAATCTACGCCGGTGCCACCACCGGCCGGACGGAGTGGATGGATGCATCAGGTCGGGGCACCGATGACGGCGGGACTGCCCGCAAACCTGCCGTTCAGCGTCGAGGAGTACCACGAGCGCCTCGCCAAGGTGCGCACAGCCATGGACGCCCGGGGGATCGAGGTCCTGGTGGCCGCCGACCCGTCGAACATGGCATGGCTCACCGGATACGACGGCTGGTCGTTCTACACCCACCAAGCGGTCGTGGTGACCCACGACGACGCACCGTTGTGGTGGGGGCGTGCCATGGATGCGCGCGGCGCACGGCGCACCGTGTACATGAGCCACGATCGCATCGCCAGCTACTCGGACGACTTCGTCCAGTCGGTCGAGCGCCATCCACACCAACACCTCGCTGCGGTACTCGCCGACCACGGATACGGCCATGCCGTCGTCGGTGTCGAGATGGACAACTACTACTACGCCGCAGCGGCGCACCTCCATCTCACCGAGGGTCTTCCCGAGGCGACCTTCATCGACGCGACGGGGCTGGTCAACTGGCAGCGCGCGGTCAAGTCACCGCAGGAGATCCATTACATGCGCCGTGCGGCGCGCATCGTCGAATCGATGCATCGCCAGATCTTCGCGCTGATCGAACCGGGGTTGCGCAAGAGCGAGCTCGTGGCCGAGATCTTCCGGGCCGGTATCGCCGGTGTGGCCGGTGACGAAGGGTTCGGCGGCGACTATCCGGCGATCGTTCCGCTGGTCCCCACCGGCGTCGACGCTTCGGCACCACATTTGACCTGGGACGACAACGTGTTCACCTCGGGTGCGGGAACGTTCTTCGAGATCGCGGGGTGCTATCGCCGCTATCACGCGCCGTTGTGCCGCACTGTCTATCTCGGCGAACCTCCCGAGGAGATGCTCCGGGCACAGGATGCCGTCCTGGAAGGGCTCGAGGCGGGACTCGACGTCGCGCGCGCGGGAAATCGGGCCTGCGACATCGCCAACGCGCTCTACGCCGCACTCGAGCGTGCCGGGATCGACCGCGAAGGACGCTGCGGATATGCGGTGGGCATGAGCTACCCGCCCGACTGGGGGGAGCGAACCATCAGCCTGCGGCCCTCGGACACCACGATTCTCGAACCCGGCATGACCTTCCACTTCATGCCGGGCCTGTGGATGGACGACTGGGGGCTCGAGATCACCGAGACCATCCTGATCACCGACGACGGGCCGGCCGAAGCCCTGGCCGACTACCCGCGCAAGATGATGGTGAAACCGTGACCGATGTCGTCCTCGACGACGCCTGTGCGCTGCTCGCCGACCTCATCGGATTCCCGACCGTCACGGCGGCATCCAACCTGGATCTGATCGACCATGTCGAAGAGCTGCTGAGCGGGCTCGGGGCGCGCATCCAGCGCACCTTCGACCCGCACCGGACCAAAGCCAATCTGCTCGCCACGATCGGGCCCGACGTCGACGGCGGCGTCGTGCTGTCGGGGCACACCGATGTCGTGCCGGCTGACCACGAGGACTGGACCGGAGCGCCGTTCGTTGCTGCGCAGCGTGGTGACAGAATCCACGGCCGGGGCGCCTGCGACATGAAAGGCTTCATCGCATGCGTGCTGGCCATGGCGCCGCGGTTCGCACAGGCGCCGCTGCGCGCACCCGTCCACATCGCGCTGACCTTCGACGAGGAGGTGGGCTGCCACGGTGCGCCGCTGCTCATCGAGGGGCTGACGACCAGCGGCGTTCGTCCACGGGCGGCGATCGTGGGCGAGCCGACCTCAATGCGGATCGTCGGCGCCCACAAGGGGTGCTACGAGTTCACGACCGTCGTCACCGGTGTCGAAGGTCACGGTTCGCTGCCGGCGCACGGCGTGAACGCGGTGGAGTTCGCCGCCCGCTACATCAGCCAGCTCGTGGAGCTGCGCGACGAGCTTGCTCGGGACGTGCCTGTCGACAGTCCCTTCGACCCGCCCGCGGCCACGGTGAGCGTCGGGACCGTCGAAGGTGGGAGCGCCCGAAACGTCGTCGCCGGCGAATGCCGGTTCGACTGGGAGCTGCGGTCGGTCACCGCTGCTGACGTCGAACGCGTCGATGCCACCGTCGCCGCGATCGAGTCGCAGCTCAACACCCAGTTGCGCCGGCTCGACGCGCATGCCGGTGTCGTCACCACCACGGTTGGAGCGGTTGGTGGGCTGGTGTACGAACCGCGCTCCGAAGCGATCGAGCTCACGCGCCGGCTGGTCGATGACCCCGAGGTTGCCGTGGTGTCGTTCGGGACCGAAGCGGGTCTCTACCAGCAGGCCGGCATCCCCGCGGTGGTCTGTGGGCCGGGAAGCATCGACGTGGCGCATCGACCTGACGAGTACGTGACTGTTGATCAGCTCGATCAGTGTCTCGAGATGTTGCATCGGCTCCGTGACGAGCTCTGCCGCCAGAGGTGAGGCTTATGCCGGGCTGTAGGCTGCCCTACGCCGCAGGCGCGTTGCCGCACGGCAGCACGCTTGGCAAGGAGCTTCGCCGATGACCGCTCAGGCGACCACCGCCACGACCGGGCGCTCGCAGCCCTCCACCGCGGTGTTCGGGACCGAAGTCGCGCCGTGGATGGTGCGCGCGTCGACCGTCGACGGCAGGTTCGACGGGTTCGAGGTGACAGCCACCGCGCCGCTGGCGCTGCATCCGTTCACCCATGCGCTGCACTACGGCAGCACCTGCTTCGAGGGGCTCAAGGCGCACCGGGGTGTCGACGGGGCCGTTCGCCTGTTCCGGGCGGACCGGCACGCCGCACGCCTCGAGGAGTCGGCGCGGCGGATGTCGATGCCCCAGCCCGCGGCAGGGCTCGTGCTCGAAATGATCGAGCATGTCGTCCGCGCCAACCTGGAGGTCGTCCCGGAACCGCCGGGTGCGTTGTACATACGGCCGGTGCTGATGGGGGTCGACCCCAACATCGGGGCCGCGGCGACGCCGTCGGTGGATGCACTGCTCTACGTGGTGGCCAGCCCGGTCGGCGACTACTTCGCCGGTGGCCGCCGGGCCCTTTCGCTGCTGGTCGAGACCGAGATGCCCCGCACCACGCCGCAGTTCGGACGGGTCAAGGCGGCGGCCAACTATGCATTGGCGCTGCCGGCCACGATGGCCGCGCGGCGTGTCCACGACGTCGACCAGGTCCTGTTCGCACCGGGGGGCCGGATTCAGGAGACCGGCGCGGCAAACTTCCTGCTGGTCGAGGATGACCGTGTCGTCACCCCCGCGCTCGACGAAAGCTTCCTGCACGGGGTGACTCGGGATGCGGTGTTGACGCTCGCCGTCCGAAGCGGGTTCACCGTCGACGAGCGCGACCTTTCCGTCGCCGAGCTGGTGGCCTGCGCCCCTGAGGCCGAAGCGGCGCTCGCCGGGACCGCCGCCGTTCTCACCGAGGTCGGAAGCTTCGTCGTGGCCGGTGAGGAGGTCCGATTCGGGGGAGATACCGGGGCGATCATCCGGCTGCGTGATGCCCTTGTCGCGGTGCAGCGCGGCGCTGCCGACGACCCCGACGGCTGGACGCGCATCGTGCAGTGAGCGTCACTCGGCTGCAGGTCATGAACCTTCAGCGAGGCCGGCGAGGTCGGTGTATCGGCGGGTGGAGCCGGGCTCGCTGAGCTCGATCACGAAGGTGCGTCGGGCCAGGTCGACGTGGAGGCTGGCCGACGCCTGCGGCGTCGTCCATGTCAGCTGGAGCGAGGTAGCGGATTCCTCGGTGAACGAGAAGGTGCCGTCGAACGCCGGGTGCGCGTTTCTCACGCGCAACAGGCTGAGCTGGGCACGCACCACCGTCAGCTCGAGGGCGTTGGACAGCTCTGCAGGTTCGTAGTAGTGGCGATTGACGTCGCGGCCGACCCCGGTTGCTTCGAGCAGGTCGGTGTCATTGACCCCGCCGAGCAGGCCGACGTAATACACCTGCGGTATGCCGGGCAGCCAGACCTGGATCAGGCGAGCGATAAAGAGTGCGTCGTCGTCACGTCCGACCGCATCACGGAACGTGCAGTTGACCTGATAGAGGTCGACATTGGAGGCGGCGTTACCGGTGGCCATGAGGCTCGTTCCGCGGCTGGCCTCGTGGATGCCGTCGACGAGCTCGTCGATCTCGTCGGCGGACAGCAAGCCCAGATGCTCGACCTGGTTGGCGTCGGGGCCGACGTCGATCACGCCGATCCCGTCGTGAGTGTCGAGCACGGTCACGGCGTTGTCCGGTCGAATGCGCATCCACTCGGCCAACCGGTTGACCCTGCCGGTGTAGAGGGCGTGGAGGACCAGCGGTGGCAGTGCGAAGTCGTAGACGCGGTCGACCCGACGGGCGATCTCGACCTGCCGACGCCAGTGGGCATGAACCTCCACCAGGACCTCGATACCGCGCTCGTGCGCCCGCTGTGTGAGCCCGTCGATGAACGCGAACGTCTCGGCCGTCATGAAGGATGTGGTGCCGGGGGTCTTGACGGCATAGCCCACTGCGTCCAGGCGGACCATTCGGATCCCGTGTTGCTGGAACGTGTCCAGGATGAGGTCGTGGTAGGCGAGCGTCGCGTGATCGTCGACGTCGAGGTCGATCTGGTGGGAGGTGAACGTGGTCCACATGATGCGTCGCGATCGGTCGGCGAGTGTTACCGGGGTCAGGGGCAGCCCCGGGCGGGGGCGGTAGATCGCGAGCAGATCGGCTTCCGTCGCACCGTCTGCGAAGACGCGGTCGAGGTGCAGAAACATTCCGGCGTACGGAGACGCGTCTGCATGTGCGAGGAAGTCCCGGAACTGCGGCGAACGGTCCGAGATGTGGTTGACGATCAGGTCGGCCATCACCGGCAGCGTCGATCCCAGCTGCTCCACGTCTTGCCACGTACCCAGTCGCGGGTCGACACGAAGATGGTCGATCGGGTCGAAACCGGCGTCGGCCCCGTCGATGGGGTCAAAAAAGGGCAGAATGTGGACGCCGCCGAACGCTCCGGACAACGGCCCTTCGAGCAGCCGGGTGAGTCCGTCGAACGATCCGGCGAGCCGGTCGACGTAGGCGATCAGTTGGGCCTGGTTGCGCACGTGAGTCCTGTGGATATCGGTCGGGGTCGGTGCCTGGTCACATTTCGGGCCCGAGGATACGCACGCGAGGCGAGTAGCCTCCGCGACGCCTTGCGTCTTGCGCGCCGGTGCCGCGAGGTACGCGCGACCGCTCGGTTCGCACCGGCTTCAAGCAGTCCGGTCCAGGTGTCTCCGGCTGCTGGGCGGTCGGCGAAGAGTGTCACCGAGGGAGGTGATCGTGGAGGACCCGGCGACGACGAGCATCTCGGTCCGGTTCGGCGAGCTCGATCCGTACGGGCACGTCAACCATGCGGTCTACCTGACCTACTTCGAGCATGCACGGGTCACCATGCTCGACGCGGTCGGATTCGGGCTGAACCGGCTGGCCGACCTCGGGTTCCACCTGGTGGTCGTTGACGTGCAGGTCCGGTTCCGTTCCCCGGCCTACGGCGGTGATCGCCTTCATGTCGTCAGCGGTGTCGCCGACCTGCGTCCCGCATCGTCGCGCTGGACGCAGCAGCTGCTGCGTGGCGACGAATTGCTGGCAACCAACGACGTACGCGCGGCGATCACCGATGCCGAAGGTCGGCCGACCCGTGCGCCACAGGGACTGGTCGATGCGCTCGCGCCCTACGCCGTGCCTTCACCGCGCGGCGAACGCTGACGCCCGACGCGGTTGCGCACCGTCGCGAGGCGCTCATAGAGGGGGAACGCCTCGATCCAGCCGTCCGGCGCGACCATGCCGCCTTCGAGGATCTGGTGGAGGAGGTGGCGCTGCTGGTCGAGCCATGCGAGCACCGCGACCCGGTGCTCCGACGACAGCTCTGCGGTATCGATGAGCGTGGCCCGATCTCCGTGGAGCAGATAGCGCTCCCAGTCGGACCGCAAGACCCAGTTGTCCGGGTCGGTGAGAAGGTGGCGCAGGCGTGCACGCTGGGTGTCGTCGAGCTGGCGCGGCACCGCTCGCCGCGACCCCAGACCGGTCGGCGGGCGTGTCGTCAGGCGCATGGGTGGTACTTCCACGATTCAGGCGTCGGTGCAAGGGTAGGCCGAATGCGTGGCGGGCACGCCTCGCGCGGCGGCGGATCATCGGCGGCCGGTGAACATCTCCAGCGCCCACGACACGATCGCGACGACTACGGCGGCACCCATCGTCCAGAGGAACGATTCGCTGGTGATGCCGAAGCCCAGCGCACTCGACAGGCTGATGACCAGCCACATGGCGATGCCGTTGACGAGCAGCAGGAACAGACCCAACGTCAACACGATGAGTGGCATCGAGATGAGCTGCAGGACCGGCTTGACCGTGACGTTGACCACACCGAGCACCAATGCGACACCGAGAAGCCCCAACACGGTGTCACCCGTGTAGTTGATGCCGTCGAGCACGGCGATGGCCACCCACAGTGCGGCGGCGTTGATCAGTATTCGGACGACGATGCCCATGATGGTGGTTGAACCTCGTTTGCGTGGGAGAACCCGTCCCACCCGACCGGTAGGCGGTTTTCGTTCTTCGACGGTACTGCGTTGCTGCGATGCCGTACGCATCGGCGGTGGCCGAACGGCACCGACTACCAGCCGAGAACATCCAGCCGGTGTTCGATGCCTGGTACGTAGCTCGCGCCGAACAGCGCGACGTGGACGAGCAGATGGTAGAGCTGCAGTGCCGGTTGGCGGTCGCGCCAGCCAGGATCCAGTGGCCAGACCGATGTGTAGCCGTCGAGAAACGTCGCCGGGATTCCGCCGAACAGGGCGAGCATCGCCAGGTCGAGCTCGCGGTCGGCGTAGTGGACGGCCGGGTCGATCAACCACCGGTGGGCAATAATGTTGCCCGACCACAGGTCACCGTGGACCAGGCTCGGGACAGCGCCGTGGTCGAGCAGAGTGGGAAGCCGGTCGTCGATCGCCCGCTCGATGCGAGTGGCAATGCGACCGTCGACAACTGACAGCAGCGGTTCGATGCGGTGGTCACGCCAGAACGTGACCCAGTCGGCTTTCGACGGGTTGCGTTGGACCAGGGGACCGATGAAGTTGTCCCGGTGCCATCCGAACGCGTCGCCGACGGCCTGGTGCATTCGCGCCACCGCGCGACCGAGCGTGGCGGGATCACCAGGCTTGTCGACGTAGGTGAGCACCAGCAGGTCGTCGGCCGACACGACGACCTCGGGTGTGTCGGCCCCGGCCGCGCCGATGGCAGCCAGACCGTCGGCTTCGGCCGACGGGTCGGTCGTCGTCCGCTTGACGACGAGGTCACGTCCGTCGCGCAGGCGGACACGGGTCACCTCGGCGACGTCGCCGCCGGACAGTGGCGTCGTCGCGACCACGTCGACGTCGCCATCGAGAAGCGCCTGGAGCCGTCGTACCAGGGCCTCCACCGTCGATCAGGTGTGATGGCGGGCGACCAGCAGCTCGTCGAGTTGCATGACGATCTGCTGTGCCGCACGGCGGCAGATGTCGACGACCTCGTCGAAGCCGTCCGGCCCGCCGTAGTAGGGATCCGGCACATCGATCTCGTTGGCCTCGGGGTCGAACTCCCGGAACATGCGGATCGGCGTCGCCAACCCGTGCGCGTCGGCGATCGCCCGGAGATCAGAGGCGTTCGAACGGTCCATCGCGAACACGACGTCGGCCGCTTCCATGAGCTTGGCATCGACCTGCTGCGCTTCCCCGTCGACGTCGAGCCCCGCCGCTGCGGCAGCCGCGCGCATGCGCCGATCCGGTCGTTCGCCGATGTGCCACGACCCCGTGCCGGCCGACCGGACCTCCAGGTTCACCCCGGCCGCAGCAGCGGCTTCGCGCAGTGCTGCTTCGGCCGTCGGTGAGCGGCAGATGTTGCCCAGGCAGACGGTCAGCAGAACCGGACGGTCGGCATCGTCGGTCACGCGGTATCTCCTTGGTCTTCACCCAGCAGGACGGTGACCACACTGACCCCTTCGGAGGCCTCGAGTCGATCATCCAGACCGAGCGATCGGGCCACCAGTGTGGCATGGCGCTCGAGCGACGGCGGATACCGCACGACCGTCGTTGCTCGGCGGTCGGCGTTTCCCAGGCCGACGACGGCGAAACCGGAGTCCTCGAGGTGTTCAGCGGTCATCGACGCCAGCCCCGCGACACCGGCGCCGTTGAGGACCATCACCGAAACCTCGCCAGGCTGCGGGTCGTTCGCCGCGCCGTTCACGCGAGTAGGTGTCATCATGTCGTCGAGCACGGCTCCGCTGCGGAACCGCGCGAAGATCGGTTCCGCCTCGTCGGCATCCAGGTCGAGCACGGCCGCGCCTGCCGAGGTCGTGCGCGGCGTCACCGGGACCGTGACGGTGGTCATCGCTCCCCGGGCCAGGCCACGCACGCCCCAGGCGATTCGCGCCTGTGACACGAGCCCCATGCCTTGGTCGACCGTGACGGCACCGCCGGCGTCCTGGGCCATCGTGTACATGCGTACGGGATGGAGCAGGTTGCGTGGCGCGGTCATCTCTGCCGCGAGCGCTTGGACGAACGTCTTCTGGCGCACGATGCGTTGCAGATCGTCATCGATGTTGCGGACGCGGACGAAGCCGAGCGCATCGGCGCCGTCCAGTCGCTGGCAACCCGCGGGCAGGTCGATACCGGCGTCGCGGTCGGAGATCGCTTCCGGCAGGCACAGCTCGACACCGCCGACCGCGTCGACCATCGACCGGAACCCGCCGAAGGTCACCTTGGCGAAATGGTGGACCGGGATTCCGGTCGTGCGCCGGACGGTGTCGACCATGCAGCTCGGGCCGTCGATCTCGATCGCACCGTTGATGCGGCCCATCGACCCGTCGCACCGCTCGACCCACAGGTCGCGGGGAAGCGCGAGGATCGCCGCGCGCCCGCGATCCATGGTCAACACGAAGATCGTGTCGGCCCGTTCGCCTTCGAAATATCCGGTGCTGAGCTCGCGCCGTTCCTCCGGCGTGAGTTCTTCGCGACTGTCGGAGCCGATCACGAGCACATGGAGCGGTGTGCTTGGGTCCGCCAGCCCCGAAACCTCTGTGCGCGGGACCTGCGCACCCATCCACAGCGCAGCGGCCAGACCACCGGCGACCAGCACGACAAGCAAGGTGAGCGTCGCGACGAGCACACGCCGGCGGCGGCGCCTGCCGCGGCCTTCGGCCACGGGGCCCCACACGTCACCGGGGCTGTTCGACACCGATCGCCTCCACACGAAACATCGACTTCCGGCCATCCCGTCTGTTGCGGCGGCCGGCGAGGGCAACCCCTAGTCTGGCATGTCATGCGCCCTGGCGCGTGGGTCGGATACCGCCATACGTCCCATGTGTCGGCTCGAGACCGCCGGGACGCACGCTAGGCGGGCACGCTCCGGTTCCGTACGTCCGGGCCGGGCACGTCCCGGTCACGCACGACCCCGGTCCCGTGGTGTCCGGTCGCGTCGAGACGGTCGGCGAGGTGGTAGTGCTCGACAACACGTCCGAACTGCTCGCCGTGGTCCGGCGGGCGGTGATCGGCGACCGCCAGCAGGTGGACACGCCCTATGGGCGCCGGCGGGTCGTCTATGCCGACTACACCGCCTCGGGCCGCTCGGTGGAGTTCATCGAGCGATACATCGCCGAGGTCGTCCTGCCCCGGTACGCCAACACGCACACCGAGTCGTCGGGTACCGGACGGCAGACTTCACGGTTCCGTGCCGAGGCCCGCAGGCTGGTTGGTGCGTCGTTCGGTGCGGACCATCGTCATGCCGTGCTGTTCTGCGGCACCGGTTCGACCGGTGCGATCGATCGGATGGTCCATGCGCTGGGCCTTCGCATCCCCGCCGTGCTCGATCGCGAGTTCGCGCTGTCCGGTCGGATACCGGCCGATCGGCGGCCCGTGGTGTTCATCGGCCCATACGAGCACCATTCAAACGAACTGTCGTGGCGCGAGACCATCGCCGACGTGGTCACGATCCCCGAGGATGCAGATGGGCACGTCGACATCGACGCGCTCGAGGCTGCGCTCGCCGAGTACGCGGGCCGCAGCTTGCGCATCGGATCGTTCTCGGTCGCCTCGAACGTGACCGGCATCCTGACCGACACCCGGGCTGTCTCGGTGACGCTCCACCGCCACGGGGCACTGTCGTTCTGGGATGCGGCCGCCGCCGCACCTCACGCCCGGGTCGACATGAGCCCCCGCCGACCTGCGCCGGACGGTGACACCTCCGAGGCCGCCTTCGACACCAAGGATGCGGTGTTCGTCTCGCCACACAAGCTGTTGGGCGGCCCCGGAACGCCTGGCGTGCTCATCGCACGTCGCGCGTTGTTCACCAGCCCCGTTCCAACCGTTCCGGGCGGCGGGACCGTGCAGTTCGTCAACGCCGAAGGTCACCGCTATCTCGACGACATCGAGGAGCGCGAGGAGGGCGGCACCCCCGACATCATCGGGTCCATCCGTGCCGGCCTGGCCTTCCGGCTGCGCGATGCGATCGGCACCGACACGATCCACGCGGCCGAACAGCGCCTGCTGCGCCGCGCGCTCGCCGCCTGGCACGACGAGCCGGCCATCGAGGTGCTCGGTGCCGCCCACGCGGACCGGTTGTCGATCGTGTCGTTCGTCATCGGCGCCGGGCGTCAGCGACTGCACCACGAGTTCGTGGTGGCGTTGCTCAACGACCTGTTCGGTATCCAGGCACGCGGAGGTTGCTCGTGCGCTGGCCCGTACGGCCATCGCCTCCTCGGCATCGACCCGGCGACCTCCCGCGCGATCGAACGTGCGGTCGTGTCCGGATGTTCGGGCATCCGGCCGGGGTGGACGCGGATCAACTTTGCCTGGTTCTTCACCGACGCGGTCGCCGACTTCGTCATCGAAGCTGTGCGGATGGTGGCACGCGATGGGTGGCGTTTGCTGGACGACTACCTGTTCGACCCGGTGACCGGCAGCTGGACCCACCACGCCGCCGGGCAGGTCGTGTCGCGATCTCTGGACGAGCTTCGTTTCGGACCGGTTGGTGTCGACTGGCCGGCCGTGAAGGAACCGCCCGACGACGACGCGCTGGAGCACGAGCTGCGACGGGTGCTGGCCGACGCGCGGCGCATTCTGACCACCGGTGAAGATCGCGAGGCGCATGGCGGCGGTCGTGCGGTCCTCGACGACGACGCCGAGGCGCTGCGTTGGTTCCCGCTGCCGGGCGAAGGTGCCGGCCGGACACTGGCACCCTGAAGCACCGGGCGACGGCCCCGCATTCACCTCATGCCGTGACGAGGTGCTCCGGAAGGTGGGCGACGTCGCTGAACCGCTGCAGACTGAAGATGTGGCCGGTTGCGATCGGAATCGCCCGCAACACGGTGACCGAAGCGTGATCCGACGAGAACCGTTCCCACTCCCATGGTTCCGGGTCCAGGCCGAGGAGCTGGCCGAGCACGACGGAGTTGGTGCCCGCATGGGCGACCATGAGTACCCGTGAAACGTTGCCGCCCATGCGCCACAGACCGGCGTCGTCGCGTTCTATCCCTGATTCGGCGAGCTCGGCGAACAGGCCGATGCTCACACGTGCGTGGAAGTCGTGGAAGCTCTCTCCGCCGGGCATGCCCTGCCACCACTCCTCGCGTGATCGGAATCGGGCGTCACGTAGAGCGCGGTTGACCTCCTGCGCAGGTGTGCCCTGCCACGACGCGGGCATGTGGATCTCGTGGAGCCAGTCGCGGTCATCGGTGGGGACGTGTGCCAGTTCGCTGCGAAGGGGCTCGGCGGTCTCCTGGGCACGTGTGGCGGTGGAAACCAGCACACGGTCGAAACGTTGCGCCCCGAGATACTGGGCCGTCAACCGCGCCTGTTGGGCGCCGACCCGTGTCAGACCAGGATCGACCTGGGCGACGTCGCCACTGTTCCAGGCGGGCTGGGCATGGCGCAGCAGGACGAGTTCCATCGCGGACCTACCTCGCCGTGTCAGTCACGGTCGTAGGCGTCCTCGTCCCCGTTGTCGGGAAGCTCCATGCCGACGATTTCGGCCAGCCAGCCCAGCGCTTCGTCGGCGGTGACGACGTCCGCCTGAGCCGCGCGACGTGCCGCGTCGATGCGTCCGTGCGCCCAGCTGAGGTCGTAGCGGTCGGATGAACGAACCGACCCGTCCGGCTCATCGAGTCGCTGACGCAGCTCGAACTCCTCGATCGCGGCGCGAATCGCATCCGCGCCGCGTCGGGTGGCTGGTCGCTCTGCCTGGCTCATCGTGCTCCCTCGAAACGAGGCTCGTGGCGGTCGGTCACGGCCAGCGTACGTCGCCCGTGCGAGCCTCGCGTCAGACCGTCAGCGCGGGTGCCCCGACGAGGACGCCTCGGCGACGACGGGCGCCACCGTCTGTCCCGGGGTGAGGCAGCAGTCGACCGGGCAGGCGTCGTGCGACGGCCCCCGGGTTCCCAGGCTGCGCGGCTCGGTATCCGCGACCCGTTCCAGCACCAGCTCGCGGATCATCTCGACGAACCGTGGTTCGGTGCCGACCGTGGCGGCTCGGACCATCGGCAGTCCGAGCTCGTCGGCGGTCTCGGCCGCCTCGACGTCGAGGTCGTGGATCACCTCCATGTGGTCACTGACGAAGCCAACCGGCACGAGCACGACCGCGCTGGCACCTTCGGCGGCCAGTGACCGCAGACGGTCGTTGACGTCAGGCTCCAGCCAGGGGACCGCCGGTGGTCCCGAGCGCGAGCAGTACGCCAGCTCCCAGCTGCGCCCGGGCAGCGCCTGCATGACCAGCCGGCAGGTGTCGAGGTGCTGGGCTTCGTAGTCTGCGTGACGCGACATGCGCAGCGGGATCGAGTGGGTGACGAACAGCACGTGCGCGGACGCGCGAACCTCGTCAGGAAGCTGTTCGAGCGCTTCCGCGATGAAATCCCGCTGTGGCTCGACGAAGCCCGGATGGTTGTAGTAGACGCGCAGCTTGGACAGCTCGGGTGCGCGCTGCCCGACCTCGGCACGGGCCGCAGCGAGATCCTCGCGATACTGGCGGCATCCGGAGTACGACGAGTATGCCGAGGTCACGAAGCACATCGCCCGCTGGATGCCGTCGTCGCGCATCTCGCGGAGGGTGTCGGTCAGCAGCGGGTGCCAGTTCCGGTTGCCCCAGTACACCGGGAGGGCAGGACCACGTTCGGCCAGCAGGTCCTCGAGCGCTTGCTTCAGGGCACGGTTCTGATCGTTGATGGGCGAGCGTCCACCGAATGCGTGGTAGTGCTCGGCGACCTCGGCGAGGCGCTCTTCGGGAATGTCGCGTCCTGCCGTGACGTTCTGCATGAACGGCAGGACATCGTCGTGACGCTCAGGACCCCCGAACGACACGAGCAGGATGGCGTCGGCCTCATCGGGCATCGAAGAACTCCGAGGTTGGAACGCGAGGGATGTCGAGGATCATTCGGTGTCGTCGCCCGGCAGGATCGTTACATCGTGGCCAGCCTGTCGCCAGGATGACTCGAGCTGACGCAACCGACCGACCAGGGGATAGGCGATTGCCGCGCACGCGGCCCCGGACAGCACGCCGACCGCGACACTGCTTCGGTGACCGAACGTCGCGGCGAGTGCGACACCGAGCAGCACCGGCGCGAGCGCTATCGCGATCGTGAGCGCTTGGCGGGCAAGCACCTCGTTGCGGGCTTCGGCGTCCGATTCCGGATGGGTTCGTGCAAGGCCGCGTTGCACCGCAGCCACGGCGATCGCCGAGCCGATCCCCGCCGAACCGACCAGAGCGATCGGCAACGCCACCGGCAGCGAGGTCGGCTGCTCACCGACGATCAACGCGAGGATGCCCAGAATCACCAGTACGGCGCCGAACACCCACCAGGCACGGCGTATGCGGAGCACTGTCCGGGTCACGTCGGCTTCCCACGTCGAAACGGCGTGTCGGGCGTTGGTATCGCGTGCAGGCTAGCGCTGTGCACCAGACGTCCCGGTTGCCGACCGCGTGTGGCGAGGCGCAGTCGACCTACTGACGTCGCGGCCGACGCGGACGGTCACCGGTGATCCTGCTCCAGCTCCACGATCATCTCGGAGGGCCGCCGCCGTTGCGACAGCCAGATTCCGGCGACGACCAGGAAGCCACCGACGATTGCCGCGGGGTGGAGTCGCTCGTCGAGCACGACCCACCCGGCGATGACCGCCACCAGTGGGATGAGGTAGTTGACCAGGGCCGCGTTGGTCGGCCCGACACGCTCGATCAACATGTAGAACGCGAGGAAGGCCAGGCCGGTGCCCAGCGCACCGAGTGCGACGATCGAGGTGACGACGGCGCCGTCGATCGCGGCCATGTCCGGGCGTGGGGCGAACAGCAGGGCCGCGGGCAGTGTCATCAACCCGGCGACGATGACCTGCCCGGTGGCGATGACCAGCGGCCGGTGCCAGCCCGACAGGAAGTGCCGTGCGTAGAGGCCGCCGAGCGAATAGACGATGGTCACGCCGATGATGGTGGCGATGCCCATGAGCCGGCCAGGGTCATCGATGTCGCCCATCACGATCGCGGCGACACCGGCGAGCGCCACGAGCAGCCCCGCGACACGATCCGGGGTGAGTCGTTCGAGCCGAAGCACCGCTCCCATCGCGAGCGTGCTGATCGGGATCAGCGCCATCAACAGGGCAGCAGTCCCCGACGGGATGGACTGCAGCGCGAACGCGATCGCGGTCCACGGCACCGCGTTGCTCAACAAACCCAACACGACGAGGTGGCCCCAGCTGGAAAGGTCTCGAGGAAGTTTGCGGCCGCGAACCGCCAGGATCGCCGACAGCGTGGTCACGCCGACGGCGGTGCGCGCCGTGACGATCCACAGCGGCGACAACGCAGTCACCGCGACGGCGATGAACAGGAAGGAGAGTCCCCACATCGATGCGAGCGCGGCCAGCAGGCCGACATCCGCCGGTGCGAGCCGGTCGATGGCCGGCAAGTTGGGTGAAGCGGGCACGACGGTGCACTCCTGCGGTCGGTCTCGCCTCACCGACGTACGGCGCTGGCCTGGCTGCCACGACGATAGCGTCGACACCACCATGGCCGGTGCGATGCCGCCGGGAGGTTCGTACGTGAGCGCCGAAACGCCCGCCACCGCTGTGGCCGCACCCGCGTGGTTCCGCACTGCGACGGACGACCCTGGGGAACCGGGTGTCGTCGCGGTGGACGGGATCGACGTCGCCTACCGGGCTTGGGGTTCGCGCAAGGCCCCGACGCTCCTGCTCGTCCACGGTGGCGCAGCACATGCGCACTGGTGGGCGGCACATGCGCCGATCTGGTCGGTGCACCATCGCGTCGTCGCGCTCGACCTGTCCGGTCACGGTGACAGCGGATGGCGCAGGCGCTACGACGCCGCGACCTGGGCCCGCGAGGTGCTGGCAGTCGCCGCTGACGGTGGTGGGTCCGGCCGCCCGGTCGTGGTCGGTCATTCGATGGGTGGACTCGTCGCAGTCTTCGCCGCAGCCCATCACGGCGCCGAACTCGACGGGGTGATCGTGCTCGATGCGCCGATCCGGGTCCCGGATCCCGAATCGGACGAAGGCCGTGCGGGCGGCATGTTCCGCGCACCGAAGACCTACCCGGATCTGGCGACCGCGATGCGCCACTTCCATCTCGTTCCGCCACAGCCGTGCGACAACCGATGGATCCTGGAGCACACGGCGCTGCACAGCCTCCGGCGGACCCACGAAGGCTGGACCTGGAAGTTCGACCCGGACCTGTTCACCCGCCGGAGTGGGCCGATGGCCCCCAGCGACTTCGGTTCGGATCTGGCTCGAGCGGCCTGCCGGGTCGCGATCGTCAACGGGGCGTTGTCCGATGTGGTCGACGACGAGGTACGTGAGACGATGGCCGGACTGCTTGCCGGATCGCCGGCCGGCGCGGCGGGCGTGCCGTTCGTCGAGGTGCCCGAGGCACGCCACCATCTGCTCTTCGACCAGCCGCTGGCCGTGGTCACCGCGATCCGGGCGGTGTTGGCCACCTGGCGTCCAGTCGGCACCCCACCCGCTCCGGTCCCAGGCGACCGAGACGGCACCGGACAGGCCTGATCTGACCGCCAGCGCTTCGGTGGGTCACAGCTTGCGCAGGTGGACCCGTTCGAGGCCGTGATCCGGCCCCTTGCGCAGGATCAGGTCGGCGCGTGACCGCGTCGGGCGGACATTCATCTCCAGGTTGCGTCCGTTGATCCTGGTCCAGATGTCGGCTGCGGTGGCATCGGCTTCGTCGTCCGAGAGTTCCGCGTACCGGTGGAAGTACGAGCGCGGATCTTGGAATGCGGTGTTGCGCAGCGTGCGGAAACGCTCGACGTACCAGCGGGCGATGTCCCGCTCATCGGCGTCGACGTAGATCGAGAAGTCGAAGAAGTCCGAGACGAATACGCGACGGCCGTCGCCGTCCGTGCCCGTCTGCAGCACGTTGATCCCCTCGACGATCAGAACGTCCGGTTGGCGCACGACCAGTTTCTCGTCGGGGACGATGTCGTAGAGCAGGTGCGAGTAGGTCGGGGCGACGACTTCGGGCTGGCCGGACTTGACTGCGGCGACGAACCGAACCAACGCCGCCAGGTCGTAGGACTCCGGAAAGCCCTTGCGTTCCAACAGGCCGCGTCGTTCGAGCTCGGCGTTCGGCAGCAGGAAACCGTCGGTGGGCACGAGCGCCACCTCGGGATGATCAGGCCAGCGTGAGAGCAGCGCCTGCAGGATGCGCGAGGTGGTCGACTTGCCCACGGCGACCGAACCGGCCACGCCGATGACGAACGGCATCTTGGCGCTGAGCGTGCCCAGGAAGGTGTCGGTCGCCCGGTGCAGATCCTGCGTCGCCGCGACGTACAGGTTCAGCAACCGTGACAGCGGCAGATACGCCTCGGTGACCTCGTCGAGCGAGACGTGTTCGTTGAGCCCCCGGAGCTGCTCGAGGTCGGATTCGGTCAGGGTCAGCGGTGTGGACGACCGCAGTGCCGCCCACTCGGCACGTGCGAGTTCGACCCAGGGCGAGACCGGCTGGCGATGCGGCACGGACAGGACCCGTCACGATGCGAGGGCAGGAAGATGTCGATTGTCAAGCCTAGCCACCGACGCCGTTGGGCACGTCGCAGTCGGATAGGTGACACTGGTGCGCCGGCGCCACGCGTCCCGCGCCACCTCCTCCCGCCGTCCGCGTCAGAGGCCCCGTGTTGAGCAAACCGGACAGGAACCTGCTTGTCGCCCGTGTGGCGAGCGTGATGCTTGCGGTGGTGGCTGTGCCCGTGATGATCGGGTTGACGACGGTCGCCGACGACCAGCCGTTTCACGTCGGTGAGCCCGCGCCACGCACGGTCTTCGCTGACGAGCGGGTTCGGGTCGTCGACGAGGAGGCCACCGACACCGCACGACGAACGGCTGCGGAGTCGGTCGAACCGATCCTCATCTTCGACCGTGCGGCACAGACCGCGATCGTCAACGACCTCCAGGCGGTGTTCACCGATGTCGAGGCCGTCCGCCAGTCCGACGGCAACGACCCGGACGAGGTGCCCCCGCCTCGGTCGGAGCAACGTGAACTTCTGGCGTTGGAGCATCCGGAGCTCGACGAGGAGGTCGTCGCCGCACTGGTCGCCCTTTCGGACGGCGAGCTCGAGATCGTCGAACGCGAGGCCATCGCCATCGCCCAGGAGCTTGCCCGCCAGCGTGTGTCCGACGACGAGCTGCCCACGTTGCTCGACGAGACACTCCCGGGCGAGCTCGCACTGCGGCCCTTACCGCGCGACACCGCCGCGACGATCGTCGTCCCGCTGATCGTCGAGTCCATGCGACCGACGGTGACGGTGGATCCCGACGCGACCGCCGCTGCGCGGGAACGTGCCGCCGAGGGTGCTACCGAGGTGGCGCGGGTGTGGCTTGCTGAACAGGCCATCGTGCGCGAAGGCGAGATCGTCGATGCGATGGCGTTGCGTGCGATCGAACAACTCGGTGCGGGCGGCGCCGACCCGTTGCGAGCGATGCTGCGCGCCGCGATGGCGATGCTGCTGGTGACGGTCATCTCGGCGATCTACATGCATCGGATGCAACCCCGTGTGTGGGTCAGCGCCAAGAAGTTGCTGTTGCTCGGGCTGCTCGTCACCGCCTATGCGGGCCTGGTGGTGGGCTCGTCCCTGCTCACCAACGTGCAGTCGTCAGGTTGGGCGTACGCGGCTCCGGCAGGGGCCTTCGCGATGTTGACTGCGCTGTTGATCCACCCGGTCGTGGGCATCTCGACGATGCTGCCGGCCTCGTTCGTGATCCCGCTCGTCGTTCCCGGCGCAGGTCCGGTCGCCCTGTTCGCGGCAGCGACCGTCCTTGTCAGCGTTCCGTTGACCACGCGGATCGCCCAGCGATCCGACCTACGTTCGGCGACGCTGCGCGCCGGATTGTCGTACCCGGTGATCGCCGCAGTGGTCGTGCTGGTCTTCGGCCCGTCCGACGAGTTGTTCACCGCGGTACTGGCCGGGGCCATCAACGGGCTGATCACCGCGCTGATCGTCCAGGGTGCGATGCCGTTCCTGGAGTCGCTGTTCCGCCTGCCCACGGTGACCGCGTTGCTCGACCTGGCCGATCGGAACCACCCCTTGCTCCGTGAGCTCGAGTCCCGTGCCCTGGGCTCGTACAACCATTCGGTGATGGTCGCCTCGCTCACCGAACGCGCCTGTCGCGAGGTGGGCGCCGACCCGCTGCTGGGCAGTGTCGCCGCGCTCTACCACGACATCGGCAAGGTCCGCCAGCCGCACTACTTCATCGAGAACCAGCAAGGCATCGCCAATCCCCACGACGACCTGGAGCCGGTGGTGTCCGCCATCATCATCCAGAACCACGTCGTCGACGGTGTGGAGCTCGCCACCAAGCACCACCTCCCGCCCGAGGTGGTCGCGTGCATCCAGAGCCACCACGGCACGATGCTGGTGTCGTACTTCTACGAAAAGGCGTTGGAACAGGCGACCAATAGTGAAGCGGTCGACGAGGAGCAGTTCCGTTACAAGGGTGGCCGGCCGCGGTCGAAGGAGGCGGCGATCCTCCTGCTGGCCGACTGCAGCGAAGCCACGACCCGCGCGATGGCGATGACTCGTGGAACGATCCCACGCGACGAGATCGAAGCGACCGTCGACTCGCTGCTCGAAGAACGTGTCGCCGACGGCCAGTTCGACGAGTCGGATCTGACCTTCCGTGAGCTCGCGACCGTGCGGGACACGATCGTCGAGTCGCTCGTCGGGATCTACCATCCGCGCATTCCCTACCCGGCGCGCGCGGCCCAAGCGGCCGAGATCGTCAACGACACCAACGACGCCGACGGGGGCACGAAGCGGGTACGGGTGGGCTCCGGTGACGGCGACGACGGCTGACGGCGCCCGGTGACCGACAGCGAATTCACGCGACGAGTGCGAGCAATCGTGGCTGCACTCGAGTACGGGGATGTCACGACCTACGGCGAAGTGGCCGCCCAGGCCGGACGGCCCGCTGCGGCGCGTGCGGTCGGCAGGATCCTGGCGTCCTGTGACGACCCGCTGCCGTGGTGGCGGGTCGTCACCGCCACCGGTCGCCTTGTTCCTGGGCTCGAGCAGGAACACGCTCAGCGGCTGCGTGTGGAGGGGGTGCAGGTCTGTCACGGACGCGTACAGCGCACACCTGACGCACGGTAGTGGACAAGGCGTGCGACGAGCGCGCATACTGTGTGGTTCGGGACGAAACCCGCCGATGTTGCCGTTGGACGCAGTAGTAGAACGTCGGGGTCTCGAAACCTGGCCGAACGGCCACCATCCTCGCGTCCAGACGGCGCCGAACCGTCCAGTAGGCCACCCCCGGATGGGTGACGGCACCCAGTCCGGCATGCGACGCTACCCGTACGTCGCCGTACCGGGCTGCTCAAGGCCCGGATGTTGATGTGTACGCGACTGGTTCGCGAGATGCAGGAGGCAAGGTGAATCGCACCGAACTACCGACCGCGGAAGTCGCTGTCGAGGAGCTTCTCGAGCGCTCGTCCGAGCGCGGCTACGTGCTGCTCTCCGAACTCCAGGAACACCACGTTCCGGAGCTCCACGGCGACACCTGGGTCGAGGACGTCATCGGCGAGGCCCGTGGCCAGGGGCTGCAGGTCATCGACGACGTCGCTGACGACGCGCCCGAGGAGGTGATAGACCACACCTCGGCTTTGACGACCGACCTGGTGCGGCAGTATCTCAACGATGCGGGCAAGCACGCCCTGCTGACCAAAGAGGACGAAGCAGATCTCGCCAAGCGTTACCAGGCAGGGCTCGCCGCGGACCGCATGATCAAGGATCTCGCCAGCTCCTTGACGCGGAGTCGCAAGGCGCGACTGCGCGGCATCAGCCGTGACGGTGAACGCTCGAAGGAGCGCATGGTCCAGGCCAATCTCCGCCTGGTCGTCCCACAGGCACGGAAGTTCTCCGGGCGCGACCTCGACTTCATCGAGTTGATCCAGGAGGGCAACCTCGGACTGCTCCGTGCCGTGGAGAAGTTCGACCACACCAAGGGGTACAAGTTCTCGACCTACGCCGTGTGGTGGATCCGTCAGGCGCTGCAGCGCGGTGTGGCCAGCAAGGGCCGCACCATCCGGGTGCCCGCACACGTGTGGGAGCTGTACGGCAAGCTGCGTGCCGCCGAGCTTCGGTTGCGCCAGCAGAAGGGTGGCGACCCGACCGAAGCCGAAGTGGCTGAGGAAGTGGGCCTGACCGCCCAGCGGGTGCGTGAGGTCCGCGACGCCATGCAGGAGCTGGTCAGCCTCGACCGTCCGATCGGCGAGGACGGCGACGCCACCATGGGTGACCTGATCGCCGACACCTCCGGAACCGATCCGGCCGACACCGCCCTCGAAGGCGATGCGATGAGCCAGATCGAGACGGCGCTGAGCGAACTCGACGACCGTGAACGGATCATCCTCGTCCTGCGGTTCGGCCTTCACGGTGAGGAGCCGATGACTCTCGAGGAGATCGGGGAGCACTTCGGGCTGACCCGTGAGCGGATCCGTCAGATGCAGAACCGTGCACTGGCGAAGCTGCGCCACCCGTCGCGTGCCCACAATCTGTCTGGGCTGCTCGACGTTCTCGACCGCGCCGCCTGAGACGGTCCCCGTACCGACGTCCGACGCCCGCCGGGATTCCGGCGGGCGTCGCTCGTAGGATGGCCAGCCGACGCACCGCCCGTGCCGTCCATCCCGCCGCCGTGGAGACCGCAATGCCAGATCTCGGTACCCGGACTCATCGTCGTCTGCTCGTCGTCGTCGGTGTCGTGCTCGTCGTGACCGGCATAGGGATGATCGCCCTGTGGCCGCGGGCGGCGGAGCTCCCCGTCACCGACGACCCGCTCGGTGAGGTCGCCAGCGCGGCGATTCGCAGTGTGCAGGTCTTCGATGACGACCCCGATCCGGTTCGCGGGACCTCGGGCGAGTTCGCCGTCATCGTCGCCGAGATCATGGAAGGGCCCGACACAGGGCGTGTGGTCGAACTCGAAGTGCTGACCGAGGGCTACCCCGAGTTCAACGAAGGTGACCGGGTCAGCCTGGTGCGTGCCGAGACAGGCGACGGCGTCTTCCAGTACTACATCACCGACTTCCAGCGGACACCGGTGCTCCTGGTTCTCGTCGGCCTGTTCGTTGCGGCGGTGCTCCTCGTCAGCAGATGGCACGGTGTGCGGGCACTGATAGGTCTGGGGCTGAGCCTGCTCATCGTCGTCCAGTTCGTCGTGCCGGCCATACTCGCCGGACGCAACCCACCCATGGTCGCCTGGGTCGGCGCGATGGCGGTGATGATCGTCACCCTCTATCTCACGCACGGCCTCAACGAGATGACGACCTCGGCGGTCGTGGGAACCGCGGCGGCGCTGACCGTCACGGTCGCACTCGGTCTGGCGTTCATCAGCCGAGGCAAGATCACCGGGTTCGCCTCCGACGATGCGGTGTTCGCCAGATTCGCGGTGGGCGAACTGGACCTGCAAGGCCTCGTTCTGGCCGGCCTGATCATCGCGGCCCTGGGTGTGCTCGACGACGTGACCGTCAGCCAGGCATCGACGGTGTTCGCCCTGCACGACACCGACCGGCGGTTGACCTGGCCCGCCCTGTTTGCCCGGGCGATGAAGGTGGGTCGCGACCACATCGCCTCGGTGGTGAACACCCTGTTCCTGGCGTACGCGGGCGCTTCCCTGGCACTGCTCGTGCTGTTCTCCACCAGCGGACTGCCATTGGGTGAGATTCTCAACTCGGAAGTGCTCGCCGAAGAGATCATCAAGACCGTCGTCGGTTCGCTGGGGCTCATCACCGCCGTTCCGTTCACCACGGCCTTGGCGGCCACCGTGGCGGTACGGCGCTCCCCGGGCGCGCCGCCTGCTGGTGGCGGTCATGTGCACGGCCGTGGCGCCGCAACCGCACTGGGCGCGCGTGGCGCTGCACGTAGCGCCACGACCAGCACGAGATCCTCCACCTCGTCAGGGCTGCGCGACCGTGGTGCGACACCCGCCGCGCACACTGACGAACCGGGGCCCGAAGACACCGACGAGCTCAGTGCGGACGAGAAGGCCTACCGGTCCTGGGTCAACTACCTGCGAGAGGGGCCTGAAGCCAGGTCGGGCCGCCACCCGGACTCATCGTCGTCCCGTGACGACACGGCATCCGGCGGCGCCTCAGGGCGCCAGCCGCGCCAATCACCGGGTGACAGCGAGGGCCACCACCAGGGCTCGTCACCCGACGACGAACCCGAGCGCTGACGCTGCGCGCGCAGCGCCGTACCATGCGCCACCCCTGCTCTGGTCCGGATGGGAGCCGCCCGTGCCACGGCGTCACCGACGTCACACTGTGCCCGCCTCGCCGGGTCCCATCCATCCCCGATGGCGTTTGACACGGCCCATGCCGCCGGGGGGCGATCGTTGAGCGACGTCACGCCGATCTCCGAACTCTTCGAGCGTGGAGCATCCCGGGGCTACGTCCTGCTCTCCGAACTGCAGGACCTGTACGACCCGCTGACCCATCCCGACAACTGGGTCGAAGAGACGGCGCAGAGCGCGCGTGACCTCGGCATGCAGATTCTGGACGACCTGGTGGAGGATGCCGACCGGCCCGAAGCCACCCCGCTGTCTGCGTCGTCGGACTCGGTACGGCAGTACCTGAACGAGATCGGCCGCACCGACCTGCTCACTCCCGAGCAGGAGGTCGACCTGGCCAAGCGCTACCAGGCCGGCCTCGCTGCCCACGCGGTGTTGAACAACGGCGCGAAGCTCCAGCCCCGCCGCAAAGCCCAGCTGCGCCTGGTCATGCGGGCCGGTGACCGCTCGAAGGATCACATGATCCGGGCGAACCTGCGGCTGGTCGTCTCGGTGGCGCGCAAGTTTCGTGGCCGCGGGGTGGATCTGCTCTCCCTGATCCAAGAGGGCAACCTCGGCCTCATCCGCGGCGTGGAGAAGTTCGACCACACCAAGGGATACAAGTTCTCGACCTACGCGACATGGTGGATCCGTCAGGCGCTGCAGCGTGGCCTGGCCAACACCGGACGAACCGTGCGACTACCTGTCCACGTGCACGAACTGATGGGCAAGGTCCGCTACGCCGAGTTCGCACTGCTCCAGCAACTGGGTCGCGAACCGTCCGAATCGGAGATCGCCGCCGAGCTCGGACTGCCGCTCGAACGGCTACGCGAGGTCAAACTCGCCGCCCAGGATGTCGCCAGCCTCGACAAGCCCATCGGTGAGGACGGCGACGCCACGATGGGCGAGCTGGTGGCCGACGAGGACGCGATCGATCCGGAGAACTCTGCGACGGCCGTGCTGGCAAAGCGTGAGGTCGAGTGCGCACTGTCGGCCCTGACCGACCGGGAACGAACCGTTCTCATGCTCCGTTACGGCCTGATGGACGGAGAGGAACACACGCTCGAGGACATTGGCGCCCAGTTCGGCCTCACCCGTGAACGCATCCGTCAGATCGAGAAGAAGACGCTCACCAAGCTTCGGCATCCCTCGCGTGGGTTTCAGCTGCGCGGACTCCTCGACAGTGTCGACGCACCGAGCTGAGGCTCGGGCGATGCGGCTTCGGCGGGTCCTTGGCGGTGCGCTGGTCGCAGGCATGCTCGCCGCATGCGGCTCGGGTCCGGCGGTGCAGGCGCTCGGGGAGCCCTTGCACCGGCCGATTCCCGCAGTCCCGGTTGCCGCACCGGTTGCCGACGATCCGCCACCGCCGGTCCCACCGCCACCTCCAGGTCGCGAACAGCTCGAACACGACCTGCGCACGCTCGTCGAGGCGGCGATCACCGAATCGACCGCCGCCGACTGGTCTGTCCTGGTCGTCGACGAGTACGGGCGGACCGTGGTCGACCACCGGGGTGACGTGCCGGTTATGCCCGCTTCCACGTTGAAGGTGGTCACCGCCGCCGCCGCGCTGTCCACCTTCGGTCCTGAAGGGCGGATGGCAACACACGTCGAATCGACGGCGCTCATCGACGCCGACGGAGTTCTGCGTGGCGACCTGGTGCTCGTAGGGACCGGAGACCCGGCGTTGGCGACCGACGAGTACATGCGCTGGATCTATCCGGCCCGTCCGGCGACCTCGTTGTCGGCACTCGCGGACGCGCTGGTCGCGTCAGGTCTGCAAGCCGTCAGCGGCGGGGTGATCGGTACCGCGCCTGGATTCACGGGGCCGGCACATGCCGAGGGGTGGATCGAGCGCTACTTCTGGGACTATGACGCACGATCGGCTGCTGGTCTGACGGTCGACGCGGGACTGCAGACCATTCTCGTGTATGGAGACGCCGACGGTCTGGTCGATGGCGATCCGGGAGCCGCAGCGTCGGCGCCGATGGCATCCCCGGACGGCGAGGAAGGTTCGGACGAGTGGAACGGCGACGAGCTGCCACCACCCGATGACGTGCGCATCGAGCACGCCGAGGATCCCGCACGGCACGCCGCCGCCGAACTGACGAGGTTGCTCGAAGACCGTGACGTGACCGTCCGGTACGACCCACGATCCGGCGTCCCCGATACGCCGGTGGTCACGCGACTAGCCAGCGTGGCCAGCCCGCCGATCAACGAACTGGCGCAGTTCGCCCTCGAGTTCAGCGACAACCATCTCACCGACGGACTGTTCCAGTCCATCGGCAAGGCGCGTACCGGGACCGGTTCCTGGGAGCATGGCGAGCTGGCGGTCATGGCCTGGCTGGACGAACGCGGCATCCCGCGCGAAGGTGCGCGATTCGCGGACGGGTCCGGACTGTCCCGTGACGATCGCATCAGTTCCCGCACGCTCGTCGACGTCGATCGGCACATGCACGACAGCCCGTTGCAGGCGGAGTGGGTTGCAGCGATGGCCACGATGGGGGAGACGGGGACGTTGCGTCGACGACTGGTCGACTCGGTGGCGCACGGTGTGTTCCACGGCAAGACCGGTTCACTGCGTGACGTATTGTCCATCAGTGGCACGGTTCAGGTCGACGACCGGCGCTACCACCTCGCCGTGATCGTCAACGAAGCATTCGGCGACGACCGTTGGCGTGCCCGGGTCGTTCAGGATGAGGTCATCCTCCGCCTGGCCGCTGACTTGGTCGGCTGCGGGGCGAGTTGGGACGATCGAGACGATCCGACCGAGCCCGAGACGCTTGGCACGGATGTCGTAGCCGACCATCCGTTGACTATCGGGCCGTTGCAGGTGGCCTGCTGACCAAGGCCGTTGCTCCGATGCGGCCGACGGTCAGAACAGCGCCGATTGATCCCCGGATACCGGGGGCTGTTGGGCCGGGTGTTGTCGTGGCCTGCCGACGTTCGCCTCTTCCGACTGCGCGCCGGCGTTCTGCACTTCGTCGGGATCGCTCGGAGGTGGCGGGACAGGTGGGGGAGGATCGGTCACGGCACGAATGAACCGTCGGGCCGCGGCATCTTCGCCGATGCTGCGCATCGCCGAACGGACTCGTTCGAGGTCGACGCCTGCACGCAACGACCCGCTGATGTCGACCGTCAGGTGGGGGATCGGTGCCATCAACAGCAGATTGCGTTCCACCCGGTCACGGGCGGAGCGCAGCGCCGACTCGATGCGTGGGGGCAGGTCGCTCAGCGCCGAATACACCCCGGTGACCGACCCGTGGTCGGCGATGAGGCGAGCTGCCGTCTTCGCGCCGATGCCGGGGACGCCCTCGAGTCCGTCGGACGGATCACCGCGAAGTGCAGCGAGTTCGGTGTACTGCCACGGTTCCACACCGTGGGTGGCGCGCACACGCTCGGTGTCCTCCACCTGCAGGTCGGCGAACGTCGCGGCGGGCCGCAGCAGCCGGACGCCGTCGGTGACGAGGGCAAGCAGGTCGCGGTCGGAACTGAGGACATCGCACGCCACACCGTCAGCGACGCAGGTGTCGGCTGCGGCGGTCAGCAGATCGTCGGCTTCCGCTCCTTCGTGGTCGGTGACACCGAATCCGCACGCGGCGAGATCGTCTCGCAGGGCCCGGATCGCGGCGGTGACCTTCGCGTCGCTCGGGGCCCGGTTTGCCTTGTATTCGGGAAACGCTTCACGCCGGCGGTTCACCGGGTGATCGAAAGCGACCAGGACTCCGTCGTAGGGGCCGTGTCGCCATGCGGAGGCGATCATCGACACCACAGCCCCGGTCGTGGCGCGTGGCCCCGCGTCCGTCGACGTCGCCACCGAGTGGAAGGCACGGTGCCCCAGACCGTTGCCGTCGACGGCGAGGAGCCTTTCAGTGATGTCCCGCGCGGCCACGGCCGCTCCTTCGCCCACGGTCGCTGTACGCACACGGTGGCCATGCGCGCACGGTCGTTGGACCGGAGCTGACCGTAGCGCCTGGCTACCTTGGGCGATCCGATCGCCTCCCGGCATGCAGACGTCCAGGAGACTGAAACACCGTGGACGAACCCGCCCCTCGAGACGATGGTGTCGGTGTGCGCACGCTGCGTGTCGGCTCGCTTCCGCTGTTCGTCGTCCGTGTCGGTGAAGATCCGGCTCAACGCCAGCTTCTGGCGGCGATCGGTGCGGCAGGCGTCGGCCGCATAGACGGTCTGCTCGGGGTGGACCTGCCACGCGGCGCGCAGGTCGGTGTGGTCGTGGGAGGCGACGAGGTCCGGCTGGTCGACACGCACGACGCGGTGCTGTTGCGTGCTGAGCGGACCGGTCTCGATCGAGACTGGATCGCTGCTGCACGTCGGCTTCGTGGCACGATGTTCGTCGTCGTCGACGACTCGGTCGACATGCGGGCGGAGCCAGCCGGGCTCCTCGCCGCCCTGGATGTAGCGGCACGTTCGGGCACGGTCAGTGGTGCGATCGTCGGTGTAGCCGAGGAACGTCCCTCGCTGCCGATGATGTTCGGTTGATCGGGCTCAGCCCGTCTCTTCGGATTCTGCGGCCGCGAGCCACGCTTCCTCGACGTCGGCGAGGCGTTCGTCGAGCCGGCCACGCTCGATCTGCAGCCGCATCAGCTCGTCCGCATCGTCGGCGGCTGTGGTCATCGCGGCGAGTATCTGGTCGCGCTCCGCGCTGAGCTGGGCGATGCGGCGTTCGGCTGCCAACCGGTCGCGTCGTGCCTGCTGCCGAGCACGGTTCCGCTCGGCAGATTCGACGTTCGCCGGCGAGGCGGCGGCTGTACCGGCGCGTCGGTCGGTGCCCCCATCCGCATGGCGCTCCCGCAGGTAACTGTCCAGGTCGACGTGTTCGGTGACGTGGCCACCGGCCACCACGAGCGTGCGATCGGTGATCCGGTCGAGGACGAACCGGTCGTGCGAGGCGACCACGACCGTTCCGGAGAACCCGTCGAGATGATCCTCGAGCGCGCTGAGCGTGTCGAGGTCGAGATCGTTGGTCGGCTCGTCGAGATAGAGCACGTTGGGTGCGTCGACCAGCAGCTCGAGCAGAGCCATACGTCTTCGTTCGCCGCCCGACAGTTTGTCGACCGGGGTGTCCAGCAGTCGCCCGTCGAAACCGAAGCGTTCGGCCAGGCGCGTCACCGGCAACGTCTCGCCGTTGGCCAGCGGCACGTGACGTCCGATCCGGTGCAGGCGGGTGATCACGGTCCCGGAGTCGGTGGCGGCATCGGTCTCCTGGGCGTACCAGCCGGGCTGGACCGTGGTACCGATCCGGACCGAGCCCGCATCCGGTTGGCGGCGCCCGGCCAAGACCTCGAGCAACGTCGTCTTTCCTGCCCCGTTGGCACCCACGATCCCGACACGCTCGCCAGGACCGATCGTCAGGTCCAGGTTGTCGAGCACCGACGTCCCGCCCCGTTGGACGCACACGGCTTCGAGCGACACCACGTCGTTGCCGAGCCGGCGCCGGCCAGTGCCGAGCTCCAATTGCCGTTCGGTGGGATCGTCCACGGTCGCGGCCAGCTCACGGGCCTGCTCCAGTCGAAACTTCGGCTTGGAGGTGCGGGCTCGCGGCTGTCGTCGCAGCCAGGCGATCTCTTTGCGCAGTTGATTCTGGCGACGGGCCGTCGAGGCGGCACGCTGTTCGCCACGTAGCTGCCGTTGTTCGAGCACATGTGAGTAGCCCCCGTCGATCACGTGAACTCGTCGCTCCACGGGATCGATATCCAGAATGCGGGTGGTCACGCGTTCGAGGAGGTAACGGTCGTGGGTCACCAGGACGAGTGCCGCGGCGCGGGTCGCCAACCGCTGCTCGAGCCAGTCGATGGTGTCCAGGTCGAGATGGTTGGTCGGCTCGTCCAGCAGGAGCACTTCAGCGGGGGTGACCAACGTGCGAGCCAAGCACACCCGCCGTCGCTGGCCAGGCGACAGCGTGTCCGCCTGACGGGTCGGTGCGATGCCCAGACGGTCGAGCAGCGCCTCGGCCTCGTGAAGTGGTGCCGTCGGGTCGGCCGAGGCCACGATCTCCACCGCAGGGTGCGGCGGCAGCACGGCGTCCTGTGCGAGGGTCGCGACGTGGACTCCCCGGCGTTGCACCATGCTGCCCGAGTCGGGTGGACGGGTGCCCGCCAGGATGCGGAGCAGGGTGGACTTGCCCGAGCCGTTGGGCCCGACCACGCCGAAGCGGTCGCCGCGACCGATGCCGCCGCTGAATCCGGCGAACAGCGAACGCCCGTCGACTGACGCGCCGACATCCTCGAGTGAGATCAGATGCATGGCGGGAGCGTACGGGCACCCCGAGTACTCTCCCTGCCCTTTGGCAGGAGCGGCGCGTGATCGACTTGACCGACGTCGGTGTCGTGCTCGGCGGCCACCGGCTGTTCTCGGATGTGTCGATGC
>JBJHDB010000001.1:0-35146 GCA_050486325.1 Nitriliruptoraceae bacterium | reverse complement strand
CTGGTGGCGATCGACGAGTTCGCCGCCACCTGGACCTCCCACGGCGTCGAACGGGGACGGGTCGCCATCGGCGCGACCTCCGCGGTGCGTGACGCGGCGAACCGGCAGGAGTTCGTCGACGCCGTCGCCGCGCGCACCGGGGTCACCCCGCGGGTGCTCAGCGGGACCGATGAGGCCGCGCTGGCCTTCCGCGGTGCGCTCGCCGTGCTCGACCGGTCCGGACCGAACGAGCGGTCACGTACCGCCGCAGCCGACAGCGACGTGCCCGAGCAGCGGACCCCTCACCGCACCGCGGTCGTGGTCGACATCGGCGGGGGGTCCACCGAGATCATCGCGGGGGACGCCACCGGCCAGGTCGCCGCGAGCGTGTCGCTGCAGCTCGGCTGCGTGCGCGCAACCGAACGGTTCTTCCCCGACGACCCGCCGACCCCGGCGCAGATCGACCATGCCCGGCAGGCGGTCGACGAACTCCTGGCGGGCGCCGACGCGGTCGTCAACGAGCGGGCAGCGGACGCCGACGTCGAGGTCCCATTGATCGCCGTCGCCGGGACCGCGACCACCCTCGGCGCGCTCCACCTCGGGCTCGACGACTACGACCCCGACCGCATCCACGGCAGCGTCCTTCCGGCGGGGCAGCTGTCCGAACTCGCCGCTCGACTGCTGGGAATGTCGGCGGAGCAACGTGCGCGGCTTGGGCCGGTTCAGCCGGGCCGGGAGGACGTCATCCACGCCGGCGCGCTCGTACTCGACGCGATCTGTCGCCGCTGGGCCTTCGGACATGCCATCATCAGCGAGACTGACGGGCTCGACGGGTTGGTCGACTCGATCGTGTGACGCCGCGACCAGCTGAAGTTGCGCGATCACGGGAGGGCGGTGTGGACCCACGATTCGCCTTGGATCGTTTCTGGCCGCGGCTGGCCCAGATGCTCGCCGACGTGCCCGCCGAGGACCGCACCCCGCCGCCTCAGGCGCGGGCCGGAGCGGTGCTCGTGCTGCTGGAACCAACCGACGAAGGTCCCCAACTGGTCCTGACCCGTCGACGCCAGGACCTGCGCTCGCATCCGGGACAGGTGTCGTTCCCCGGTGGTCGGATCGACCCGGGCGAGTCGGTCGAGGACGCTGCACTGCGCGAGGCGCGCGAGGAGGTCGGCCTCGACCCGGCCAGCGTCGACGTCGTCGGTGTCGGGCCGAAGTTCTACATCCCGCCGTCACGGTTCTGGGTCGTCCCGGTCATCGCCCAGTGGCAGCGGCCGCACCCGCTGAGCGAGAACCCCTGGGAGGTCGACCGGATCCTGCACGTGCCGTTGACCCAGCTGCTCGACCCTGGACGGCAACGGCAGGTTCCGCTGAGCGACGGTGAGACCAGCTGGGCCTGGCAGCTCGACGACGACCTGCTTTGGGGGGCGACGGCACGGGTACTCACGTCGCTCCTCGACGTCGCCATCGACGACTGGCACGGCGGCCGCGGCCCGGATGAGCTCGGTGATGACCGAGTCGTGCGTCCGTGGGAGTCCGCACCGCGGCGCCATCGTCCGATGCTGCTCGAGGGATCGCTGCCAGAACGCGATCAGCAGTCCGTTCCTCACGTCGCGACGTCGACGGTGCGGGCGGTTCGTGACTGGCTAGACGACCGCGGTGTCGGCCTGGCCCAGCGTGCCGAGCATTCCGCGCGGGGGGTCGCCCACGCGGTGCGACGGCTCGAAGGAGGCGACCTCGACGGTGCCGAGGTGACCGTGCTTGCCGGGCCGAGCAGCAACGGCGCATGCGGGTTGGCCGCCGCCCGACTGCTCGCGGCCGGCGGCGCGCATGTGCGGGTGGTCACAATCGGCGCACCGCGGCTGCCGGAGCAGACCCATGTGCTCCGGTCGGTCGGTGTGCCGGTCGACAGCGCAGACGGCGACCTCGGCCTCCTTCCGGCGCCCGCGTCGATCGTGGTCGACGCGATGCTTGGCGTCGGAGCGGTCTCTCCGCTCCGGGACCTGCCTGCGCGGGCGGCAAGCTGGCTGCGCGACTACGCCGTGCGGATCGTGGCCGTAGACCTGCCCAGTGGCATGGTGGCCGACCGGGGTGTGGTCGGGCCGTGCGTCACCGTCGACGTCACGATCGCGCTCGGGCTGCCCACACGCGGGCTGGCCGAACGGATGGCGCATCCTTACTGCGGCGATCTCTACGTCGCCGACCTGGGCATCCCGCCGACGGCCTGGAATGCGGCCGGAGTGGACGTCGACCCGGCGTTGTTCTCGCGAGGCCCGCTGGTGCGCCTGACCACACCGGGCACCTCGGACGCCGCTACACCCGATCAGGCTGCCGCGACCGGCCAGGCGACACCCGATCGGGCTGCGGTGACCGGCCAGGCCGAATGACGGCAGGTCGCGCCGGCCACTAGGCGATGAAGCTCGCGAATCCCAGCGCAAGGCCCACGGCGATGAGGTTTACCTTGCCGATCCCCACACCGAACGCGGCCAGTACGAAAACGACGACTGCCGCGATGAGCAGGATCTTGGATAGACCCATCTTCTTGGCCACGCTGGCTCCTTCGTGTTATCAAGGTCAGCATAGGTTCGATTGGCCTTCGGACCTGGCATACCCAACGCTATGGAGGGGCGGGTGTGTCCGGTAGCGCCGGTCGCGAGATTCCCCCGCGCTGACGCATCCAGACGCCGATTGCGGTCATTCAGTGGCGATCACGTCGTCCGGCCAACCATCTTGGCACTGGGCGGCGAGGGTGAACGGACCTGTCGGGGTCGAATCGCCCTCGAACTCGTGGCGGAGTTCACCCTGTGCCGTGACACCACCGGACGGGGCCACTCGAACCAGCGGAAGGAGCGCGCCGTCAGGGTCGTCAGACGACGGTGTCTGCTGACGCGAGGCACCGGCATCACCACCGCTGAAACTGACGAGGTCGAGCTGGCCGTCGCCGCCGAAGCCCGCGTGCTGCAGGTTCAGCCAGCGGTCGCCGGCGATGTGGATACCACGCTCGACGACGAGCCGATAGTTCGCGCCCTCATCGGTCGTTCCCTGGCCTCGCATCACGAAGCTGAACAGAATGAACTCGTTCAGCGGCACGTTGCCGTCCATCATGTCGTCCGGCACGATGCCGGGTCCGACACACTGCACGTCGGCGACGAACGTCTGGCCGTCGATGGTCAGTTCGGCCGATCCGGATGCCGGCAGGTCGAAGCTGTGCAGCTCGCTCCACCCATCGTCCGGCTCGAGCGCGGAGGTGGCCTGCGCACTCTCTTGGGACCCGTCGTCCCCGTCTGTGGCATCATCAAAGCCAGCGCTCGTGTCGACGTCCGCGTCATCCGTTTCCGCCACCGCGGATGACTCGTCGCCGGACGAATCCCCTAGCCCGCCAGCACAGGCACTTGTCAGAATCGCCAGGGCGGTGAGGGCTGCTACTGAGCGGACACAGCGTGGACGGTTCACAGTTGATCCCCTTGGTAGACGGCGAGACAGTCGGCGGCGGTGAGGGGCATATCGACGCCCTGGACCAAACGCGGCCGGACCGTAGCATCCGTGAGCGTTCACCCACATCCGTACCGTTGCAGCACGCTCGGGGACGCGCTGACGGTCGCGAGCCCCAACCGCGATTGCCGTGCAGCCGGGCGCAAGGGTGCGGGTGGTGGGATTCGAACCCACATGGACATGACGTCCGGGGGTGTTTAAGACCCCTCTGTATACCGTTCCAGCACACCCGCGCGATTCCGGGGATCCTACGCACCAGCCGACGGCAAAGGTCCGACAGGTGAGTGACATCCGCACGGTCCAACTCGGCCAGTTCACGGACGAGAACGCCGACCGGATCGCTGCCGCACTCGATGACGCCGGAATCGTGTGGTGGATCAAGCGGCCTGGCGGGATGGCGAGGATGCTGTTCGCGGCCGACTGGGGACCACGGCTTTTCGTCGACGAAGCCCGTCTGGACGAAGCCGAGGGCATCGTCTCCCGGGTGCTCGACGACTGATCCAGGTCGTCCCGTCGGCCGGAATCCCGGCAGCGCAGACGGTGGCCCGGCCACCTCATCCCGGTGGCGTCATCTACCTGGGGCGTCGGAACCCGCGCAGGTCGCGACGTTCCATCGAGCGGATCTCGACGGGCCGGCCCGACTGGGGTGCGTGCACGATCTGGCCGTTGCCGATGTACATCCCGACGTGGTGGACCCGAGGCGAGCCCGCATACACCAGGTCACCGGGGCGCAGGTCGCTGCGTGACACCTCCGGCAGGTTGGCGAACTGCGCGGCAGAGCTGCGGTATCCGAGCTCCACACCGGCCTGCCGCCAGGCCCACACCATCAGCCCCGAGCAGTCGAACGAGTCCGGGCCGGTCGCGCCCCAGCGGTAGGGCATGCCGATCCGCGACAGCGCGGCATCGACCGCAGCATTGGCACCGGCCCGAGGGGCGGAGGCGGCCGGTGACGCCGAGGCGGGCGTGGATGCCTCGCGGTCGATGCGTGCCTGTTCGGCGGCGGCCTGGGCCGCCGCCTGCTCGCGTTGCCGGCGCGCGGCCTGCTCGGCCGACACCGCCGCGTCGAGTTCGCCGCGCAGCGCCAGTACCTGGTCGCCGACCTCGTCGAGCGTCCGTTCGATCTCCTGGCGACGAGCAGCGACCTCGTCGGCGCGTTCGCGCGCCTGTCGGTGCAGGTCGTCCAGGCGCGCCTCGCCGGCGACGAGCGCCTCGCGGGTGGCCGCCAGCTGCTCGAGGTCACCGTGCTGGGTGGTGAGGATGCGCCGCATCGTCGCCGCGCGCATGCCAGCCGCGGTCGGATCGCTGGCCACCAGCACCGAGGACAGCTCCATCGTCGGACCCAGGACGTGCATGCGTCGGGCGTGCACGCGCGATGCCTCGCGCAGCTGCGCGTGCTCTGCCCGGAGCCGCTCGATCTCGTCCGCGGTGGTTTCCATGCGCCGTTCGACGTCGGCGAGTGCATCGTTGGCTTCGTGATACTCGTCGACGGCGATCTCGACCCGGGCGGACAGATCGTCGAGCTGCGCCTCTTTGCGTTCCAGTTCAGCGCGGATCAGCGCGCTGGGCTGAGCGAGTGCGGGAAGCGCTGGGGCGATGGCGAACACGGTCGTGCACGCCGCCACGATGAACACGTGAACGCGGCCCCGGCGGCGCTCACGTGTCACGTTCACCTGGTCTCCTCGGCACGGTGGCCGCAGGCTATCGACGTCTGCCGCGTCAACTGGTAGGCGGCCCTGTCCGAGTGGTGAAGGCGCCTGCGGGTAGGGTCTGCACGAACGTGGCGGCGTCGAGGTGGGACCTGGGAACAGCGCAGCAGCGGCCGGCTCCGAGCCGTATCGGCGTGCTCGTTTCGGGCGCCGGAACCAACCTGGTCGCGTTGCTGCACGCGATCGACCGGGATCCCGGCTTCGGTGGGCAGGTCGTGGTGGTCGGCACGGACCGCGGCGACGCGGGCGCGCTCGATCATGCGCAGGCCGCAGGGATCTCCACCGTCACGCATCCGATCGGCGGGTATCTCGATCGTGGCGACTGGGAGGCCGCACTCGCCGACGACCTCACGGCCCACCGGGTCGACGCGGTGGTGCTCGCAGGGTTCATGCGCCTGCTGTCGGGGCAGTTCCTGGCCCGCTGGCCCGACCGGGTGGTCAACATCCACCCGTCGTTGCTCCCGTCGTTTCCCGGCGCGAACGCGGTCGCCGACGCTCTCGCACACGGGGTGAAGGTGACCGGCGTGACCGTCCACCTCGTCGACGAAGGTGTCGACACCGGGCCGATAGTCGCCCAGCGTGCCGTCGAGGTGCACCCGGACGACGACCTCGACCGTCTTCAGGCCCGCATCCGCAAGGTCGAACATGAACTGTTGACACACTGCGTCCGCCTGCTGTGCCACGCAAGACTGCGGCGTGACGGGCGGCGCGTGATCGTCACACCGTCCCACGCGCCGTCCGCGACCTCGTCCGACACCCCGTTCGACGCCTCGTCCGACTGAACCACGACCCGGAGCGCGACCGATGCCTGCGAGCTCACCGCCGTCCGCAACCGAGGGGCCGATCCAGCGTGCACTGGTCAGCTGCTTCGACAAGACCGGGGTCGCCGAGCTGGCCATCGGATTGGCCAAGGCCGGGATCGAGATCGTCTCGACCGGCTCGACCGCCGCGGCCATCCGTGACGCCGGCGTGGCCGTGACCGAGGTCAGCGAGATCACCGGGTTCCCCGAGTGCCTCGACGGCCGGGTCAAGACCCTCCACCCGCGTGTCCACGCCGGCATCCTCGCCGATCGCCGGCGAGCCGAGCATCGCGACGAGCTCGACCGGCTCGGCGTGGTCCCGATCGGGCTGGTCGTGGTCAACCTGTACCCGTTCGCGGACACGGTCGCCGCCGGCTCCGGCGAGGCCGAGGTCATCGAGATGATCGACATCGGCGGGCCGACCATGATCCGTGCAGCCGCCAAGAATCACGCCAGCGTCGCGGTCGTCGTCGATCCACAGGACTATGCACCCGTCCTCGCCGAGATCGCCGCCACCGGTGCCGTCGCGCCTGAGCGGCGCGGTGAGCTCGCACGTCGCGCCTTCGCCCACACCGCCGCGTACGACGCCGCGATCGCCGCGTGGTTCGCCCGCGGCGAGGCGTTCCCCGCACAGCTGTCGCAGACGTTCGTGCTCGGTGAGCGGTTGCGTTACGGCGAGAACCCCCACCAGCGGGCGGCGCTCTACGTGCGCGACCAGGGAGGTGGTGTCGCTGGCGCCCGTCAGCTGCACGGCAAACCCCTGTCCTACAACAACCTGCTCGATGCCGACGCCGCCTGGGGCATGGTCGTCGAGCAGGACGAGCCGTGCGTGGCGATCATCAAGCACACCAACCCGGCCGGGTACGCGATCGCGGCGACCCTGGCCGAGGCGCACGCCAAGGCACTGGCCGGAGATCCGGTCAGCGCGTTCGGTGGCATCGTGGCAGCCAACCGCACGGTCGATGGGGCCACGGCCGCCGGGATCGGCGAGGTGTTCACCGAGGTCGTCGTCGCGCCGGGATACGACGACGACGCTCGGGACCTGCTCATGACCAAGGACAACCTGCGACTGCTCGTCGTCGAGCCAGAACGAGACGAGGGCGCCCTGCAGCTACGAAGCATCGACGGAGGGCTGCTCGTGCAGGACGCCGACGTGGATGCGGAGCCATGGGAGGAATGGCGCACCGTCTCCGCCCGGCAGCTCGACGAGGGATTGACGGCTGATCTGCGGCTGGCCTGGCTGGCGTGCAAGCACACCAAGTCGAACGCGATCGTTCTGGCGCTCGACGGACAGGTCGTCGGGGTCGGCGCCGGGCAGATGAGCCGGGTCGACAGTGTTCGGCTGGCCGTCGAACGGGCCGACGGACGCCAGCACGGTGCGGTGCTCGCCTCGGATGCGTTCTTCCCGTTCGCCGACGGCATCGAGGCCGCCGCGCAGGCCGGGGTGACCGCTATCGTGCAGCCGGGCGGGTCTGTGCGTGACGACGAGGTGATTGCCGCCGCCGACGCGCACGACATCGCGATGGTGTTCACGGGGCGGCGCCACTTCCGGCACTGAAGCCCGCCTCACCCACATCCGGCTCTGCCGCTGGCGTTCTGCCGCAGGGCGAAACACGACGACGAGGAGGACACGATGGCTGCCCGGATACTCGACGGCAAAGCGCTGGCCACGGAAGTCCGTGCCCGCATCGCGGACGAGGTCGCCAGGCTCAAGGCCGACCACGGCATCACCCCGGGTCTGGCTGCCGTTCTGGTCGGCGATGATCCCGCCTCACAGGTCTATGTCGGCATGAAGCACCGTGCCACCGAGTCGGCGGGAATGTTGTCGCGCCAGATCGCCCTGCCGGACGAGACCTCCCAGTCCGAGCTCGAAGCGGTCGTGGCTGGGCTCAACGACGACGACGCCATCGACGGGATTCTGGTGCAGCTGCCGTTGCCCGACGGGCTCGATCCGCAGCCGATCCAGGAGCTGATCGCACCGGCCAAGGACGTCGACGCGCTCAACCCCTATACCGCGGGGCGGCTGGCGATCGGTGACCCGACGTTCCTGTCGTGCACCCCCTATGGCGTGCTCGAGTTGCTCGACCACGCTGGCGTGGACACCCGCGGAGCCGAGATCGTCATCGTCGGCCGGTCGAACCTGGTGGGCCGTCCCCTGTCGGTGATGCTCACCCTCAAAGGACGTGACGCCACGGTCACGTTGGCCCACTCCCGAACCCGCGACCTCGGCGAGGTCTGCCGGCGGGCGGATGTCGTGGTTGCCGCCGCCGGCATGCCAGGGCTCGTCACCGCCGACATGATCTCGCCGGGCACGGTCGTCATCGATGTTGGAACCAACCGCACCGACGATGGCAAGCTCGTCGGTGACGTCGCCTACGACGAGGTTGCCGAGGTCGCCGGGGCCATCACCCCGGTGCCGGGCGGCGTCGGCCCGATGACGGTGACCATGCTGCTGCAGAACACCCTCGAGGCCGCCCGTGTCCGCCGAGGCCTGCCACGACGCTGAGCCGCGCGCCGGACGGACCGGGTGATCGCCGGCAGTAGGATCGTCCGTCGACCCCGGGTTTGCCCGCTGCGGTGCATTCGAGCGGTCGAATCGCCATGACGACGCCGCACCTGACAGGAGCCACCATGACCACCCCCGTCCGAGTTGCAGTGACGGGAGCCGCCGGCCAGATCGGCTACGCCCTGGTCTTCCGGATCGCTTCCGGGCAGATGTTCGGTCCCGACACCCCGGTCCATCTGCAGCTGCTCGAGATCACGCCGGCGCTCGGAGCGCTCGACGGGGTGGCCATGGAGCTCGACGACTGTGCGTTCCCATTGCTCGCCGGCATCACCACCACCGACCGGGCGGAGGTCGCCTTCGACGGAACCGATGTGGCCTGCCTCGTCGGTGCCAAGCCGCGTGGTCCGGGGATGGAACGTGCCGACCTGCTGAAGGAGAACGGCGCGATCTTCACCGCACAGGGACAGGCGATCGCGGCCAACGCCGCTGACGACGTGCGGATCGCCGTCGTCGGCAACCCGGCGAACACCAACGCATTGATCGCCGCGGCCAACGCGGACGGGGTCCCCGCCGACCGGTTCAGTGCGATGATGCGGCTCGACGAGAACCGTGCCCGCACCCAGCTGGCCACCAAGGCCGGCGTGGCCGTCGACCAGGTGACCAACCTGGCCGTGTGGGGCAACCACTCGCCGACGATGGTTCCCGACGTGGACAACGCCCTCATCGGCGGCCGGCCCGCGACCGAGGTCATCGGTGACGACGCGTGGCTCACCGGCGAGTTCCTCACCACCGTCCAGCAGCGCGGCAAGGCGATCATCGACGCCCGTGGCGCGTCGTCGGCGGCGTCAGCGGCCAACGCGCTGGTAGATCACGTCGCCAACTGGTGTGGTGGCCGACCCACCGCTGAAGGGGACTGGGTATCGATGGCGGTGGTGTCGGACGGCTCCTACGGGGTGCCAGAAGGCCTGATCAGCGGGTTCCCCGTCGCCACAGACGGTCGTGGCGGCTACAGAATCGTTCCGGACGTGGAACTGTCCGACCGTGCGCGTGCGATGCTCGACGCCTCGGTGGCCGAGCTGGTCGAGGAACGCGACGCCGTGGCGGAACTCTTGTGAGCCGCGTCCACGGGCCGAAGGAGACGTGCTCGTGAGTCCCGATCAGGCCGCGACCAAGGGGGCGGCGGACGGGCGTACCCGCGTCTTCTCCGGGATTCAGCCCTCCGGTGTGCTGCATCTGGGCAATCTGCTCGGTGCGCTCGTCAACTGGGTGGCGATGCAGGACCGTGCCGACTGCATCTACTGCGTCGTCGACCTGCATGCGATGACCTCGCCGACCGAACACGACCCGGCGACGCTGCGCCAACGCACCGTCGAGGTCGCCACCGGCATTCTCGCCGCGGGAATCGATCCGGACCGTTCGCTGCTGTTCGTCCAGTCGCACGTGCCCGAACATGCCGAGTGCTCGTGGCTGTTCAGCTGCGTGGCGACGTACGGCGAGCTGGCGCGCATGCCGCAGTTCAAGGAGAAGTCGGCGGGCCGCGACACGGCGGTGTCCGTGGGCCTCTTGACCTACCCGGCGCTGCAGGCCGCCGACATCCTGCTCTATCACACCAACGAGGTGCCGGTCGGCGAGGACCAGCGTCATCACATCGAGCTGGCACGCGACATCGCCCAGCGGTTCAACCACCGCTTCGGCCGGGAGGTCTTCACCGCGCCCAAGGCGGTGCACCCACAGGCCGCCGCACGGGTGATGGACCTGCAGGAGCCCACCAATCGCATGTCCAAATCGGCGACCACCGAACGCGGCATCGTCTACCTGCTCGACGAACCCGACGTCATCGTCAAGAAGTTCAAGTCGGCCGTCACCGACTCCGAGACCGAGGTCCGCCACGACCGTGACGCCAAGCCGGGGGTGTCGAACCTGCTCGAGATCATGGCCGCCGCAACCGGTGACGACGTCGACACCCTCGCAGCGACCTACGACGGGGGTGGCTACGGCGCGTTCAAAGCCGCGGTCGCCGACGCCGTCGTCGAACTCCTCGAGCCGATCCAGCGACGCCATGCCGAGTTCGCCGCCGACCCCGGCGAGGTCGAGCGCGTGCTGGCACGCGGCGCGGCCACCGCCCGCGAAACCGCCGGCGGGACGATCGCCGATGCCAAGGACGCGATGGGCCTGCTGCCCGCCAGCTACTGAACGGTTGGCCAGCGGAAGGCCGCAGGGGTCAACGCAAGGCCGCAGGGGTCAACGCAAGGCCGCGGGAGTCAATGCGAGGCTGCGGTGATCACAGGTAGCCGCGCAGTGTGGCGGCCTCCACCACCCGGTCGACCGCCAGCGAAAACGCCGCTTCGCGGAAGCTCAGGTCCTTGTGGGAGGCCTGGAACTCCCGGCATTCGCGGTAGGCCCGCTGGAGCTTGAGCTCCAGGCGCCGGTTGACGTCTTCGTGCTCCCAGCGGATCTCCTGGTTGTTCTGCACCCACTCGAAGTAGCTGACGGTGACCCCGCCGGCGTTGGCGAGGATGTCGGGCACGATCAGGGTTCCCCGCTCGTTCAACGCCGCGTCCGCCTGCGGGGTGACCGGGTGGTTGGCCGCCTCGATGATCAGAGGTGCGGTGACTGCGTCGACGTTGGCGTCGGTGATCACCTCACCCAGTGCGGCGGGCATCAACACCTCGACGTCGAGCTCCAACAGTGCCTCGTTGTCGATCGGGTCGGTGCCCGGCAGTTCGACCACCGAACCGGTCTCGGCCACGTGGCGCACGACCTCGTCGATCTTCAACCCTGTCGGGGCGTAGATGCCACCGCGGACATCGGAGACCGCCACGACGCGGTAGCCGCGATCTTCGGCGATCTTCGCCGCCCACGAGCCGACGTTTCCGAACCCCTGGATCGCGACGCGCACATCTTCGGGCGGACCGAGCTCGAGCTCACCGACCGCCTCCTCCATGACGACCACACAGCCGCGGCCGGTGGCTTCCTCACGGCCGAGCGAGCCGCCGAGGGCCACCGGCTTGCCGGTGACGATCTGGGTCGTATGACCGTGCTTGCGCCCGTACTGGTCGAGAATCCAGCTCATCACCTGGGCATTGGTGTTCATGTCCGGTGCGGGGATGTCCCGGGTCGGGCCGATGATGTGGCCGATCTGGTCGGCGTAGCGGCGGGTGACCCGTTCGAGCTCCCCGCGACTGAGTGTGGTCGCGTCGATCTGGACCCCGCCCTTTGCGCCGCCGAACGGCACGTCGACCAACGCGGTCTTCCAGGTCATCAGCGACGCCAGGGCGCGCACCTCCTCGAGATCCGCGGTCGGGTGGTAACGGATCCCGCCCTTGTACGGCCCACGGGCGCCGTTGTGCTGCACGCGGTAGCCGTAGGCGATGTCCATCCTCCCGTCGTCGCGCCGGAACGCGACCTGGACACGGAGTTCACGGAACGTGCCGGCAAGCACGGCGATCGCCGCGTCGTCGAGCCGGTCGACCTCCGCTGCCTTGAGAAAGAAGTAGTTGACGGCGTCGAACGGTGTCATCCCGCTGGTGAGTTCCACCTCGTGCCCCTCGTCGACTGGTTGCAGCCAAGCAGCGACAGCTGCCGACGTCGAGCGTCGATCGTGGCCGAATCCGGTGCACGCAGCCCCGCTGCTAGTCTCGGCAACCGACCGACCGGGAGCACGACGCACGATGGCCACCAGGGTCACCGCCGACGCGGGCACGACGTCCCGCCCCCCGTTCATCGTCGAGTTGTACCGCTCGGCGCTCGGCAAGAAGTACCTGATGGCGGTCACCGGGGTGATCTGGCTCGGGTACGTGCTCGCCCACATGCTGGGCAACCTCAAGCTCTACCAGAGCGCCGAAGAGTTCAACACCTACGCCGAGTTCCTCCGGCGCCTGCTGTATCCGATCCTGCCGCCCAGCGGCACGCTCAACCTGATGCGAACGGTGCTGATCGTCGCGATCGTCGTGCACATCGTGGCCGCATATCAGCTGACGGTGATGAACCGTCGGGCACGTCCCGAGTCGTACCGGTCGCAGCGCGACTGGATCGCCGCCGACTTCGCCGCACGCACCATGCGGTGGACCGGGGTGATCGTGTTGCTGTTCCTCGTCTACCACCTCGCCGACTTCACCTGGGGCTGGGTCAACCCGGATCCGGCCGGCAGTGTCTACGACCGGGTGGTGGCGAGCTTCCAGGTTCCGGCTGTGGCGGCGTTCTACATCGTGGCCAACCTGGCGCTGGGCGTCCATCTCTACCACGGGGCGTGGAGCCTGTTCCAGTCGCTCGGGATCAACAACCGGCGGTTCAACCACTGGCGACGCGCCTTCGCCGTCGGATTCACGGCCGTCGTGGTGATCGGCAACCTTTCGTTCCCGATTGCCGTGCAGCTGGGCGTGGTGACCTGACCGGCACCGCGAAGGGCACCCCGAACGTCGCCGAGTTCACGTGGGCATCGACCGCCACCTGACCAGGGAGCACAACGAGATGACGGCGCTGGACGCCAAGATCCCCGACGGGCCGATGGCCAGCAAGTGGCAGGACCACCTGTTCGACATGAAGCTGGTCAGCCCGAACAACAAGCGGCGGTTCGAGATCATCGTCGTCGGCACCGGGCTCGCCGGCGCCTCCGCGGCGGCGACGCTGGGCGAGCTCGGCTACCGCGTCAAGGCGTTCACCTTCCACGACTCGTCGCGGCGGGCCCACTCGATCGCCGCACAGGGCGGGATAAACGCGGCGAAGAACTACCACGGCGACGGCGACTCGGTCCGTCGGCTGTTCTACGACACGGTCAAAGGCGGCGACTACCGGGCGCGTGAAGCCAACGTCCACCGGCTGGCGGAGGTGTCGACCAACATCATCGACCAGTGCGTCGCCCAGGGAGTGCCGTTCGCCCGCGAATACGGCGGGCTGCTCGACAACCGGTCGTTCGGTGGCGTCCAGGTCAGCCGCACCTTCTACGCCCGCGGACAGACCGGCCAGCAGCTGCTGCTCGGCGCCTACCAGGCGCTCGCCCGTCAGGTGAAGGCCGGCCATGTCGAGCTGCACACCAATAGCGAGATGCTCGACGTGGTCGTCGTCGACGGGCGCGCGGTCGGCATCATCACCCGCGACCTCGTCACCGGTGAGATCAGCCGACACTCGGCGCATGCGGTGGTGCTGGGCACCGGTGGTTATGCCAACGCCTTCTACCTGTCGACCAATGCGATGGCGTGCAACGTCACCGCCGCCTGGCGGGCGCATCGCAAGGGCGCGTTCTTCGCCAACCCGTGCTACACCCAGATCCATCCGACGGCGATCCCCTCATCCGACGAGTTCCAATCGAAGCTGACCCTGATGTCAGAGTCGCTGCGCAACGACGGACGGATCTGGGTGCCCGTCGACCCCGACGAGACCCGCCCGGCCGACCAGATCCCGGCCGAGGAGCGCAGCTACTTCCTCGAAGAGCGCTACCCGGCGTTCGGCAACCTTGTGCCCCGCGACGTGGCGTCACGCAACGCAAAGGAGCAGGTCGACACCGGCCGCGGTGTGGGCCCGCTCAAGAACGGCGTGTACCTCGACTTCGCCGACGCGATCGAACGCATGGGGCGGCCGGCGTTTGCCGAGAAGTACGGCAACCTGCTCGAGATGTACGAGCGCATCACCGGCGAAGACGCCTACCAGGTCCCGATGCGCATCTACCCGGCACCGCACTACACCATGGGCGGGCTGTGGGTGGACTACCACCTGCAGACGACCGTGCCGGGGTTGTTCGCGATCGGCGAGGCGAACTTCTCCGATCACGGCGCCAACCGGCTGGGTGCGTCCGCGTTGATGCAGGGCCTGGCCGACGGCTACTTCGTGCTGCCCGCCACCATCGGCGACTACCTCGCGCCGATGCTCGGCCAGGACAAGGTCGACACCTCCGCCGGGGAGTTCGACACGGCCGAGCAGGACGTGCATGCCCGCACGGAGCGGTTCCTCCACGTCAACGGGACCCGGTCGGTGGACTGGTTCCACCGGGAACTCGGCAAGATCCTGTGGGATCACTGCGGTATGGCCCGCAACAAGGCCGGGCTCGAGAAGGCGCTGTCGGAGATCCCGGCACTCAAAGCCGAGTTCGAGTCTGATGTCCGGGTGCCCGGCAGCGCCGACTCGCTGAACTCTTCGCTGGAGAAAGCCGGACGTGTCGCCGACTTCTTCGAACTCGCCGAGCTGATGTGTCGCGACGCGCTGGTGCGCGAGGAGTCGTGCGGCGGCCACTTCCGTGAGGAACACCAGACCGACGACGGCGAGGCGATGCGTGACGACGACAACTTCGCGCACGTCAGCGCCTGGGAGTGGACCGGCGATCTGACCGACCCGGTCGAACACCGTGAACCGTTGGAGTTCACCGAGGTCGAGCTGACCCAGAGGAGTTACAAGTGAACGTCACGCTGCGTGTCTGGCGGCAGGCGGGACCTGACGAGCCCGGCCACTTCGCGACCTACGAGGCGACCGACATCTCCGAGGACTCCTCGTTCCTGGAGATGCTCGACATCGTCAACGAACAGCTCATCGCCGACGGTGAGCAGCCGATCGAGTTCGCCCACGACTGCCGCGAGGGGATCTGCGGAACCTGCGGCATCATGATCGACGGGCAGGCCCACGGGCCACAGGCGGCGACCGCCACCTGCCAGCTGCACATGCGCTCGTTCACCGACGGCCAGGAGATCGTGCTCGAACCGTGGCGCGCTGCCGGGTTCCCGGTCGTCAAGGACCTGGTCGTCGACCGGTCTCCGTTCGACCGCATCATCGAGGCGGGCGGCTACATCAGCGTCAACACCGGTGCCGCACCCGACGCCAACCTGATGCCGGTGCCCAAGGATGACGCAGAGCTCGCGATGGACGCCGCCGCCTGCATCGGCTGCGGTGCGTGTGTCGCCGCCTGCCCCAACGGTGCGGCCCAGCTGTTCACCGCCGCCAAGATCGCGCATCTCAACCTGCTGCCCCAAGGTCAGCCGGAGCGTGACACGCGCACCGAGGCGATGGTCGACACGATGGAGGAGTACTTCGGCTCCTGCACCAACATGGGCGAGTGCGAAGCCGCGTGCCCCAAGGGCATCTCCATCGACTTCATCGCCATGATGAACCGTGACTACCTCAAGGCCAAGTTCGCCAACCGTCGAGGCGCATGACCCGTGAGCGACGAGCGTCGCACCGTCAGCGGGTTCCCCATCGAGGCCGTCTACGGCCCCGATGACCTCGACGGGTTCGACGCCGCCACGCACCTGGGCGCACCGGGGGAGTTCCCGTTCACGCGGGGCATCCATCCGACGATGTACCGCGGGCGGATGTGGACGATGCGCCAGTACGCGGGAATGTCCAGCGCGGCCGAGTCCAACCGCCGTTACCGGTACCTGCTCGATCAAGGCACGACCGGGCTGTCGGTCGCCTTCGACCTGCCAACCCAGATGGGCTACGACTCCGACGCGCCGATGGCGGCCGGAGAGGTCGGCAAGGTCGGTGTCGCCATCGACACCGTCGACGACATGCATGCCCTGTTCGACGGCATCCCGCTCGAAGCCGTCTCGGTCTCGATGACGATCAACGCCCCGGCCGCCGCGCTGCTGCTCATGTACGAGATCGTCGCGACCGAACGGGGCGTCGATCCGCGCGAGCTGCGTGGGACGATCCAGAACGACGTCCTCAAGGAGTACATCGCGCGCGGGACCTACATCTTCCCGCCGGCGCCATCGCTGCGGCTGGTCGCCGACACGTTCGCCTACTGCGCACAGACACTGCCCCGGTTCAACACGATCTCCATTTCGGGCTACCACATGGCCGAAGCCGGTGCCACGCCGGTGCAGGAGGTCGCGTTCACCCTGGCCAACGCCATCGCCTACGTCGAGGCCGCATCGGCCGCAGGCCTGGACGTCGACACGTTCGCGCCGAGGTTGAGCTTCTTCTTCGTGGCCCGCTCAGCGCTGCTCGAGGAGGTCGCCAAGTTCCGTGCCGCACGGCGGGTGTGGGCGACGATCATGGCCGACCGGTTCGGCGCCCGTGATCCGAAGAGCTCGATGCTTCGGTTCCACACCCAGACCGCCGGTGTCCAGCTGACCGCTCAGCAACCCGAGGTCAACCTGGTGCGCGTCACCATCCAGGCGCTGGCGGCGGTGCTCGGCGGCACCCAGTCGCTGCACACCAACGCCTACGACGAGGCGCTCGCCCTGCCGAGCGAGCACAGCGCCAGGTTGGCCCTTCGCACCCAGCAGGTCATCGCCCACGAGACCGACGTCGCGGCGACCGCCGACCCGTTCGCCGGCTCGTACGCGATCGAGCGGTTCACCGACGAACTCCAGCGGGGTGTCGAGGAGTACCTCGAGACCATCGAGCGCCGCGGCGGTGCGGTCGCCGCCATCGAGGACGGCTACCAGAAGGCCGAGATCGAGCGGTCCGCGTACGCGCTGGCCCGCCGCATCGACGCCGGTGACGAGGTGGTCGTCGGCGTCAACCGCTTCGTCGTCGACGATGCGGCCGAACCCGAGCTGCAACGGGTCGACCCGTCAGTCAGCGCCCAGCAGGTCGAACGCCTGGCCGCCGTGCGTGAAGGACGTGACGAGCGGGCCGTGGCGGACGCGCTGGCCCGACTGGACGCTGCCGCGGCCGGTACCGACAACGTGCTCATCCCGATGCGTGACGCGTTCCAGGCTCGTGCGAGCCTGCAGGAGGTCTGCGACACGCTGCGGGCACGGTTCGGTCAGTACCACCCGCGTGACGCCCTGTAGCGTCCGGACCCAACACGGACGACGAGCGGCTGGTCGCGGTCCGCCCGACACGACCCGAGCCGGCCACCAGGAGCACCGGTGACCCAGCGAATCGTGATACTCGGCGGGGGCCCAGGCGGTTACGAAGCGGCGTTGGTCGCCGCAGAACTCGACGCCGAGGTTTCGATCGTCGCCGACGAAGGCCTCGGCGGCAACAGTGTGCTGTGGGACTGCGTCCCGTCGAAAGCGCTGATCGTCGCCGCCGAGGCGATGGGCTGGCTGAACACCGCCGAGAGCATGGGCGTGCTCGCCGACGCCGCCACGGTCGCGCGTGACGCCACCTTCGACTTCGCCAAGGTCACCGACACGGTGCTCGAACTGGGTGCGTCCCAGTCGCACGACATCGAACGGCGCATCACGGATGCGGGTGTGAGGATCGTGCGGGGCCGTGGCCGGCTCGACGGCCCCGACGCAGTGGTCGTCGAGCTCGAGCGCGGTGGCCAGGAACGGCTCGACGCCGACGTGGTGCTCGTCAGCACCGGGTCGTCCGCCCGGATCCTGCCCTTCTTCGAACCCGACGGGGAGCGGGTGCTCACCGGTCAGCAGGTGTACGGGCTCGATGCGCTTCCCGAGCGGCTCATCGTCGTCGGCTCGGGTGCGACCGGTGCCGAGTTCGCGCATGCGTTCTGTCAGTTCGGCGCCGACGTGACGCTGGTGTCGTCGCGGGATCTGATCCTGCCGACCGAAGACCCGGACGCCGCGGAGGTCATCGAACAGGTCTTCGAGCGGCGCGGGATGACGATCGTGCGCCGATCACGGGCGGTGTCGTGCCGGCGGGAGGGCGACGAGGTCGTGGTCGGACTCGACAGCGGCGAGGAGATCGTTGGCAGCCACGCGCTGTTCACCGTGGGGCAGGTCCCGGCCTCAGCCGATATCGGGTTGGAGACCTGCGGGGTCGACACCGACGCATCCGGTGCGGTGCACGTCGACAGCGTCGGGCGCACCTCGGCCCGCAACATCTACGCGGCCGGCGACGTCACCGGCCGGATGATGCTCGCATCGGTCGCCGCGATGCAGGGGCGCACGGCGATGTGGCATGCGCTGGGCCAGGCGGTCCAGCCGATCCGGTGGGATGCGGTCGCCGCGACCGTGTTCACCGATCCCGAGGTAGCCACCGTGGGTCGCAGCCCCGCCGAGGCCGGCCGGGCCGGGATCCCCGTTGCCACCGCACGACTGGATTTCCGTGGCAATCCGCGGGCGAAGATGATCTACGGCGTGGACGGCTTCGTAAAGGTCCACGCGATGGTCGGATCCGGCACGGTCATCGGCGGTGTCGTGGTGTCCGCGCGCGCCAGCGACCTGATCCAGCCACTAGCGGTCGCGGTGCAGAACCGGTTGACCGTCGCCCAGCTCGCGCAGAGCATCACCGTGTATCCGTCGATGGCCGGTTCGGTGGCTGAGTGCGCCAGGATGCTGATGGTGCGTCTCGAAGAGACCGTCTGAGGTCTCACTCGATCGTGACCAGCGGCTCGCCCTTTGCCACGCCACCACCCGGTGGGACATGCAGCCGGGTGACCGTGCCGTCGCGATGCGCGCTGATGGGGTTCTCCATCTTCATCGCCTCGACGACGACCACCACGTCACCCACGGCAACCGTGTCGCCCTCAGCGACCAGATGGGCGACGACGGTGCCCTGCATCGGCGCCCGCAGGGCCCCCGTGCCCGGATCGAGGGCAGGTCCACTGGCCTTGTCACGCACGCGTCGTCGCGGTTGCGGGCCTTGTTCGGCCTGATCGAACACGCGCAGCGCGAACCGGCGTCCATCGACCTCGACGACCACCTCACGACCAGCATCCTGTTCGGGTGCTCCACCAGCGACGGTGGTGCCGCACGGCGCTTGGCTCAGCGCGGACAGATCCCAATCCTGCTCGACCGAGGTGGTCGCGTGCCGTGCATCGACGAACTGCTGGTGGTCGATGGCCATTCGATGGAACTCGGCCGTCGTCGGCGGACCGTCGATGTGCAGCTCGTCGAGAGCCCGCCGCATGCGGGCCCGCGCCCGGTCGCGGTCGAGGTCCCAGACCACCAGCTTGGCGATCATCGAGTCGTAATCGCCGCTGATCGTCCCACCCGACTCGACGCCGGCATCGACCCGTATGCCCGGCCCGGCCGGTGCGACGAACCGTTCGATCCGTCCGGGCCGCGGGAGAAACCCCTCGGCGGGATCTTCGGCGTTGATCCGCGCTTCGATCGCATGTCCGCGCACCTCCACGTCCGCCTGTGTGATTCCCAGGCCCTGCCCACTGGCGATGCGCAGCTGCGCATGGACCAGGTCGAATCCGGTGACGAGCTCGGTGACGGGATGTTCGACCTGCAGGCGCGTGTTCATCTCCAGGAAGTGGAATCTGGGGGTGCCATCGAGGCCGTCGACCAGGAACTCGCAGGTTCCCGCCGAGGTGTAGCCCATCGTCTTGGCGATCCGGATCGCGGCGTCGGCCAGTGCGGAGCGCAGGTCGTCGTGAAGGCCGGGTGCGGGCGCCTCCTCGATGAGCTTCTGGTGCCGGCGCTGCAACGTGCAGTCCCGGTCGCCGAGGTGGATCACGGTGCCGTCGAGGTCGCCGACCACCTGGACCTCGACGTGTCGTGAACGTGGCAGGTATCGCTCGAGATAGACCTCGTCACGACCGAACGACGCGCGCGATTCACGGCGCGCCGCGTCGAGCGCGGCCGCGAGGTCGCGGTCCGACTCGACGATCTTCATGCCGCGCCCGCCGCCTCCGAACATCGCCTTGATCGCGATCGGGAGACCGTGCTCGGTGGCGAACGCCTCGGCAGCTCGGGTGTCGGTGACCGGCCCGTCGGTGCCCGCGACGACCGGCACCGACGCTGCACGGGCGACCGCGCGCGCCGACAGCTTGTCTCCCATCGCACGGATCGCGTGGGCGGAAGGCCCGATGAACACCATCCCGGCGTCGGCGACCGCCTCGGCGAAGGTCGCGTTCTCGGCCAGGAACCCGTAGCCGGGGTGGATCGCGTCGACCCCCGCCTCGCGGGCGACCGCCACGATCCGGTCGATGTCCAGGTAGGAGCGACGTGCCTCGGCCGGGCCGATCAGGAAGGCCTCGTCGGCCAGCCGGACATGCACCGCGTCCCGGTCCGCCTCGCTGTAGACGGCCACAGCACGAACGCCGAGCTCACGGCAGGCACGGATGATCCTCACGGCGATCTCGCCGCGGTTGGCCACCAGTACGGCATCGAACATCTGGCGCTCCGAGCCGGCGAATCCGCCACGGTCCGACCGTGGACCGAAGCCTAAGACATGCCCGGTCCGGGCAAGGCTTCGCGTACCGATTCCACGACTGCGGTGCCCGCCGGTAGGCTCCGCCCGACCGTGTCGAGTCGGTAGGAGCATCGACGTGCGCCGTCATATCAGCCGTCGCATCAGCAGACGTACCGTGGGGCTGCTGGCCGCAGCCGCCGTGTTGGTGGCCGGGTGCGCCACCGTGCCTGACGGCGCGGTCGAGGCTCAGGCCCTGGCCTGCCCTCCCGGTGAGGAGGGATGCGACGAGATCCGTCCCGTCGGCCCCGGCGGCGACCTCGAACTCGAGATGGGCAACTTCTACTTCACCGAGCTCGGCGGCACGATGGTGACCGGTGAGATCGAGGTGACCGTCGTCAATGCGAGCGACGCGTACCACAACGCCGAGTTCCTCGGCGCTGCCGACGGTTCGGACATCCCCGAAGCGGATGCGTTCGAGACGGGTACCGGCACCGTGCTGCTGTTCCCCGGCGAGTGGACGGTCATCTGCAACGTCCCTGGTCACCGCCAGGCAGGGATGGAGACCACCGTAACTGTCTATGCGACGCCCGAAGAGGCCGCCCAGGCCGCCGAGGAGGGCGACGACGAGTTGGAACCGGCGGCCTGACCGGCCAGTCCGACCGCTTCGCGCCGCGCGGTGTGCTCCCACGCGGTGGCGCTGGAGGTCTTCGCCGAAACCTCGTCCCGGACCGCAACCATGGCCAGGCCGAGTTCGATCGCGGCAAGCTGCTCCCGCGGGGGCGTGCCCCCTTCGACGACGGTGAATCGCAGGCTCACAGCGGCATGTTCCCGTGGCGGCGTGGTGGCGGGCCAACCCGTTTGCTGGCGGTGAGACGCAGTCCGCGCACGAGCTGGCGGCGGGTCTCCGACGGAGGGATGACGGCATCGATATAGCCGCGTTCGGCTGCGCGCCAGGGGTTGTCGAGGTCACGGCGATACTCGTCGGCGAACCGTGTCCGCAGAGGCTCCGGGTCATCGGCCGCCGCCAGCTCGCGCCGGTGCAGGATCCCGACCGCACCGCGCGCACCCATCACCGCGATCTGCGCGGACGGCCAGGCGAGATTGACGTCGGCGCCCAGGTGTTTGGAACCCATCACGTCGTAGGCGCCGCCGTAGGCCTTGCGCAGGATGACCGTGAGCTTGGGAACGGTCGCCTCGGCGTACGCGTACAGCAGCTTTGCGCCACGCCGGATGATGCCCAGGTGCTCCTGTTCGACCCCGGGGAGGAAGCCGGGGACGTCGACGAAGGTGACCACCGGGATGTTGAACGCGTCGCAGAAGCGGACGAAACGGGCGGCCTTCTCCGACGCGTCGATGTCGAGCACCCCGGCGAGGTGCTGAGGCTGATTGCCGACCACGCCTATGGTTCGCCCGTCGAGACGGGCGAATCCGACGACGATGTTGACGGCCCAGCGTTCGTGCACCTCGAGCAGCTCACCGTCGTCGACCACCGCCCGCACCACGTCACGCACGTCGTAGGGCGTGTTGGGGTCGTCGGGCATGAAGGCGTCCAACGCGTCGACGAGACGCTCCGGGTCGTCGCCCGTGCCGACCACGGGGCTGCCGTCGAGGTTGTTTGACGGCAGGAACCCGAGCAGGACCTTGATGTCCTCGATACAGGCATGGTCGTCATCGGCGGCGAAGTGCGCCACCCCGGAGGTGGTCGCGTGGGTGATCGCCCCACCGAGCTCCTCCATGGTGACCTCCTCGCCGGTCACCGATCGGACGACGTCGGGGCCGGTGATGAACATGTGTGCGGTGTCACGCACCATGAACACGAAGTCGGTGACCGCCGGCGAATAGACCGCCCCACCCGCGCACGGCCCCATCACCGCCGATATCTGGGGCACCACCCCGGAGCAGCGCACGTTGCGATGGAAGATGTCGCCGTACCCGCCGAGGCTGACCACCCCTTCCTGGATGCGGGCGCCTCCGGAGTCGTTGAGTCCGATGATGGGGACACCGGTGCGTTCGGCCAGCTCCATCACCTTGACGATCTTGGCGGCGAACACCTCACCGAGCGACCCGCCGAACACGGTGAAGTCCTGGCTGAAGACGCACACGCCTCGCCCGTCGACGGTGCCGTGTCCGGTGACGACTCCGTCGCCGGGGAAACGGCGGTCCTCCATGCCGAAACCGGTCGCGCGATGGACCGCCAGCGCATCGGTCTCGACGAACGAACCAGGGTCCAGCAGGAGATCGAGGCGCTCACGGGCGGTGAGCTTGCCGCGGTCGTGTTGGCGGGCGACCGCATCGGGCCCGCCGCCGGCACGTGATTCCGCCAGGCGTCGGTCGAGCTCGTCGATCTGCTCGCGGGTCGCGTCGGCCACGGTGCTCCACCGTCCGGTGCCAGGTGCACGTCCAGCGTCAGGCATGCTAGTGCTCCAACTCCTGGGCAACGGAGGTCGCGGTGGTCGGTGACGATGTGCATGCGGCGCCGGTCGGCGAGGACGCGCATCCGGCGCCGGTCGACGCGGACCTGTCGCAGCACCCCGCTCTCGCCGACGTTGTCGGGCCAGCCGGCCGCTGGCACACGGTGCTGCACCTGCCGGAGGTGAGCTCTACGCAGGACGTCGCACTGGGACGCCTGCGTGACGGTGAGCCCGCCGGACTGGTCGTCGTCGCCGACCGCCAGCATGCTGGTCGTGGCCGCGCCGGGCGCAGCTGGCGTGACGATGTGCGCACACCGCGGGGAGGTCCCGCCAACCTGGCCGTCACCGCAACCGTCGACGAGATGGCCGGGATGGGGCTGCTGCCGCTGGTCGTCGGGTTGGCGGTGGCCGATGCGTGTGCGGCCGCGGCACCGTCGATCGGTGATGCGGTTTGCCTGAAATGGCCGAACGACGTGCGCCATCGGGAGCGCAAGCTCGCCGGGATCCTCGTCGAGCGGCACGAGGCAGCCGGAGCGGTCGTGGTCCTGGTCGGCTGCGGTGTGAACGTCGACTGGCGGGGCGTGCGGCGTGACGACGAAACGTCCGGATGGATTTCGGTGGCCGAAGCCGCTGGATCGGACGTCGATCGTGGTGCGCTGCTTGCCGGCCTGCTCGACGCGCTGTCGCGGCGGATCGAGGTGCTCGCGTCGAACGTCACCGCCACCTTGGACGCCTACCGCGCTCGATGCGACACCCTCGGGCGGGACGTGCGGGTGGAGCTTCCCGGTGGCCGGACGCTCGAAGGGCGCGCCGTGGACGTCGACCACGACGGCCGGCTGCTGGTCGCCGGAGACCGGGGTTCGCAGGTGGTAGCTGCAGGGGACGTGGTGCACCTGCGCTGAGGCACAGCATCGTCGAGGGGCCGTCGCGGTGCGGGTCGTACCCTCACCCGAAACAGCTTCGGCACGAAAGGCATCGTGTGGCCGATCGGTACACGTCCCAGGTCGGGTTGGTGCTCGATGACACGGTCGACGTCGGCGAGACCGTCGCCGCGGCGATGGCTGCGGGCGACATCGACCGGCATGCGCCCCTGTCCGGCGAGTCCTCCGTCGCGCACGAGGTGCACTGGGGCGGGCGGATGCAGAAAGCCGTGGTGCGCATCGTGCATGACGACGACGTCGTGCTGCTGCGCACCGAGACGTATGTCGGCGCCGATGGCGTGCATCACGGGATGCAGCGGCAGGCCCGCTTGCTCCAGGCCATGGCGCGCCAGCTGCGCGGGCGGGTCGCTCACGTCTGGGACGAGTCGGCACGCCAGGTGCGCGACGAGGCCTGGCTGAACCGTGTGGCGGTCACCGGGGCCGATCGTGGCGACGCGATCGCGTCGGCGACGGAAGGCGAGGGCACCTGGTGGGTCCGCACGCACGGTGCGGCCAGGTTCGACGTTCCGGACCTGGAGTTGTACGGACTCCGGCGCGGACAGACCGAAGCGGCGACCCAGCTCATCGCCTCACTGCACGACCAGCTGCTCGCGGCCGGGCTCAAGACCGGCCTGAAGCTGCCGACAGGTGAGCCGGCCTATCTGGTGCCTGTCCTGGAAGCCTGGCAGCATCTGCCGATGGCCTGGCCCGGGGTTGGCCGCGCCGGACGCGACCGCGGGCCAGGCCTCGATGGCCCCCGCGCGACCGTGTCGATCCTCCACCGGCCACGGCTCGGCCGGTACCGACGGGACTTCGAGGGTGTGATCGACACGCTCGGGACCGACTGAGACCCCAGACGGGTCGTGGGGCGCGGGCGGTAGAGCGCGCGGCGGCACGTGGCGTGCGCCGACATGTGGCGTGCTGTGGCACGTGATCCGACCTCCCCTCGGGGGTCACGTCAGTTCTCGGTCGGTTCCACCCAGCCTTCGTCCCCGGCAGGGCGTGTGTCGCCGGACCAGGCACGCAGCAGCGCCGCCCCGGATTCGGGTCCGATGGCCAGCAGGCGGTCACCGACCTCGAGCACGCGTGAGGATCGTGGACGGTAGATCCAACGCTCACGCCGTTGGATGGCCAGCACCTCCATCCCCGTCTCGGTGTGCAGGCGCAGCTCGGCCAGGCTCGCATCGGCCACCCGGCTGTCCGGCTCGACCATCGCCTCGGCGACGATCTCGTCGGCCTCGGCCAGCGCGGCGGCGATGACCGGGTGAGGCGGTCCGTCGTCCTCGACGAGCCGGCACATCGACCGGGCCGCGTCGACGATCCGTTCCGAGGCGGCCGCCAGGTGCAGCAGCCCGCGCAGTTCGTCGGGATCGTCGAGCTCAGCGGCCGCGCGCAGCACCCAGCTCTCCAGGTCGTGCAGCAGACGGTCGGAGTTCGCCTCGATCGCGCCGACCTCGTTCCCAAGGGAGCGGTCGCGCAGCAGGATCGCCGAGTAGGCCAGGCCGACGGCGACCTCGGAGGCGTTCTTGAGTTCGACGACAAGGTCGACCGCCCGGTCGAGGTTGCTCAGCTGGGTCGGCCCCGGGGGAGGTGGCAGTTCACGTGCCGGCCCGCCAGCGAGCTCGCGCACCTGGTCGACCCCGTCCTTTGGTCCCTGCAGGAACAGCACATCACTCGCGAGCAGGGCCACGTCACCTTCCGGACCGAAGATCCAGTCGTCATCCCGGCGGATCGCGATGATCCACATGCCCGATCGGGATGGCAGCTCGAGCTCCTTCAACGGCCGGCCCGACAGCGCGTTGTCGTCGCGGATCCGGATGCGCGCGGTCACCTCGGTGGCGTGGCGCAGGTCGTCTCGCAACTCGCGGGGAACACCGACGTCGTTCAGTACCACCCGGGCGACGTCCTCGGCCGAGTCAGCGATGCCCTCGATGGAGACGGCCATCGACAGCACGCCGGCAAGCTGTTGTGCGTCCGCCGGGGTGCGCGCAGCGAGCATGCACACTTCGCGCAGGTCGACGAGCAGTTCGTCTACGCGTTCCTCGAGGCGCAACACCTCGCGGGCCAGGCTGTCGTCACCGAAGAACACCGCGGCGTAGGCGAGGTCGACCATCAGTTCGGCGGCGTCCTTGGCGCCGACGAGCAGCTCCTTGACCGTACGGCGTGGACTCATGTCATCCTCCCGGCACCTGCACTGTTGCGTGGTGTGTTGTGCGTGCGCATCACGTCCCCTGTCCGAGTATTGCGATCGCGGCGACCAGGCAGATCACTCCGGCGAGGTCCATCGTGGCGGTGACGACCGGAATGCCGTGGTTGTCCGGATCGAAGCCGAACCGGAACGAGGTCGTCGCGGCGAGGTAGGCGATCGTGGCCAGCACCGGCAAGGCGAACAGGCCGGCCAACAGGGTGATCCCGAGTGTCGTCGCCAACGGCAGGGGGGTGACCGTGGGTACGAGCACGGCGGCGCACCAGCCCGCGAGCCCGACCCCGGTGAACGCCAGCGTGGCGAGCAGCGTCGTCAACGAAACGTCGAGCGCGGCGACCCGGCCCGGGAACAGGCGCGGCTGGAGCTGGCCGAGGTGGAGCTTGGACGCCAGTCTGCTGGAAAGCATCCCACCGAGGGACCCGCAGTTGGCGATGAAAGGGGGCAGCAGGATCAGCAGCGCCGCAGTCCCGAACTGGGTGTGTGCCCGCGACTCGACGACGACACCGGCGATGACGTCGATGGTGACCGCGATCGTGAGCACCACCATCGATTCCCGGACGACCCGTCGGATCGTGGGGTCGGACGATCGCCAACCGACCGTGAGGCCCGCCACGAACGTCACGAGTCCCACCACGCCGAGCGTCGTGGCCAGAGCCGGGCGTTGCAGGACGAGGGTGGCCACGAGCAGGGCGGGAAGGGTGACGAGGTCGCCGGTTGCGGTGATGACCGGTGCCCCGACGTCGTCCATGTTCCAGCTGCGTCGATTGGCGCGGCGTGCCATGCCGACGGTGACGAAGAACAGCACGATCGAGGACAACAGGCCCCCGACGAGCGAGATGGCTACGAGGTCGAGCAACGGCACCGTACGCAGTCCCAGTGCCAGGCTGATGATCCATGCCAGCAACCCCGCCTGGGTCGCGGATGCGAAGCTCAGGATCGTGGTCGCCTCGATCTGCCGACCGAGGTAGCTGCGGCGGCGCAGATCGGGCTGGAACTCACCGGTGTGGATGCCGGTCGCCAGGCGTGATCCCAGCGCGCCGAAGATCGAGCCGCGCATTCCGATCGCGGCCGGGATCAGCGCGAGAAGTCCCGGGATGGCTTCGAGTTCGTCTTCTGCCGAACCGAGCACGACACCGGCAACGATGGTGGCGGCCAGGCCGATGGCGAGCGCGGTCGAGCCTGATCTGATGCTGCGGGCCTCGTGTGCCCAGTACGCGCGGACCTCGGCCAAAGGCATGCCGACTGCGCGCCCGACGGCAGCGAGCAGGCGCGGCACCCTGTTGGGCGGTATGCGGTGGCCCTTTGGCAGCGTGGCCTCCTCGCCCTCCGTGATGCATCGTTCGTGACGGTCGTCGGCAAGCACGTGGCTGCGGCGGAAGGCTACTGCTGCAGGCCATCGCCACCGTTACCATCGGGCGATGACGAGCTACGCCCCGTCGGTGCGGGAGGCGCGCTTCCTGCTCGACCACGTCACGCCGTTGGACCGACTGCGGGCATCTGAGGCGTTCGCCGGATTCGACGCACGCCTCATCGAAGACGTGCTCGACGAGGCTGCACGGTTCGCCGCCGAGGTGGTTGCTCCCACCAACCGTGACGGTGACCGCGAGGGCTGCACGCTGACCGACGGTCAGGTGCGCGTCCCGGAAGCGTTCCACGCCGCCTATGCGCAGTACGTCGCCGCCGGCTGGGGGGCGATCGGGCTGCCGGCACGGCTGGGCGGTGGCGGGTTCCCGCTGGTGGTCGCCAACGTCGTCAAGGAGTGGATCACCGCCGCCAACATGGCGTTCTCGCTCGGACCTCTGCTCAACACCGCCGCGGTCCACCTGCTCGACCGCCATGCCACCGACGAGCAGTGCGATCGATATGCGCGGCGTCTGGTGTCCGGTGAATGGGCGGGAACGATGAACCTCACCGAGCCTCAGGCGGGGTCGGACGTCGGGGCGGCGACGGCCCGGGCCGTGCCCACCGACGACGGGTCGGCCCGTCTGTTCGGCCAGAAGATCTTCATCACCTTCGGCGAGCACGACCTGACCGAACAGATCATTCATCTGGTGCTGGCACGGCTGCCTGACGCCCCGGCTGGGACGCGCGGCCTGTCGCTGTTCATCGTGCCGAAGTTCCAGGTCGGCGGCGACGGCAGCATCGGTGAACGCAACGACGTCCGGGCGATCGCCCTGGAGAAGAAGCTGGGCATCCACGGGTCGCCGACCTGCGTGATGGCCTACGGCGACGGTGGCCAGGGTGCGGTCGGCGAGCTGATCGGGCCACCGAACCAGGGCATGGCGCAGATGTTCACCATGATGAACGATGCGCGGCTCGGTGTCGGGATTCAAGGCGTCGCCATCGCCGAGCGGGCCTGTCAGCAGGCGTTGGCGTTCGCCCGGCAGCGGGTGCAAGGGCGCCCACCCGGCGCCGAGGCATCGGTGCATGTGCCGATCGTCGCCCACCCCGACGTGCGTCGGATGCTGATGACCCAGCGCGCGTTCATCGCCGCTGCGCGGGCGCTGTGCTCGCTGAACGCATGGGCGATGGATCTGACTGAGCACGGCGTCGACGCGGACGAACGTGACGAGCACCGTGGTCTGGCCGACCTGCTGACCCCGCTGTCGAAGGCGTGGGCGACCGACCTCGGCGTGGAGCTGACCTCGTTGGCCATCCAGGTCCACGGCGGCATGGGCTACATCGAGGAGACCGGCGTCGCCCAGCACTGGCGGGACGCACGGATCGCACCGATCTACGAGGGGACCAACGGCATCCAGGCCATCGACCTGGTCCTTCGCAAGCTGCCCGCCGACGACGGGGTCCATGTGGCCCGCCTGGTGGACCGGATGCGGGCGACCGCCGCAGAGCTCGCCGGCTCACACCCCGAACTCGCGACGCCGCTGGCCGCCGCGGTCGCGGCGGCGGCCGCGGCGACCGCGACGTTGCGTTCCCGCGAGGGCGACCCCGAGTCGGTTCTGGCGGCGGCCGCCCCCTACCTGCGGATGCTGGCGACGACCGTCGGTGCCTGGCTACTCGTCGGGTCCGCGGTGGCCGCCGACCGCCTGCTCGCAGACGGCGACGAGGGCCGTTACGGCGTGCCGTTCCTGCGGGGCAAGATCGCCACTGCGCGGTTCTTCGTCACACAGCTGCTGCCCGAAGTGCATGCGCTCGCGGCCGTGGTCGAGGCGGATCCGACCGACCTGACCGGACGCGAGGTCGATGGTCTGGAGGACTGAGGCGACACCGTTCCAGGTGCACCTCACAGCCAGGTGGTGACCTTCTCCGGCGTCGCCTCGTCCCGCTCCACCCCGTCGAGGACCACCGTGGGCCGGCCAGCGACGAGCGGTCGCAGCGCGATCGCGGCCACCAGGGCCACCGGATCCGGATGGTCTGCGGCGATACCTGCCGTGCCTGTGCCCATCTGGGCTGCACGTGCGAGGAGTGTCGTACCGGTGATGATCTCCGAACCCGAGCGCAGTGCGACGTCAGCTGGGGTCGCCGGCGGTGCGCTGTCCGGGTACGGCTGAACCGCGACGACCCACGGTTCGCCGTCGAGGGTGGCGACCGGTGAGCCGTCAAAGGCGTCACCGACCCAGAACGCCGCCTCGACGGTGCCGGCATGACGTTCGTGGGCGATGTCGACCCGGACGCCGGGATGCAGTGGCTCACGCGTCGGCGCCACCAGCTCGACAGGAATTCCGACCCACCAAGCGGCCAGGCACACCGCCGCGAGCGTCCAAGACGGTGCCAGTGCGATGCGAATGGCGTGATGGTCGCCCGTTGTGAGCTCGTCGATCAGCTGGTGCGAGCCCTTGGCCGCCCACTGGGCCAGTGATGCCACGCCCTGCTCGTGTCGGCCCTGGGCCGTGAGCACGGTCACCGCCGGCGCATGACCCCGGTCCCGAAGCGCGCCACGCAGCGCGGCGGGGATGTCGCTCGGTGTGGCCGGCGTGGTCGTGATCGGCTCCAGGCGCACGGACGCGGGCTCCGTTGGTCGGAGAGGTGTCGAGCAGCGGTCGGGAGGTGTCGACCGGCCCGATGGTAACGTGCTGGCGGTCGCCGCCGAATGCCGGTGTCGTTCGTCGTGACCCGTCGGTTGCGGCCCCGAAGCCGGGTGCTGCTGCGATCGCCGACCGCACCACAGTCAGCGCGTACTCCGCGCGAGAGGGAAGTTCCGCCGCGACGTGACTCCGTCCCGATCCCTGGCGCTGTCGTCCGGCCCGCGGGGCCCCGGACGCGCCGCGTCGCGTGCACTGACGTTCGTCGGTGCCGTCGGCGTCGCCCTGCTGCTGGTCTGGGCGCTGGTGCTGCTTCTGCTCTGGGGCTACGCATGGTTTCGGCTCGGCGGCATCGACCTGCGTGCGCTCGACGACGAGACCGCACCGCTGGGTGCCGCCGGTGCGCAGGCGCCAGCCGACGCGGTGACCGTGCTGGTCACGTTGACCGAGTCTCGGGATCCGACCCGTCCCGTGGAGCCCGACCTCGTGGCGCCGGTCGCGCTGGTCCAGGTCGGCGGGACGCGCGATGCCGCCGCGGTCCTGCTGCTGCCGAACGAACTGCAGGTGACCGTCGACGGCCAGGGGGAACAGTCGCTGGACGAGGTCCACGCCGAAGGTGGCACGGACCTGCTTGCCCAGGCCGTCATCGACTACACCGAGGTGCGCATCGATCACGTCGTGAGCATGACCGTCGACGCGATGCCGCGGCTGGTCGACCTGGTCGGCACGATCGAGTTCTGCCTGCCTGACGGGTGCCGCGAGGCGGATTCCGCTGCAGTCGCCGCCGGCCAGCGCGATCCCGACCCCGAGGTGGTCGTGCGCACGGTCGCGGGTGCGGTTCGGGGAGCCGCGCAGGCCTTCGAGACCCGGTCGGCCGCCCGATCGCCACTCACCGCCAAGCGGGCGATCGACGTCGTGGCGGAGGAGTTCATCACCGACGTCAGCCTGCGCGGGCGCGAGTTGGTCCGCGTCGCCGAAACACTGGCCCGTTCCGTCCCGATCGCCGTCGACACCGTGCCCGTGCTGCGCAACCCGTCGACGGGCGCACTCATTCCGCTCGACGAGGCGGCGATGGTGCGATTCCAGCACCTCCGGGACGGCACACCGTTCGAGGCGCGCGAGCTGACCGACGAGCTCTCGGCCGTCGTGGCAGGGGGGGTGCGAATCGCCGTGCTCAACGGTGCCGGGATCGACGGGCTCGCCGGACGGGTCGAGGCGCGGCTGATCGCCGAGGGGCTTCGTAGCATGGGGACCGGCAACGCACCGACGTTCGACCAGGCCACGACCGTGGTGACCTACACCACCGGTGACGCGCGCATCGAAACAGCGGCGATACTCGTCGCCGAGCTGCTCGACGACGCGCGGCTCGAACCGGTGCCGGACCCGTTGGCGTTCGAAGGCGAAGAGGTGGATCTGATCGTCACCGCAGGCAGTGACCTCGATGTCGCGGACTGAGCCCACGTCGGTAGCCGACGGCGGGGTCGGGTCCTGGGGGCCAACCCTGCGGGGAGGCCGTCGCTGGGGGCCGCTGGGGCGGTCGCTGGCCACGCTCGGTGTCATCGGGCTCGTCGCGGTCACCGCGGTCGCCACGACGGGGCTGCTACTTGTCCAGCAGGCCGAAGCGAGCCTGACCCGGGTCACCCTCGCGCAGCTGGACGAGGTCGCCGAAGCTTCGGGTGCGCGGCATTTCCTGGTGGTGGGGTCCGACTCGCGTGAAGGCCTGGGTGAGGACGAACGCCGCGCGTTGTCCCTCGGTGCGTTCGAAGGACAGCGTTCGGACACCATCATCTACGTCTCGGTCAGCACCGACCGGCAGGGCATGGCGCTGGTCAGCCTGCCACGCGACCTGCTCATCATCGACGACGAGGGGCGTCGCACCAAGCTGGCCGACGCTTTCGCGGCTGGCCCGAACGCATTGATCGCCGCGATCCAGCGCAACTTCGGGCTGCCGGTCAACCACTACGCGTCAGTGTCGCTCGGGGGGTTCATCAACGTCGTCGAGACGCTCGGCGGGGTGGAGATCGATGTTCCCGCCCCGTTGTTCGACGAACGCAGTGGCGCCGACTTCCAGGCAGGTCGTCAGCACATGACCGCGCAGGAGGCACTCGCCTACATCCGGTCGCGCGAAGGTGCACGCGCCGACTTCGAGCGCATCGACCGGCAGCAGCGGTTCCTGCGGGCCGTGCTTCGTGATCTGACCGACACGAGGATCCTGTCCGACCCACGGCGACTGTTCCAACTCGTCGACGACGTCGCATCGAACGTCACCACCGACGACGGGCTGACCATCGGGGAGATGTACTCGCTGGCCGACGAGATCCGTCACGTGGTCCGCCAAGGGGTGCCGATGACGACCGTGCCCGCCTACACGCGCACGATCGACGGGGTCGACTACGTCGTTGCCTACCGGCCCGGGGCCGAAGCGCTGTTCGACGACCTGCGTTCCGGTCGTCGTATCGCCGACCGTGGCACCGCCGAGGAGCGGGCCGAGATCCCGGTAGCGGTGTGGTGGGGCGACCACCTCGGTGTTGCCGACCGCATCGTTGTGCCTACCCTGATCTACGCGGGGTTCCTGGCGGGTGGCGCGGGATCCGGTCCGGCCGAGGTCCGTGCCGACGAGCATTCCCGCGTGTTCGCCCTGGACGGTTGGGAGCGTGAAGCTTCCTGGGTGGCCGCGACACTGGGGGTCGAGGTCGAGCCTCTTCCCGACGGCGTCACCGCGCCCGTGGATGCTCGTGTCGTCGTGTCGGTCGGTCGCGACGCGGCCAGTTGACGATGGGCGGTCACGCACGTCGCGCCGCGACCGTTCTCGTCACCGGCGCGGGTGGCCAGCTCGCAGCGGAGCTCGTGCGGGTGTTCGACGACTGGCACGTCGTCGCCCTGCCACGCGGCGAACTGGACGTCGCCGAAGAGGCGGCCGTGTGGTCCGCGCTCCTCGCGGTGCGACCACAGGTGGTCGTCAACGCGGCGGCGATCACCGACGTCGATGCGTGCGAGTCCGACCCGGACCGCGCACATGCCGTCAACGCGCTCGGCCCCTGGTGGTTGGCACGTGCCTGCGCCGAGCTCGGCGCGGTGCTCACGACCATCTCCACCGACTATGTGTTCGGAGGTGGACCATCCGGAACCCAGCAGCGTCCGTATGGGGAGTTCGACGCGCCGGCCCCGGTCAACGTGTACGGGCGCACCAAGCTCGCCGGTGAGCAGCTCGTGCGCCAGACCCTCACCGACCATCAGATCGTGCGGACCTCGTGGTTGTTCGGCGACAACGGGCAGAACTTCGTGCGCACCGTCGTCGAGCGGGCGCGGACCGGTCAACGCCTCGACGTCGTCGATGACCAGACCGGCTCACCGACCTACACGGTCGACCTCGCCGAGGCGCTGCGAAACCTGATCGTCTCCCGGAGGTTCGGCACGTTCCACCGCACCAACTCGGGCTCCTGCACACGCTACGAACTGGCACGCCACGCCTGCGAGCTGGCCGGTGTGGCGACGCTTCCCGCGCCGTGCACCTCCGAGGCGTTTCCCCGGCCGGCGCCCCGCCCGGCGTACTCGGTCCTGGAGAATCGGCATGCCGTCGCGTGTGGCCTCGGTGAACTGCCGACCTGGCGTGATGCGCTCGGGCGGATGATCGCCGCGTCAGGGCTGGCGCAAGCGTGACCGGTGCCGGGGTTGTGACCGCCTCCGCGTCGCACACGCCGGCGCCGGTCGCGGTGGTCGTGGTCACCCACCAGTCGCGCGATGAGATCGCCGGCTTCCTCGCCTCCGTTCCCGACGGCGTCGAGACGGTCGTGGTCGACTGTGGCTCCAGTGACGACACCGTGGCGGTGGTGCGCGATCTCCGGCCCGACGTTCGCGTCCTCGAGCTTGCCAACGCCGGATTCGCACGTGGCGCGAACGCCGGCGTCCGGTGCACCACCGCCGAGGTGGTCGTGGTGGCCAACCCCGACGTCGTGCTGGAACCAGGCTGCGTCGAACACCTGGCGCGGACCATCATCGACGATTCTGGCCTGGGCGCGGCTGGTCCGATGGTGCGCTATCCCTCGGGAGCGCCACAGGCGTCCGCCCGGGCGCTGCCGAGCCCCTCGACGGCGATCGGCCACGCCGCTTTTGCACGCCTGGTCCCGTCCAACCGGTGGACCCGCCGATACCGCCAGCAGGACGCCGACCCCTCCGTTGCCCGTGATGCCGACTGGCTGTCGGGTTGCGTTCTGGCGCTTCGCCGGGCCGCGTTCGACGAAGTGGGTGGCTTCGACCCGGGCTACGACCTGTTCGTCGAGGACGTCGATCTGGGTGTACGCCTGCGCGATGCCGGATGGCGCCTGCGATACGAGCCGCTTGCCGGTGCGATTCATCACGTCGGGGCTTCGACGCGCACCCGACCGATCAGTGCATCGATCGCCCATGCCCGGGGTATCGACCGGTTCGTCCGCCGGCACCTGGATACCGCGTGGTTGCGCATCCTGCGTCCGATGCTCCGTGTGGGCCTCGCCCTGTGGGTCGTCGCACGGGTCGTGTCGCGGGCACGCAGCGACGGTTCGTACAGCGCCACTGGTGAACCGACCGGGTCGCCCTCCGGGTCAACGCCTGGGACCCCGCCCGGGTCGCTGCCCGCGTCGCCTCCCGGGTCCCCGCCCGGGAGCAGGCCGTCATGACCGCGCGGGTTTCCGAGGCGATGATCGTCGCCGGTGGCGGCGGGACCCGGCTGCGCCCGCTCACATCGTCGACGCCAAAGCCGCTCCTGCCGTTCTGCGGCCGGCCGTTGCTGGCAGGTTTCGTCCAACGCCTGGCCGGTGCGGGCATTCGCCGCGTGCTGCTGGTCGTCGGCGCCGATACGGCGCCATTCGAGGCGTTCGCCCGCGCGGCATCGGCGCCCGGCCTGGCGATCGAAGTGATCGACGAACCCGAGCCGCTCGACACCGCCGGGGGCGTGCTGACCGCGCTGGACCGGGTCACCGGCCCGTTCCTGGTGCTCAACGGTGACGTGCTCACCGACCTGGAGTTGCGCAGCGTCGCCGACGAGCACCTGGCACACCGACCGGCGGCCACGATCGTGCTCACCCGGGTCGCCGACACCTCGACGTACGGGGTGTGTGTGCGCGAGGGACGGCGCATCACGGCGTTCGTCGAGAAGCCGCCGCCCGGGACCCTTCCCGGGCAC